>NC_014503.1 GCF_000147335.1 Gloeothece verrucosa PCC 7822
TAAACAGATGAATAAAAAAAATCAACCTATTAATCCAATGACTCAAAAGGTTGAGTATTTAATGAGAGCGATTTATTTTGTAGAAACTAAATTAGGAGAATTAGAAACAAGTTTACTTGAAATTAAAAATCGTTCTTCTTCCTCTAATCATGATTTACCCAATGCTGCTAGGGTGACTGGTTTTTTACAACAAGCTAAAGTAAATAAAGTTGAGTTATCCGAATCTCAGTTAATAGAAGTATATAATGAAATTCCACAACTTTTGTCAGCTTATGCCGTAAAAGTGGCGTTAACGCCTGAAAGTTTTCGAGAACCCACTGAGGGGAATATTTTTTTAGAAGAAAGTGAAACGGGGAATTATTGGATTATCCGCACAGGTAATGAAATTCATTTGTTAGTTCCTAAAGTCAGTCTTAAGTTTGATATTTATAAATTAAAAACAGTTCAACATTTATTTAGTTTTCAAGGAGAAGTAAAAAGTCAAAACTCAGAATTTTTCTTAATGAGTCCGGCTAAGGTTTCTTGGTTATCCAATGGAAAACAATGGAAGCTGGAAGATAAAGGAGAACTGTATTTATTAGGATTAGGGGAAATTTTTCAAGGAAGTCAAGAAAGGGATGGGAGGTTACAAGAACGCCAAAAATTATTATGTTTATTGGAACAAGTATTAAAAGAAAATCAGGTGTTACGTTCTCAAATGGAAGGGTTACAAAGTCGTTTAGAGGTTATTGAGGAGGGGGTTAAGGATGCTTTCTAATGTTAGGGTAATTGCTTCTGCTGTCAAGGAAGGAAAAAGTTTACCGTTGTTGCTTTATGATGATGATATAGCAAGGCAATGGCAGGAAAATACTGAGAATATTTTAATTTATAAACGGAAAACTTTAGCGTCTTTATCTCCAGAAGAATTAGAGGATTTAAAAAATAATCGAGAGGTTATTGTCGTTGAAAAAAATGATTTATTTTTAGACGAGTTGTATTTTATTTATTTAGATGAGGCGTTACCGGGTGGTTTATTACCAGAAACGAAAAATAATGATTCAATTATTTTTAATGATAGACGGGTAACGCCGCTAATTCCGTTAAATCAGATATTGTTGGATTATTTTACCCCTGAAGATTTGGTCAGTAAAATTAAGTTTCAAATGCTTAAGGGAGAGGAAAATAAAGTCCGTTTAACCCTCAATTTACCTTTGAGTGGGATACAGTCAGATAAGAGTAATGAGAATCCGAAAGTTTATTCTTTATCTAAAGATTATACCCTGTTTGAGAAAAATTTACTGACAGACCAGTTGCCGGTGTTGGAGGTTTGGCCGAATTTTCAGGCGCAGGGATGGAAGGAGTATTATGGGTTTTATTATGATGCAGAATTGGGTGAGTCAACGTTTCAAGTTAGTTTTCCTAATGCTCGATATACTCACTCTTTTAAACAAGGAATGGGAACTTATCAAATGGTGCATTTAGAGTCTTTTCCTGAGTGCATTCATTGTTTAGATGGGGATAAAACTATTATTGGGTTAATTTTACTGAAGTCCCCCGAAACGGTGGAGTTAAAAAAGAAGTGGAAAGTTGGGGTTGATTTTGAAGCTTTGTTTACTAATGTTTATGTTAATGATAAAGGGGTTGCTGAAGCGCTTAAAATGGAAGATTTATTGTATCAAGTGACGGAAAGTAACTCAGAAACTCGGTTAACTGTATTGTTTGAATATTTCATTCCTCAAGCTTTTCTCCCCAAGGAGAAACCATTGCCTTTGCCAACTGTCCTGACGATGAATGGAAAAAATCCCCAGAATGAGAAGCTATTACCGATTTTAGATGGTCGGATTTATGTGCCAGATAGTTCACGATTTGACCCCAAGGAAGAGTGGGTTAAAACTGATTTAAAATGGTCGGTTAATAATCTCCCTTATATAGAAGTATTTTTAAAACATTTAGCATTACATATTACAGCATTAGCCGCTTATTCAGGGGTAAGGGAAATCGAATGGTTTTTGTCTTATCCTTCCCCCTTATCCCGACGATATAAAAGATTATATGTTTCTCTTTGGCAAGATTTAACAACCGAACTGGAAAAAACTACAGGGATTATTCAAAAAAGTCCTGATTTTAATTTTAATAACCTCCGTTCTGACAGTTTAGCTTTTGCTCAGTATTTTCGGGATTTTGAGGAGTATGATTTAGTTTATACAACTTGTGTTTATCTTTTAGATAGGACTGCTGATATTGGCATTTGGGAAGATAATCAACTGATTCATCAGACGACAATTTCATTAGGGGAAAAAGATTTATTCAGAGATTTTTTGCGAAGTAATCTTAAATTCGTTGAACAAAAATTCAAGCTTGACCCCCTTGACCGCAGGAGATGGAAAGATTTAACGAGAGAAGCTTTTGAGCGAAAGTTAAATGTTTGGATACGTTGGGAAAGTCATCATTGGTTAAAAAGTGAAAGAATTTTATTACAGGATGACCCAGATTTACAGGGTTTAGTACGACTGACGAGTATAGGGTTAGCGGGATTATATTATTATGTGGGAATTATTCTTGAAGTTCTCGGCCGTGAGGGGAAATATAAACGGAATAAAATTACTCCAGTTTATCTGGGGGGAAGAGGGTCACATATTTTAAATTGGTTAGATAATCGAGGCGTATTTAATAAAAATTCCGAAATTAATGAATTATTTAGTCGGATGTTAAGTGCCGGTTCTGGGTTTGAAGATACTGAAGAATTAACACGCTTATCTCGGCATTTGGGGGATGAAGTGGCCTGTGGGTTAGTGTTGAATGATACAAGGTTAAGTCAAATAGAAAATAATATTAATGAGGGCTTAATTGCTGGAGAAGATTTTCTCTTGAAAGTTTTTAATAATCGGGAAAACCAAGAGAACACTAAAAGGATTAGTAGGGAATCTCGTTTAAAACTTGAAGAGGGTGAGGAAGTAATAGATTTTAAAATACCAGAATTAGTGCAGTTACCAAAGTTTTTATATGAGTTTCATAAGGCGCTGAGGGATTTGGATATTGAGGAAATTACGCCGCTTAAAGGTTATGTTCGTTCCCCTGAACGAGACAAGAATAAGAAGTTATGGGATGAGACTCAAAGACATTTAGAAAGCTATTTGTTGAATAAAAAAGAACATTTTTCTAGAGAACCACCATTTATTTTAGGATTGAAGGCGTTGTTACAGGTTTTAGGACAGGAGTGGGTGGAGTCGGGGACTTATGATGAGGAGCAATCGAGGTAAATATTGGCTAATTTTAGGATTATTTTTCTTCTCTTTTGATGGCTATTTATGCTATAATTATATAAGCCTTGCTGAAAAGAAAGAAACGGTTGTAAATGAGAAAAAACTCAAAGGAGATGAGCATCTTTTACTTGAAAAAATGGAGCAATTAAATATTTCTTATTCTGCCTTTGAGCGGAGTTTGAATAAGTTTATTGATGACTTAGATAAAGTAAATCGAAAAGAACTTAGTCCAAACGACGTTGATTATCAAAATCCTCGTGAAAAACTTGAGCAATTAAAAAGAGCAACTGAGCAGTTGAGAGAGCAATTAGCGGCTAACAATCATCAAGAGATTGATTTAATAATTCAGATCATAGAAAAAAAATTAGATCCCTTTTTTCAATTGTTAGGTAATAAAATTGATGTCAAGCATCTTTATAAGGTTCAAATATTTCTAAATATTCCAGGTCGTCTCAATACTAATCAACAGTTAAATAAGGCAATTATTTATTTAAGTAATCAGAATAAAGACTTAAAAAAACATCTAAAAAAAGCCAATCAAACCTTAGATCCATCTCCGATAAAAGGAGAAGTAATTATCGTAATTTTATTAACTTTTTGGATTTTTATTTTTATCCTCATCATCATTAAAGATAAAATCTTGACTCGGCTTTATCAATATCAATCAGAAGAGAACTTATTTGATAAACCAGAGTTAATCGAAAAACATATTGAAGAGTCCATCCAGGGAATAGACGGGTTAATTAATCAGCCTTTTTTACCCGATAATGAAGCTAAATATAATGAAGAATTAGAAAATATTAAGAAAAGTATTGAGCAAATTAAAGCAGAAATTTATCAAGCCCAAAATATTCTCCTGTTGCCGCCTGTAGAAGAATTTACTGCGGAATCAATTCCACAACCCCCAAAACTTATCCCTGCTAAAAATGAAGAATTTACGCTTTTATATGAAGAGTTAGTTTTGTCTTATAATCAGAATCCCAATTTTTATGCTCCTAATGCGCTCAGGGTTTCTCAAACCGATGAAACTATAATCAACCCCAATTACGAAAGACAGAAAAAACCGAGGTTAAGCCTTCAAACTAATGGGATGTATTGGCTTATCCCTGTAAAAAATGTAACTTATCTAGTTCCTATAAAAACCTTAAAATTAAATGAGAATAACTTTCAGTTTTTTGAAGAATTATTTATTTGTTTTGGCTATCAGCCAGATTTTTCTAAAAGATTTAAATTGCTCAAACCAGCAGTCATTAGAGCAAGCGGCGAAGAGTGGGAATTAACCGAAAAAGGGGTTTTACAGTTTGAATCAGGGGAGTATGCTTGAACTTCTGCCCAGTTCCTTTTGCTTCTAAGCTAAGATAGAACCGAAAGCAATACTGATTTAATTAAAGCCTAAACAGATGAATTATAATAAAAAATGGACTTGTGACGGAATTCCGAAAAATCCCAAATACCAAGGAAAAGGTAAGTCTCACTCTCCCGTTGAAAATCGTCCCAATTATCCCCATTGTGTTGATTGTGGGTTGCCACGAGAAGCTATGATAAAACCAGGAGGAGGAGGGTCTAAAATAGGGTTAATGCTAGGGGGAGCGACGGTTATTTTGGCTTTGGGGGGAGTGGCGGCTTATGGGTTGCGCTCTCAATTTGTGAAGCCTTCTAGTTCGAGTCAATGTATGGTTAGTGGACCCAACCTAGAAACGGAACGGGTTAGCAGTGGGGAACGAAACTTATTTTCTCAGAATAATATTAATTTAGATCTTAAGCGGGGGATTGAGGATTTTAAGCTGGGAAATTATGAAACGGCGGCAAAGTTTTTTGAAAAAGCAAAAGAAGCCGCTCGAACAGACCCTGAACCGAAAATTTATTATAATAATGCTTTAGCAAGGTATAAAAAATCTCCCTTTAAAGTAGCGGTTGTCGTACCCATTGATAATAAAGGCACTTCCGCCCAAGAAATTTTGCGGGGGGTAGCGGATGCTCAGGAAAAGTTCAATCAAAACGGGGGGGCAGAAAATCGCTTGTTGGAAGTAATGATTTTTAATGATGGAAATGACCCCCAGGTTGCCGCTAGAATTGCTCAACAAATTAGTCAGGATGATACAATTTTGGGGGTGATTGGGCATAATTCTAGTGAGGCTTCTCAGGCGGCATTGCCTTGCTATCAAGAGAAGGGGATAGCAATGATTTCTCCCACTTCTACCAGTACCTCTCTAAAAGGAAATACTTTTTTTCGGACAGTGGCCAATGATGGAGTTACGGCAAAGGTTATGGGTGATTACCTTACCAATGATTTAAATGCCAAAAATATTATTATTTTTTATGATTCTCAGAGTAATTATAGTAAAAGCCTTTTGCAGGAAATAGAAAGTCAATTACCCCCTGCGATAATTAAAGACCGGATAGATATTAATCCTCCTGATTTTGATGTTAAGGCAAATGTAGACAGCAGTATTCAGGCAGGAGGAGACACGGCAATTTTACTACCTAGTACGGAGACAACATCGGTAGCCATTAGAATTGCTGAGGAAATTAAGGGAAGAATGAAAATATTAGGGGGTGACGCGCTTTATCTCCCAGATACGTTAATTCAGGGAGGAAATGCCGTTGAGAATATGGTGGTGGTTGCACCCGTTACCCCTTCTGATAATTACCAAACCGAAGCAAACCCGTCTTGGGGAGGACAGATTAATTGGCGGACGGTGGCGGGTTTTGATGCAACTGAGGCATTGATTGAAGCGATTAAAAACAGTCCCACTAATCCAACTCGCCAAAATATTCCAACAAATTTAGCCTCTATCAACGTAAATTCTGAAGCTTCTGGGAAAGCGTTGCAGTTTCAGGAGGGAGAACGTTCTTCTCAACCGGTTTTGGTCATAGCGAGTAAAGATGCTCCGGCTCCAAAAGGTGCTGAATTTGGCTTTAAGCCCTTGTCTAAACCTTAGTCAAAAAATTTTTTTATGGAACAGCAAGAACAAGAATTAATTAAGCGGCTAATTGAGTTGGAAAAGAAATTTCAAGCCTTAGAAAAAGCCTTGGAAGAGGGGAGTCATCCTTGGGGGATGCTGAAAGCTTCCCGGGTCGTTGGAGGGGTTATTGGGGAAAAACTCTCTATGTTGAATATTACGAGCGAGCAGTTAGTGGATTTATATCAAGATTGTCCACAGGTGTTGGCAGCAGTAGCGATTAAAGTGTCTTTAATGTCACAGAGTTATGAGAACCCATTAGCAGGGGAGATTTGTCTGGAAAAAACGGGTAATGGCAATTATTGGGTAATTGGGACTGAAGCGGAGAACTTTTGGTTAGTTCCCAAGGATACGATTAAAATTAATGCTCAGATGATGAAAACGGTTGAATCTTTGTTTAAGTGTGAGGGGTATCAAGCTTCTCAGACGAAGGAGTTTACCTTGATTCAAGCGGCTCAAGTGTCGAGAAGTCCTGACGGGGAACAATGGGTTTTAGAAGAGTTAGGTATATTAGATTTTAGGGATAGGTCTGTGGGTTCCCAATTACGAGAAGAATTGACCCAGATGCGAGAAGAAAGATTACAAATTGGGTTTCAGTTGAAACAATTAAATCAAGATTTTTGGTATTTTAAGCATGAGTTAGGACAGTTAATAGAAATGCGACCAGGAGAAGTCGATTCGTTGCAGGAGCAGCTAATGATTGCCACCCAGGAGCGCGATGAACTTAAGATGAAGGTAGAAGAGTTGCAGCAGCAGCTAATGATTGTCAGCAAAGAGCGTCTAAAATTGGAGAGGAAGGTTGAGCAGTTGTTTGAATTGATGAGCAAGTCTCAACCTATCCCTTCACAAGAGCTAGAAATTGAGCAAGAAGAACAAGAATCAGAGCCTTCAGAAGACTTATCTAAAAAATGGAAAAGGGTGGAATTAGTGCAGACATTAGAGAAACATACAGATTCTGTGCGGACTTTGGCAGTTGGGTGTTGGAAGGAATCTGAGGAAACACATCGTATAATTGCTAGTGGTGGATATGATAATACGATTAGGCTGTGGAATTGGCAAACAGGAGAATTGATTGAAACTGTGTCTGTAGCTGCTAGAGTTAATAAGCTTGCCATTAGTCCTATTGCACCTATCCTGGTGAGTGGTAGCGACCTGCGTTATTTGCAAGTATGGGATCTGTTAAAGGATGAGACAAAATTTTTAAAGCGTCATTCTGACCGCATCCTTGCAGTGGTGATTAGTCCTGATGGAAAAACCTTAGCGAGTGGGGGAGCAGACAAAAAGCTGAATATTTGGAATTTGCCAAGTGGCGAATTTCGCCAGACACTGACAGAAGAGGATAGTGCGATTTGTTGTTTAGCGATTAGTTCGGATGGGAAAATTTTAGTCAGTAGTAATGGCAACAATACAATTAAGCGCTGGAATCTGGAGACGGGTAAGTTAGAGAAAAGTTTGGGTACATATATGGGGTTAATTTGGGATTTAGCTATCAGTCCGGCTGAGAATATATTAGCTTGTGGTTGTCGGGATAGGCTGGTTAAGGTGTTAAATTTAACTACGGGAGAAATGCTACATCAATTAAGGGGACATTCTAAAGAAGTTTATGCGGTAGCGTTTAGTCCTGATGGACAGACATTAGCGAGTGGAAGTTTCGATAATACGGTGAAGTTGTGGAGGGTAAAAACCGGTGAACTTTTATGTACATTAACCGGACATCAAAGTGATGTTTATGGGGTGGCGTTTAGTCCGGATGGGCGTTTTTTGGTAAGTGGGGGAAGGGATAAATTAATTAAGATTTGGAAACCGATGTTTTAATTTTGCCACAGCCTTGCCCTACTTTTTTATATTCTGTAGGATGGGTGGTTGAATAAAAATCCAACCAATTACAACCGTTTGTTAATAAAGTATTTAAGTTAATTTCTCCGACGTTCCATTGTTGGATTATGCCATTATCACCTGCGGCAAAAAGGTATTTCCCCTCTGGGGTAAAACTAATGCTTACCGTTTCCTTCCAATCTCCCTCAAATTGGGCTATTTGACGACCTTTATAGTCCCAAAGTTTTATTTGATTGTTATCACTATATGCTGTAGCAATTAGGGCAAAAGATGAATCAGGATTGAATTCTACCTTTGTGATTTTATTCTCGTCAGCAAGTTCTTCTAAATCTTCGAGTAAAGGCTTTTCTTCCGGCTAAAAAGATGGCCAAGACCAGATTTTTACTTGCCCTTTTTCGTCAAGGCCGAGGATATATTTGCCATCTGGACTAAAGCTAATTTGTTTTAGTCCTGTTTCAGAAAGCCAATTTTTATCGAGAATTTTTTGTTCTAGATTCCAAAGTTTAACTTGACCATTTTCTGCTATGGTAACTAGCTTGTTTCCATCTGGGGTAAAGTTAGCATTTATAATATTATCAAAATCATTATTTAATGGTTTTGGGTTTTTTAAATCTTTCCCTTGATAAAGATAAGCTTTTTTATTGTCGTTGTAGATCGTTATAAAAAAGTTGTCTTTTCCAGCGATTAGAGTTATCTTATTGGAATCAACGACAACATACTCTTTTAAGCTTGCTGTTTCAAAATCCATAAGACTAACTACACTTTTGTTATCTTTGTAGGCGACAGTCATTAACCGACTATTATTTGGGGACTGATTGTCATTATCAAGATCTAGAAAAAAGCTGATTTGATTGACAGAGTAATTTTTTAAATCCATTTTATTTTTATCACTTATTTTTTTCAATTCAAGAGTTGAACTGTTGGAAGAATCTCGTTTATTATCTTTTTTCTCTATTAAATAAGCAAGATATTGAGTTCCGTTTTGAGTTTGAACAATCTTAAGATCTTTAATAGTTCCTTCATCATCAAGAAAAATCGTCTCATGATACTTTTTCAGATTAGATAAATCCCAAAGTCGAATCGTTGAAGATTCTTCCCCAGTTGCGAGATATTTTCCTTGAGGACTAGAACTAATACTACTGACAGGATTAGAGGAGTCGCTGATATCATGATTCAATTCATCGAGAGTTAGTAATGGGTTCGATTGGCTATCAGAAGAGGCAGGAACTTTATAAAATTTAATTTTACCACTAGGACCAGTTGTCGCTAAATATTCAATCTTTCGTTGATTAATATTTAACGAAACAAAGCTTAAACGAATATTTTTAGAATTACCTAGGTCTAAAGAATCACTTTTTAAGTTTTTTTGGAGTTCCCATAATTGGACTTTTCCTGATTTATTATCTACAGTAACAAGGAATTGTCCATTGGCGGAAAAATAGATGCTTTGTATCCTTTCTTTTGTATTAATTATAGGATAATTTTCTAAGGGAAGAATTTTATTATCCTCTGATATTGTCCACCATTGGACTTGGTTTTCTCTGTTGGCCGTAGCAATTACATATTTTTGCTCATTTAATTTTGGACTCAAGCTAACAGTGGTAAATTTGTCTCCTGGTAAGTTTCCAATCTTTTCTACATGACATTTTGAATTGCAGGAAACTCTAGCCAATTGAACTACAGAGTTTTTATTCTGTGCCTCTAATTTTAAAAGGGTTACTAAGAGTTTACCGTCAGAACTTAAAGAGATTGTTCCTATTTCTCCATGTTCATACTTATCGATAAAAAATTCCCCCCTAGACTTTCCTGATATGTCCCAAAATTTTAAGTTTTGACCTTTGTTACCTCCTGTGACAATTATAGGAGGGCTAGTATTAGGAATAAAACTAATACTTTTAAGATTACCTTGGTTTATTTGTTTTGGATCTATTAAGACTGGGGGGTTCTTAAATGGTTGTTCTGTAGGCAGTTCTAGATCCCAAATTCGGATTGAGCCATCATCACCCCCTGATGCTAAATATTTCTCATCTTTGCTAAAACTTAAGGTTAAAACAGGCGAATCATGTTCCTTGTAGTAGTTCTTTTCATAAATATTGTTGAAAATATATTGAAGGGCAAATATAGGGGTAAGAGTGGGATAATTAGACCAATTAGTTGCTTTTTTATATTTTGATTCTAATTGATCACCTACCTGTAAAGCTGAAATAAGGGAGTCTAATTGATTATTTGGGAAAGATTTTCGAGCTTCAGTTGCGTTGTTTCCCATTTCCCGATTGACAAAAGGGTTGTAAGGAGGAATCCATATTACTATTATTAAACTCATAAAAAATAACCCCAAAAATATTCTCCAGCGCCTTCTCACTTTACCAATAAATTGACCAAATTTATTCCAGCATGAAATTAGTTTTTGTTGTAAAATTCGCCACCCATTCGGGGGAGGGGTTATTATTGATTTAAGTTTGGGAATTTTATTTGGCTCTGTTTCTGAAAGTTTATTAATGGACTCTTCGATAAGATTGTCTAAAGATGATGGAATTTTAATTGACAATTTTTGTATTTCTTGATAAAAAGGGTTTCTGATTAAGTTTTCTTGAATAAAATTTGCATCTACTATTTTTTCATTTAAAGGATTGGTTAAAGCTAAAAAATCCCCTTCTTGTCGGTTTACTAAATTAAGTTCAATTAACTCTTCTTGGGCTGAGTAAACTGGATGAGTATCAGGGTAAGCTTTAGGTAATGAAGAATTAAGAATTTTTTGATAGATTATGAGACGTTGGAATTGTCGATATTTGTCTTCTGAATTGTCTAATAATAAATTGGTTATTAAATTTGATAATAGATTCTGTCCCCAAGGTATTTGAGGATTGTCCCAGTTTCCAATAATATTTGATTTTATTATTTCTTCAATGCGCTCTTCAATGCCCTCTACTGTATTAGAATTTAGTGTAATTAGATCAATAACTAAATCAATAATTTTACTTTTTAAATCTTCTTCTTGATCTAGTAAGTTTAACAAATTTGAAATGGCTGATGACCATTCGGAGATATTATTATAAATAAAATTATTCTTTAATTCCTCTTGAATCCAAGTTAAATTTATAATTTCTTGATGAAGTCGACTAGCAATTTGTAAGTTAGATTCCCAGTCAATAACTAAGCCAAGCTCAATTAGGTATTGCTTGGATGATTCAAGGTTTTGCGAGTTATTGATTGAATGGGAGCTTGATGGGTTGAGCAGAACTTTTTGATAAATAATCAGCCGTTGAAATTGAGAATACTCATCAGGAAATTGAGAATCCTGCTGAGGAGAATCGTTAAACAACAATTTCTTCTTAAGATTATCGAAATACTCTTGTAAAAACATTCTTAACCTCTATTTGTTAAAGGTTGAATAATTTCTGACTTAACCAACTCATCAATATAATTAGATTCTTTTTGATTGGGGTTGGTTTGATATTCGGGAGAACAAACGAGTTGACAAAGCTGTTGTATTAGATAGGGATGACCATTCGTCCAAGACAAAATCCAGTCGTGAATATTTTTTTCCCTTTTCAAATGCGCTGATAGCCCTGTAATAGGTTCTCCTTTGGGATATAATGAATTTTGGACAGAAATTTTCCATCCTAGTATTATATTTTCAAAATTACTATTTACTGTTTCTGTTGATTTGGGGAGAGTATCTAGAAAAACTAGACTAACGTTTTTATATTCTTGATTACGTTTCTTCTTATACATTAATTGAAGACTTAACCAAACTTTTTTTCGATATTCTATTTTTTTTTCTAAACTAGAATTATTGTCTTCTGCTTCAAAAAAATCAAGGATAAAAAAAATTTTTTTATCAGAATTGTTCTTGATCAGTCCTCTTGGGTCTTTATCTAAATCGTTTAAGGAATATTTAGTGTTTTTATTTAAAAAACTTTTAAAATTAATTTGGCTAACCATCTTATAAATAATTTCATCAGGCTTGGAGTTCAACTCATTTTTGAAGTCTTTCAAAAGCTCTTCTTTATGATTAAATTGAGAGCTAAATATATAGCAAAAGTCGCCAGCATTAGTAGCGGCGATTATTTTCTGGATAATAGGAGGTATGAGAGATGAAGTATCAATTTTTTGAGGAAACTGTTCTTGAATTGAGTTGAGTAACAGATCAAATCCATCTTCTGTCCAGTAATCAATATAATGAATATCAGGTAACGAATATCCTATATTTGGTATTAGTAACTCTGGCAGTTCACAGTTATTTAATTTTAAAGGAATAAAGTAAATTTGTCCGACTGGCATTCCTGCCATAAGATTTAAAGCTTGCCTTAACTCCTTCTGCACGTATCCTTGTTTTTTAACTGATGTCTCAGAAAAACAGGCAATAAATATACTGCTTTCACGAATTGCTTGGGAAATTCTTTCTGGCCAAATTTGTCCTGCTTTTAAGTCTTTCGGTGCTAACCAAGGTTTGTAGTCTTTGCTTTCGAGTTTTTCATATAATTCATACACATCCTCTCTGTCTTCTTCGGCATAAGCCAAAAAAATTTGAATACTTGACTTTTCTGTCATTTTTCCTCTTGCCAAAAATTTATTAGCTATTAACTCCAATTAAATTGACTACAAATGTAGAATTTACTAAGAAAAATAATTGTTTATAGTTCTGAGCAACCTTTCAAATCCATTTGGTTTCCAGTAATCCAACCATTGGATATTTTTTAACGCGATTCCATAGTCGACTTGCTGCAAATCTGGCACTTCACACTCATCTAACTTCAAAGGAATAAGGTAAATTTGTCCGGCTGGCATTTCTGCCATAAAATTCAAGGCTAATCTAAACTCTCTCTGTATATACCCCCTCTTCAGAACTGATGTTGAGGACAAACAGGCAATAAATATATCGCTGTTACGGATAGCTTTGGGGATTTCTTCTGGCCAGCTTTGCCCTGGTAGCAAGTCTTCTTTATCTATCCAAGGTTTGTAGCCTTCATCTTGGAGTTTGTTATATAGCTCCAACACCTGTGGTTTATCCTCACTGGCATGAGCCAAGAAGATCTGAATACTTGATTTTTCCTTCATATTTCTTGATATATACTGTTTCCTACCTATATTATCTTATTTTTTACTTTAAGAAAGAGACACTTGATCTTTTCTGCTTTTATAGCGAGGTAATGAAACTACTCTTGTTGGGACAGAGATCACTACTCCTGTTTAAAAATCCCTACCGCCCACTCTCAAAAATCATTGCTTAACTATTTAAAATCTTAAGTAAATCTAAAAATCATGCCTCAAACTGAGTTCGAGTTAGAAGGGGTTGAAATTATCGGGTAATCGCAAGTAGGGTGGGGTACTTTACTATTTAAAATGGCAGCTTAACTTTCGTGTACTGCGCTCCATAATCCCCCGGCAAAATGTGTAAATATTTACTGGTCGTGTTTAACCCAGAATGTCCCAATTCTTGCTGCTGAAGGTGAAGCGGGCTACCATTGATTAATTGATGTGTTGCCCCTGTGTGTCGAATCCAGTGGGGGCTGACCCCATATATTCCCACCCTCTCTCCGGCAGCTTTGACGATGCGCCATACTTGAACTGTCGAGTAAGCTTTATGCCTGTAATTGAGGAAAAGGGGCGAATCTCCTTTAGCATCGGCGGCTTTGGTCGCTTTCAGGACTTGCCACAACTGAGGGGTAATCGTCACTTTACGGGTTTTGTTTCCCTTGCCGAATAAGGTAACTAGAGCCGCCCCATCCGGCTTTTCTCTGATGTCTTTCCACTTGAGAGCGCAAAATTCTGAAACTCTAGCGCGAGTCTCGTAGAGTAATGTCAGCATTAATTGATGCTGACGATTCGGTTCAGCATATAGCATCCGTTCCCATTCGTCCTCAGTCAAGATCCTTTCGGAGATCGCGTCTTTGGTTTTCGGTGAGGGGACTGCTGCCCCTGGATTGGTTGAAATTAATTCATTTTTGTGAGCAAAGCTAAACAAAGACTTGATAGCGGCCAGTTTTCGCTTGCGGGAGGTGGGGGCATAACGTAGGGCTAGAGCGCTATCCCAATCAATAATATCAGCGATAGTAATTTGCTCGATGGGTTTATGGGTAAACTCCAGAAAATCTTGAATGTCGCGCATATACGAGCGGCGGGAGTCGGGAGACTTGCCGTGTAGCCACATCTGTATCAGTTTCAACTCCATCGCTGTTGCCAGCTTCCTCGTCCCCATGATGAAAGATAAACATGATTATCTTTCATCATACTTCGCACTCCGCGTCTAGACGCGAGTCTCTATTTAAGAGTGCGCGTGAGCGCACCCCACTTCGTCAAGCGTTTGAAGGGAAAGACGATCCTGAAAAATTTGCTCACAAGTTGTAAGAAAAAAAAGTTAAAAATTTTTTCAAAAATACACCTCAAGCTAAGACTGGGTAAGGGTTTGACCTTGCTTACACAACTTCTAGTATCCCGACAGTGAACTACCAACGCTCCTGAAGGAGTGAGCGTTGGCTTCCTACCCAACAGATAGCGCAGTAGTCGATTTCTTGCGTCCTCGATTACTGCGTCTTACATCTGGGCGACAGGCTTTATCCCCCGTCCCGGAGGTGAGGGGCTGTCCCTGGAGGAAACCTCCAGGGTTTATACGCCCCGTCAAAATTCGTAGTCCCTCGTCTCTGAGGTTAATCGCTGCGTTTACATCCCTATCGTGTTTGGCTTGGCAATACTCACAAGTCCATGTCCTTACGTCAAGCGGTAAACTGCCAACTTGATTTAAGCAGATATGACAAGTCTTAGAACTGGGAAAAAATCTATCTACTTCTTGATAAACTTTTCCGTCTTGTTCCGCTTTGTATTTAAGCATGGTACAAAATAGACCCCAACCAACTTGATGTATAGCTTTGGCTAGTTTATGATTCTGCATCATGCCTTTGACATTAAGATTTTCTACAATTACAACTTGACTTTCGTTAACTATCCTACGTGATAGTTTATGCAGAAAATCCTCACGACAGTTAGTAATTTTTGTATGTACCTTTGCAACTTTCTTTCTAGCCTTGATTCGATTATTAGAACCTTTTTGCTTTCTAGATAAATGTTGCTGTTTAACCTTTAAATTCTTTTCGTGTTTTTTTAGGAATCTAGGATTATCATATTTAGACCCATCACTCGTTATACAAAAATGGGCTAATCCTAAATCAACCCCTATTGCTTTTCCTTCAGAAGATGTTGAAGGCTTTTCTTTTCCATCTTCAAATAACACGGAAGCAAAGTATTGACCCGAGCAATTTCTTGATACGGTTACAGTCTTAATTTTCCCTTCAACTGGTCTATGAATAATTGCTTCAACCTCTCCAATCTTAGGAATGGTCACACTTTGCTCCGCCACCTTAACGTTCTGAGGATATTGTATTGACTGCCTACCGTGCTTTGATTTAAACCTAGGATACTTGGCTCTTTTTTCAAAGAAATTATTGAAAGCCACACCTAGATTCAGACAAACCTGCTGTAAACAGGCAGAATAAGCCAAGGATAGCCACTCGTACTCTTTTTTGAGTTGAGGGATTAACTTCTTGACTTCATATCCAGACAAGCCCTTTCCTGTGTCTCTATACGTCTCATTCATCAGATTAAGACAATAATTCCACAGCCAGCGACAATTTCCAAAGGATTGCTCCAATGATTGCCGTTGTTGTTCATCTGGATACAGCCTTATTTTGACGACCTTGAGCATTACTTAGAGTGAAAAGAATTTGCTATAAAGTATAGTAACACAAAATAATCCGTTGGTAGTCCCGCAGATTGGACGGATGTACCCTGCGAATTTCAAGCAGAATTGGCACGCCTGGATCTTTTAGATAATGCAGCGTTATGGCTCCTCGCCAAAAGTCATCAACAAGCGGTGGAGATGGAACGCTACAACCAACTTCTAGAGAAAAATCAACCGCGAGGAAATGGTCATAAAATTTTTGACTGGGAAAAATTTGTTGAATTTGTGGAAATTAATGGAGATAAATGAGACTTAAACCATATTTTGGCGCGAACGACAAAATATGCTTGAAAAAAAGGACTACTATAAGAGAAAGCCATTTGATAAATTTATGAATAAGCGCTCGCTTCGCTGTCTCTTTTCACTACGCTTTAAGTCCTGGGGGGTTTCCCCCCAGACCCCCCGTGGCAGGATTTTCGGATTCGGTGGCTGATGTTTATTTAAAGCTAAGAGACCGAAATGGTCTACACGCTCACTCCTTCCGACCGCTACGCGCTCATCCTGCTTGTTAAAACTTGTACAGATAAGTCAAACAGGTTCAGGCTTTTTCGGGTTCGGACCCAACTTGGTCGCGTTTGGGTTTACGCGCTCCTACTCTTCGCTTTGTCTTTTTCTGTGTTGATGTAGCATCAATGGAATCAGCTTCTTCTACTTTTACGCTCTCTTCTGATAAAGTTTCATTATTATGGGGTAGAGAGACAATTTCATCGTTTTTGACTGAAGTCGTTTTTTTTCTTCCTTTTTTAACAGTAGAGGCATCGGAAGTCTTAGAAGCGGTTGAAGTACGTTTTCGCCTAGGAGAATGAGTATTGGAGGTCGGAGTTATTGTGTCATCTATTGAAGTTGCTTTTGTCGAGAGGAGTGAAGGACTTGTAAAAGTGCTACTATCATCTGAAGATTCTTTTTCTTGAGTAGAGTTTGTAAGAATCCCTTCCATGTTTAATAATCGAGATAAATGGTCTTGGCGACTGGCGGAGTAAATTAATTGTTGCTCTCCTTCAACTGCATCTATAGCCATACGTTCGCACGCTCGCGAGGTTAAAAGCATACTCCTGTATTCGTTCTATCGTCAAAGTATCTTCACCTCGACGAAGACACGCTCCACTTGCCCGAATAAGCCAGTCCTTTAAAACGCCAACGCACCCAATCGAGCGTTCATAAAAATAAAACCATTGCTGCATCAATGACTCGATATCAGTATTAAGAGGAACTTGTTTAAGCAGAGCCAATAAAGCGGCTTGAAAATTTCGACGATCTTGTTCAACCGAAAATTGATAGCGTTTAAAATGTAAGTCGAGTCCACGTCGTGCGGCTTGACCATTTAGATTTTGAAAACTTAACAGTTCATAAGTTCCAATAAGAACATGAAGGACACCAGTGACATTAGTTATGGATTTTATCCAGTCTAATTGGTCTAATAATTTGCTGGCACTCTGACCATTACCAACTTTCATCAAATGTTGTGCTTCATCTAAAATGACAGCCCGTACTCCATGTTTAATTAAAGCATCTTCAAAAGCTCGACGTAATTCGGTTGAGTCATTAAATTGTGCATTTTTACTGCGACTACGTCCTTTTTTTTCCCAAGTTTGTTCAGTATTAATATCAACCAGTAGCCGACGTTCATAAAAGGGTTCACCGAGAGTTTCCAGGGCTATACGATAATAGTTAGCCCGATTAAAAATACCATCATCAGATGAGCGAACTTCTAAAACAAGTAATGGTAACGACCCTTGAGAGGAGACACTATTTTTATTTTTAGGGGTTCGAGAAACATTATTTGTTTGACTATTAAACCTTTTTTCTAGACGCTTAATCATTGTTGTTTTGCCCACCCCCGATGGTCCATAAACTAAGACATGAGCAAATCCGCCCGGCTCGATAATAGCACTCATCAAAGCTTGGCTAACTTCCTTCAAGTTAGGGTGTAGCACTGCATATTCTTTAAAACTAGCTAATTGAGGATCTGAATCAGCTTCCAAGTCGAAGTCTAAATCAAAGTCTTCCATTATCTGTACTCCTCAAAAATTGGCAACTCTGATACATCGACAGAAAGAGAAATTGGGTAAGTGGCTTGATTGGAGGCTGATACTTCTAATTGTTTTGAGGATTGAGGAATTGAACTACTTCTAGGGTTAGAAATAGGCATTTTTATTTCTTGTTCAGTTGGGGATTCGGTGAGGAAACTATCGAGAATCATTTTTGCTTCTAAATCTCGTAATCTTTGCATTAATAAAGTTTCATGTTTTTGGACATCAGATAAAAACTCAGCTAAACGTTGAGCCGACAGAGGAATTGAAATATTGGTGAGTTTTTTCAATTGTTTAATCTCAACTGATGCTAGAAACAGTTCTTTTTCACTTCTCCCAGAAAAAATGCTGTAATACTGAGAAATACATTTAACCCAACGTCCTTGTACATAGGCATAAGCCACACCCACATCCATCGGGTCATAACGAACTGAGACTTTAGTTCGCTCTAGTTCAGGATTACGAAAAGTTTCGCTCCAATAATAAAGGTAATGTAGCTTGATTCCACGCCCAGGTTGAACTTGGGCAACTCCTGAAGAGGAAGAAGGAAGGGTAGCTAAAATAAAATCTTCATTGTAGGCGATATGCCGATGCTCTCTTTCTCCTGTTAAAATTAACCCTTGTTCATAAGCCAGTAGAGGTGTGGTAAAAAGAGCGGGATGTTCGGTTGTATCGTAAAGTTCGCCCCTCCCATTGTTGAAGATAAGTGTAAAGATCTCCTAAAGTCCAAACGGCTTGCCCTTTTGGATTAATATCTGACGTAAGGGTTCTAGGTTGTTTAGAAGCTTGAGTGTTCCCTAACAAGTTATAGACGAACTGAGTATTGGTTGTATCGAACAGCCGCTCGATTACACTGCCAAAACGGGGTTTCTTGGTAGGACGAGTTTTTTTTGTACAGTAATACCTTGCTAGTAAGCTATCAAAATAAACACTGTGGAATTCTTTGCCTCCATCGACTACTAATGACTCAGGAAAGCGCCCTGTACGCTGAACGCCGATTCGCAAAGCCATCATACAAGACCTGTAAGAGGGCGGGTCAAAAGTTAGATAAACTGACAGAATACGACGGCTGTAAGCGTCAGTCAGTAGAGTCATCCAAGGTCGTCCCAACAGTCGCCCTGTGGTAGAAGAACGTAATTCAATATCTAGCTGTGTATGGTCCAGATGGCAAATCGCTCCTGGCCGGTCTCCGTGGCGTGGTGTAGAAGCATTTAACTCCCAATACCAACTACTTTGGTTATAAGCTATGGTCGCTCCGTATCGTTTGCTTAGTTGCTCAGGGGCGCGACGTTTTTTCAGGCGTTGGTAAAATGTACTATGGGAGAGTGCAATTAAATTTTGCTCAGTACAAGCTTTTTTATAAGCTCGGTAAACTGACGCTGCCGGAGCCTGTCTGGGTGTGTCAAAATGGGTTGTGATAAAAGTTTCCAGTAATTCTCGTGCTGCTGGAGGTGTTTTCGCATTCCGATTACCTTGTTTTTTTCTTTGTGGTAACAAACCAACATATCCACAGCCGTACTTGTCAGTTGCTTCTCGAAATTTTTTCGACCAACGTTGTAATGTACGCTGCGAAACGTTCTGACATTCTTCAGTTTGACCTGATAAATAAGCTTGTACTAAGTGAAAACGATTATTAGCTACTTTAAGATCTCCGGAGCGCCGCTTCACTCATCAGAGTTTGAACTTCTTGAGCGGTAACTGATGATTCTTTTTCTGTAATAAAATTAATTTGCCCAGTTTCAAGTAAAGATTCCCAAAAAGTCCGATTTATCTGTATTGGTTGTCCAATTTCAGGTAATAAAGTTATCGTTTTTTGTCCAGGGTTTAATAATCTCCAAACTCTTCCATCCCATTTAATAACTGTGTTAGGTTCAACTTCTCTATCAACTTTTGAAAGAGGGAGCGAAACTTGTTTAATTATTGACACAGCGTCGTAAGTGGCTTTATCTGTATATAAGCGTACTGACTTTTGGTCGATTAAAGGACATTCCGATAAATTTACATATAATTGTTCAAGCGCAATCATTGCATACAAATCATTAGCTCGAATGCCTTTGATGCTATTTTTAACGGACGAAAAAGTAATTGAAGAGTTTTCCGTGACAAGTTTTTTGACTTGTGTAGTGATTTTCTCGTTGATGGAAACGCTACCTTTCAAATAGTCTTCCAGAAACATCAAATTTTGAATATAAATTCTGTCTAAATTCGCATCCGAGCGGACATAATATTTTAATCCTAACTGACTTGCGTAAGCTTCACCCGGTGGGCAGTACCACTGACCGTTTTCGGCTTTTTGATAACGAGTCGGATATTTTTCGCTCAGTTTAATCAGTTGAGCTTCGGTTTTCCATTCTTCCCATCCCGCACCTCCAGTACGTAGTACGAAAAAGTCTGGAGTATGATAATGCCCAATGTTTCGTCCGGCTGCATTTTTATAGCGAATCTTAAAGCCCTCTGGTTGGTCATAAAATTCTAATACCTCTTCACAATGCTCCATTTGGTAAATAGCCCATAATTCGACCCGGTGACTCTCGAACTGAATTGTTACTCCCATTTTCTGGCTTGGGTATGTTCCGCTTACATTGCCAGCCTTTCCTTGTACTCGTCGAGTGGGAGGAGCAGTCCGAATTCGCTCAATCAACTCGATTGTTTTTGAGTCGAGACAGAGGGTTTGACACCAATGAGCAAATTCTGTTGGATTCAATCAGTTTTCCTCAACTAGGTCGATTGGGAGGACGTTTGAGACCTTGGGCTTCTTTAAGTATAAATCATATCTTGTCGTTTTCAATGATATTTTGTCGTCAAAAATCTTTGACTTAAAAAATAAAAGGCGACTTGGCAGTAATTTTAACAAGCGCGAACTCAACGACACAATATGATTGATTTTGCGAACTCAACGACATAATATGGTTGAAACTAGGGTTGGCAAAAACCCTCAAACTCCGTATAACCGCGCCAAAATATGATTTTAAATTACGCCAAAATATGGTTTAAGTCTCAATAAAACTCAAGCTGAGATGGCGAAACTATGGCCAGGCGACGGGTGATCGTACAAGATCAAGAGCTTTAAAAAAAATTGGATTCACTCGGAAAAAAAACTTATGGTTATCGAGAAAGAAATGAAACAAAAAGAGAAGGGCGTGTTAATATGATAGCCGCTTGGTGTGATGGCAAATTATTCGCCACATTTACGGTTGAAGGAGCGATAAACCGAACCGTATTTGAAACTTGGTTAAACACTTGTTTAAAGCCTGGACAAATAGCAATTGCAGCCTCTCGCAACTTTTCATAGAGGTGGACAGATTAAAGAGTTAATTGAATCAGCCGGTTGTCAATTAAAATATTTACCATCTTATTCACCTGCTCTTAATAAAATCGAACAATGTTGGTCATGGTTAAAGAGTCGAATTCGTAAACGAATCAATTAATTTAATTGTATAAGCGGATGCTATGGAAGATGTGCTTGTGAAAGCGTCCTAACCGCCTTGGCGATTGCTATATAACATTGAAGAAGCCGTCCCTTTTTTTGAAAGTTTGCTACAACAGTTTAATATTCCTAGTCGCCTTGTCGTTATGTCTTAATTAATAAGGAGAATCCCAACATGGAATACCTCATTACACCCCCAGAATCAACGGAATGGAGAATTAACCCAGATGCGTTGATAGAAGATTTAGAGAAATCTTGGTCACAAATTGAGCTTAAGACAGTCACTAATCCAGATGATTACTATTGTCTAGAATGGATTATTACAAGCCCTGAAACTGGACAAAGAATCGATGGTGCATTACATCGAGATTTACAGGGAATTAGCTTAGATGGTTATATACTTGACTGTGCTGCTTTTGCCGTTTGGTTTCGCTCTTTAGTATCTCCCTCGCCCAAATTGGTCTTTTGTGACCAAGGATTTAATTCTCACGTTTTTTTACAGGAAAATATGACAGGAGCAGAAATTGTGCAGCCTTTTTTAGCGTTGGTTTAACTCAAATATTTCTTAGGAGTAATAATCTCAGCTACTCAGACAAGTCAATAACTTATTCGAGTTTAAGGACAAAATTATTGGCTTTTCCTATGATATCTGATTAGAGGACTATTATTTGCCTATAACATAACCAATTGTTACGTTTAAAGCCAAGTTTTGCCTTTATTGCATTTTTTTATGTGAACCAAGAAAGCCTACCTCTGATTGGGTTCAGTCCCCAATTTCTTCTCAATCCTTTGTAACTTAGTATTTGACCACCCCAATCTTTGATAAATGGCCTGTAGGTAAGCTAACCCGTCATCTGATAGTTTTGGGGGAATAAACTGAAATGTTACCGCCGTTATAACAACTGTCAGAAAGCAGTAGCCGGCAACTAAACTGATTACATTGCCCCAAGTCCAATTAACGTGAGAATCCTCTGCTTTTCTTAGGTGGAGATGGCTGATAACTTGGTTGTGTTTTTGGCTGAGATGGTTGATAACTTGGTTGTGTTTCTGGTTGAGATTGTTCACTCCTTCGGCTAGGTTGTTGATGCTCCGACTGACGCTTCCCATCCCCGTCTGGATGTCGTTCTTTGTATTCTGCCTCCAATTCTTCAATACTTCGTCTTGCTGCTGTCTGGAGTTCTGCCAGTCTTTCAAACTCTGACTCATCGCCGAGGTTAACCGTTCTGTGTTCTGTGCTTGTCCCGCCATCAAGTTTAGTACCTGCTTCTGTGTCTCCTTGATTGACTCGATTTGTTCTTGTACCTCTTCGCCGTGATTGTTCTCTGAAATTAACTCGTTTAACTCCCTCAGTTGACTCAAGATTTCCTTGTTGGTTTGCTCCAAGCGTGTGATTCTCTGATTCTGACTCGTTTGTTCTGACTGAATCTCGTTGCTCTGTTTGACTAACATTTCCAACAAGATTAATAAGTTCGGCGAGTCGTTGATTGATTGCTCTGAGGAAGGAGGATTCTGTCCGTTGAGTTTCTCTTGGGAATTGTTTGAGTTCTGTCTCTTGGTCGGCATAAGGGTCGTCCTGATTAGCGGTTTTTTCTCCTACTGTAAAGAGATTTTCTCTTGATGACATCTTACTCTTGTTAGTTTTTTCATTTAAGTTACCCGTAACGTTACGGGTAATTGTTTCTGTTTCACTCCCCTCACCATTAGACAATCGGTATTGACGACTAACAATTGCTTGTTCGACGGCTTGCTTATCTCCTTGGGGGTCATAGCTAACGGATTTGTGTTTTTGTAACCCGTTCCAAGTGTAAGCCGCTCCTAAGTTAGTCCCAGAAATACTCACCTCATCTAAGGAAAATGAAATTCCTAATCCGTTAGGCGTTTGGGTGACTTCGACTTCAATTCCTGCTGACTCTAACTTTTTAAATAATTCAGTTACTGAAACAGCCCGATTTTTCGTTATTTTATCGATTTCATCCTGTAGTTGCCGTCTAACACTTTTAGACTGTTCCTGCTGTTTACGTTGGCGACGGATTTCCCCTGTTGTGTCGGCTGCTCTGGTGACTTCCCAACTCGGTGTAACTGGGGTAAGCTGGTATTTCTGTTCTAATGAGCGGAGAATTGTTTCACTTTGCTGGTAATCTTTCCAATCTGGTACACATTTCCCTGACCACTTAATTCTTGATGTAACGATATGAGCGTGGAAATGGTCAGTATCTTCATGAACAGCGACAAAGTAAGGATTATCGTCAAATCCCATCTGAGGTAAATAGTCACCGGCGATCTCTTTTAGGGTTTCATCACTGACTGTCTCACCGACAGGAAAACTGAGACTGATATGACAAACCGGGGATTGAACCCTCAAGTTTAAATCTTCGGTTATTTGCAGTTCAGCTATCAACTGAAGCGGAGTTTCCCCACACATATTCGTCGCCACAACTCGCGCCTTCTTGTCTGGGTTAAGAACATACTTAACTAGGGGAGCAAATGCTTTACCTTTAGTGATTTTGCCAATCAAGTCAAATCTTCCTCACTCTCAACTGTATCGATACCGAGTACCTCTCGTCGGGTTTGTTTGATAGTAGCGGCTAATTCCTCCAAAACGTTCAAATCTATATTAACGGGTTGTCCTTTACTTAGTGCTGTTTGGACAACTGTAATATGTTGAGTCAGTAAATCTCCAATTCGGGTTAATTGTCGGTTAGTTTCTATATTAACAGCAGGTACTCTAGCTACTCGTCGTCGATTAACTGACCGACGAATAAAGGCGGCTAAATTCATCCTTAAGGCTCTAGCTTTCGCTTCCCATTCTATTCGCTCATCCGCACGTAAACGGATTTTATATTCTACATCTCGTTTGCTTTTTTTTCGGCTTTCACTATCAGTTGAAGGCTCTGATTGTCTTCTTTTGGGCATATTTTTTGAGTCTATAAAAAGGCAAGATAAGAGTTATTTTTTACCCCTATCCTATCTTTAAAATAGTAGAGTCAGCACTGATTCTTTTGAGAGCTAACTAAAAAAATGTACCCCTCTCACGATGGCTTGCTTATTCGGGGTTTGGGAGAGCGAGAAAGAGATGCTTTGCTTCTTTTGCGGGTGTCTTGAGGAAAGCTCTGGGGCAATTCCCTAATCTCGCCATATTCTTCAATATGTTCAACTAACATCCGAGTGTAACCCCCTTCCTTTAGCCGTTCCAAATCGCCCACTAAAATAAACAATTCCTTAGCACGACTGACAGCTACATTTAGTAGATTGGGGCGACGGTTAATAAACCAAAGACTGTCTGTCTCAAGAGATTGGCGAGTGGAAAGAATAATGACTGATTTTTCACCACCTTGGAAGGTATGAATTGTCCCAATACTGTTATTTGAAAAATCATCCCAGGTTGAATGTAGCTTTTTATTCAGTGCATTAGCTTGATGACGATAGGGAGAAATTACACCGATAGCACTGTCATTGTTAGGCGAATTGACACAGTAACCCAGTTTCAGTAAATGGTCAATAATGGCTTCAATCGCTTCAATTTCTGCTACATTGCTCTGGGAATCAAATTTTCCTTGTACATGATAAGCAATTAGATTAGCACCCAAAGCCGAGGGCTTATCAGGAGTTTTGATGTCGATTCCGTAGTGACAGATGCGGTCACTGTACTTGATAATTGGTGGAACACAGCGATAATGTTCTTTGAGCAAAATTCCCATTCCGATATCCCCCTGTTCTCCAGATGCTCCGGCTGCCCGATGATAGGCGGTACAATGCGAGGTAGGACTGTAACGGTCATAGTCAGCATCCGTTAAGCCTCGTTTTAAAAACGATTCACCAGCATACTGTTTTAAAGACTCCTGGCTAAAGGGAATAACCGGTTCAAGTTGCCAAGGGTCGCCAACAATAAACGCAGACGAAGTACGGACTAAGACCGGAAATGCCTGATGCTGAGGCGACATAGCCGCTTCATCGAATATAACTTGGTCAAGACAACCCGTATCGGGGTAAGGGATGAGGTTACGGACGGAATGTAGGGTACTAATGAGAACGGGAAACACTAAACTGAGGTCACGGTAAATTGTCCGCCAATTTTTTGCGAGTGCCCGTCGCGCATCCCAATCTTGAATCAGAACCCCCATGTAAGTCTTGAGGGAGGTCAGAACCTCTTCTTTTCGTTTTAGGGCTTCAAGTTGGAGATACTGCCAAGATAAGGTAAATAATTGTTGTTGTTGGGCATGGAATTGGATGTAGAAGAGGTCGTAAAAGTCTTCTGTGGCATAATTAGCTAATCGGCTTTGGAGTTGCTCAACACGCCTTAAAAGGTAGTCTCGTTGAGTAGTGAGGGAGTTCTGCTGTTGAGTAGATTCTTCTCTATCGAGTTGAGCTTGAGTAGATTCCCTCTGACGGTTTAATTGAAATACTATCATCTCCCTGGCTGACAGAAGCGATTCTCTCGTTAAAGGCATTTGAAAGGGGAAAGGGGTGGCTAATGTAGCGGCAATCGGAACTTCTATCTGTTTGTATAATCGCTTGAGAATATGTCGTTCACTACTTTGGGTAAGTGAGCTATAAAGGGAACGTAACCAGTTCCAAAGTCTTCCTAAAACGTTTTGGGCACTTCTAATAGATGAAGACTCCGCAGGAGGCAGGGAGGCTATCGCCTTTTCCACATAGGGGAGAATTTGCTCGTAAGCGTTGGCGGGAAAAGAAGTGTAATTCGGGACTTCTTCTCTGTTAGAAGAGTAAGAAAAGTCGGATATAGCTGTCTCAAGTTCTTCGATTTCCTCGGATAATCTATTCAGAAGTTGTTCGTCTTGTTGCTGTTGTTGCCGCTCAAAGTCGTATTGCTTTTTTTGTTCGGTTAATTCGTTGGCGAGAGTTAAAAGTTGATTTTTCGTAAAATACCAGTCTTGTTCATCAAAGTCAGCTTGCTCTAACCAATTAATGGCGGCTTGGAGTTTGGGTAAAACTTGCTTGTCAATTAAATTTTTCGACCCTCCTGATAAGTAAAATCGCTCGGTTGAGATGTCAGCCGCTAATCGTTCTTCCACATTATTGACGGCTCGGTTATTGGTACTGGTTACGAGAGTTAAATTGCTTTCATCAAGTCCTGATGTGATTAACTTATAAGCTCGTTTGACGATTTGTTGAGCGATTTTATGTAATGAAGTGCTAGTTTTGCCATTACCTGGGGGACCCATAACGGCGGTAATGGGATTTAATAGGGCGTGTTTAAGGGCTAATGCTTGTGAGGGAGTTGGGGGGTTGGTAGGAAATGCCCCTAAAAAGAACACTTCATGAGACGGGGGTTTAGGGACACCAAAGAGATATTCATAAGCCGGATGAGATGGGGTTGCCCAATCCCATTGAGGTTGAGAGCAGATTTTTTGTAAATCTTTTTTGAGATTATAACTATAAGGAGCATAATCGAAGCGTAGTAAATAGGGCGAAGCTTTAGAACGCAGAGGGCGGGGGGGTAAGTCAATTAAGTTGAGAAAGTCTTGTAAGTCCTTGTAGGGATGGTTAAAGGTTGTTTCTAAAAAGACTAGCAGTCCTTCCCGTATGACTAAGTTTTCGGCTTCATCTTCGGAAAGTCCGTACAAATCCATCAAATTTGGTAACACGGGTTGAAAAAGGAATTTGGTTAAATCCCATCCGCTTTTCTGATAGTTCCCTGCAAAAATAATTGAGATATCAAGGGTGAATAGGGGACGAAATTTGCGAAGTCTATCTTTAATTTGATAAATCTGTGGGAAAGCGACGGCAATTTTGAAGTCGTCGGATTTGTTCTGTTCCTTTAAGTCTTTGTATTCTTGCTTAAGTTCTTTGAAAAGAGATTCCGTCAGGAAGAGATGATTTCCTAATAGGTTAATATCTTTGTCCCAGATATGGGGGTCGTCGTCAGTAGAACCGGCATCAACTTCGGCATTGGTTAACTCTTCTAGCTGAATGTAATCCAACCAAGTTTGAAGGATAGCTGAAATTGTGTTTTGTTCTAACATGAGTCTTAGCTCGACTCCTCTACACGCAATAATTCCATTATGCCCCTATCAACTGAAAATTGCGTTTATCCTGAGAGAGGAAAAATAATGACTAGCTTTAATAATGGTTGCTCGTTTGTTGTTTTTACCCGTAACGTTACGGGTAAATCTGTTTTAAAATCAATTGATAGAAAACGGGTGTCTGTTGATGCTAAATACTCACATTTTGCGGTTAATTATCACTTATTGTTGTTTGACTCTATTTCTCTTAAAATAGCTTCAATTTGTTGTTTGAGGGAAGGAATATCATTCTCAACAATATCCCAAATGAATGCTAAATTAATACGGAAATATTCATGAATAACCAGATTTCTTAAATCCCCCGCTTCTCGCCAAGGAATTTCAGGGTATTTTGCTTTAAATTCTTGAGATGTTGCCCTTGATGCCTCACCAATAATTTGTAAATGATAAATCACCCAAGTTTGGATTAATTCCTGTTCTTCAAAGGCGGTTTTTCCTTGATTTGTATATTTTTCTAAACGCCCAATCGCTTCTAAAATATCTCGTAACCGTTCGCTATCGTCTCTCATAGGGGAATAGCCTCTTTTAACACACGCTCTTTAATTCGTTCCTTGAGTCCCTGTTCAGTAGTTATATCGACTTTACAACCTAAAAGCTCTTCCAATTCTCGAATTAACCGCAAAGGAAACCATGAGCTTCGACGTTCACGGCAATAGTCAACTAATAAATCAAGGTCACTTTTTTCGTCGGCTTCTCCCCTGGCGACCGACCCAAAAATTCGCACATTAAGAGCGCCATGTTTTTCAGCAATAGCAATAATTTGTTCTCGTTTTTCTCGGAGTAAGTTATCAATTTCCATAATCTTTGTTCTTCTCTTGTTAATTATTATTTAATTTTATCAATAAAATTTTTTACCCGTAACGTTACGGGTAATGCTCCGATGGAAGCCAATTCAATCAAAAAAAACGCTCTCACGTCTTAGCTTTCCTTAACAACAGAGGATTCTTCTTCTGACTTTTCACTTAATTCATCGTCTTTGGCCAACACTTCTAATTGAGCTAACAACTGTTCTAATTGTTCGCGCTTTTCAGGTTTGTCCCAAATGCGGGATTTTTTGAGGAGTTGGTACGCGGACTTCAGGCGCTGCGGTAAAGAGTCAGAGTTTGAGGGAGACTCTTGTTGAGAACTTTGAAAGAGAATTCGTTCCTTAATTTCGCTCAGAGAAAGTTTTTTTTCAATCGCTTCAGTGAGGATTTGACGACGGGTAGCTTCGTCTTTAATTCGGGCGATAGCAACGGCTTTAGTATAGGCAATTAAGCCTTCTCTGAGGGCGGTTTTGATGTCTTCAGGGAGGTTGAGCAAGGGGAGACGATTTCTAACGAAAGACTCCCAGTTCATAATTCCGATGGAGTCAAACACGGCTACAATCTGCTCCTCTAATTCGCTATCTTCTTCGTTACGGGTAACTTTACCTTTAGCTTCGTTTTGGAGACGATACAGAACAGAAGGGGCTTCTTCAAAGGTAATGTTTAAACGGAGAGAGAGAAGTTGTAGAATGCCTTCGGTTTCTTCGACTGGGTTGAGGTCTTCCCGTTGTAAGTTTTCGATTAGGGCAAGTTGAAGCGCTTGCTCATTGCTCAACTCTCGAATCACTACGGGGACTTCCGTCAATCCGACTTCAGTGGCAGCACGATAGCGTCGTTCTCCAGCGACTAATTCATAACCGCCATCTTCTAAAGGACGAACCAGCAAGGGTTGAAGAATTCCATGCTGAGAAATAGATTTAATTAATTCTTCTAAAGCTTGGGGGTCAAAGTAACGGCGTGGTTGCTGTTTGTTGAGATGAATTTCTGTGATGGGAATTGTTGAGTCTGGGGTTGAGGTCGTTGGAGCTAAAGATTCAGCCCAAGGCGCGGTTATTTCACTTTTTAGAGGTTGGTTATTCTTGCGACGAGCCATTATAGTGCCTCCATTGCTTCCGCTAAGGATTCTAGGACAGGGACGACAGGATGTTTCGGGGCGTACACGGCTAAGGGGGCGCGTTCTTCGGTTGCATCCACAAAGGCAGTAGAACGGGGAACGGGGGGAAAAATTTGTCCCCAACTGGCCAGTTGAGTAGAAATAGCGGCTAGGGTGCGGGTATCGGCGGAGTTACGACTGTCGTATCGGGTAGGAACAAATCCTGCTATTTGTAATTTACGGTTAGCTTTGTTTTTGACTCTGGTGACGGTTTGGAGAAGTTCGTTTGTCCCTTCAAAGGCTTTGAGATGGGTTTCGAGGGGGACAAGGACGTGAGTAGCGGCTACTAAACTGATATAGGAAAGTAGTCCTAAACTGGGAGGACAGTCAATAAGAATGAAGTTGTAATCGTCGAGGACTGGTTCTACCGCTTCTTTTAGTCGCAAGTCTCGCATTTCGGCATTGACTAACTGCATTTCCGCCCCAGAGAGAATGCGGTTAGCGGGAACTAAGTCCATATTATGAATGTTTGAGTGAATAGGGAGGGGCTGCTCATCAATGATGGCATCAGCAATCGTTTTATCGAGTTGGTTGGGCATCAAGCCCATAAATTTTGTTAAGGAGGCTTGCGGGTCCATGTCGATGAGGAGGACACGGTGTTGCTTAACGGCTAGGTGGTAGCCGAGATTTTGAGTGAGGGTCGATTTTGCAACTCCCCCGGCTTGGTTGAATAGGGCGATGATGCGGGTGGGCGGTTCAGTCATTGCACTGAGGAATGGATTCGATGAGATAATTAGACCACAAAACCGTCAAATTTATGTGTTTAAGTATAATGGAATCAGAGTAATCATTTTTGGTTATGTAATTCGATAGCGTCCTTGCCCTATCAAAATTTGCCGCTCAATGAGCCGGTTGGGCGCGTTGAACTTTAATAACCGCGCTGTAGCAATGCCAATTGGAGTAAGCCCGTCAATATAAGCATTATTTAGAGTAAAGTGTTCTGTCCATTTTTGGCGACGGGGATGAAATAAGGGAATAATTTCACCGGTGTTGAGATTTATTGTGGCCAAATCGGAGCCTTTGTGACGGTTACAAGACAAGCAGGAGAGGCAAAGATTTTCTGCCGTCGTTTGACCACCATGTTTAATAGCAATAATATGGTCAACTTCATGGCTATAAATGGAAAAATCTTGATGAATCAAGCAGTATTCACATTGACCTTGGGCACGTTCAATGACAAAAGAGCGGAGTTCGGCTGGAATCGTGGACATTTAGTTGATAGCGTTAACTGCGTGTGCTTTGAGTAATATCATCAGATGTTCTAGCTGTTGATATGTATCTAACTCCGCCGTTTCTAGGGGGGTAAGTGCAGATTCTCGGTTTTTTTCCAGTAATGTTCTTAAACGTTCTTGAGCTTGTGGGGAAACTTTAAAGGCGATAATTTCACTTTTGGTAGGACTATGAAGAAGAAAGTCCAAAACTTCAGCATAGACAGAGCTTGTGTCTGTAACTGTGACTTCTGCGCTCCTGTCTGTGGTTTCAAGCAGTTGTGCTAACAATTGCGGAAGACGCTCTCGCAGAGGTTCTAAGCGGCTGGCTAGTTCGTCGGAAATTTGAATGGTAAGTTCTGCCATTGTTGTTTATTAAGATGGGTTAGTTCAATTTTAGATTTTTTGAGGCGGCTTATAATGAGGACAGAATTTTAGCCGAACGAGAAATAGCCGCCTTTAACTCAGCTTCTACTAAATTTTCTAATTCTTGCTTAGAAATAGGAGAAAGGGGGTTTCCAGTCGCCAGCGATTCTTGAAAGTGCCCCATCAGTTCAACAAGTCGTGTTTGCTGCTGTTGTGTAAATAAATCATCGGGATGAAAGCACTTGTTATTCATGGACGGAATCTCCAACTGAACTTAAAGATTGTAAAGTTAGATCTAATGCTACCCCTCTCCACCCACATAAGCAAGCCATCGTTAGAGGGACACAATTTTTATGATACAACTTCAAAAATTGGTTTTTTACTCAATCAATACAAGTAAGAGTTACTCCGCCCTAAGCTGATATAAGATCATCACGGCAATTAGTTAAGACTTTTCCTTGATAATCATCATTATTTATTACGGTAATCGTTCTTCAAAACCTAATTGAATAGAGTCAATCAAAGATGATTCCGATGTTGGACTAGGCTTTTTCACCTCTTCCAAACTTGAACGAGTAACAAACACGGGTTGAGACTGTCCCTCTTTTACTCCATTTAAAGCCCAAACCTTAACCGAATAAGCCCCTTGACGAGAATATGAGTCTAGGTAAACTAACATCCCTGGCTTAATCTCGAATCCATCTGTATTCCCAGTTTTTTCTCCTTTGTACTTAAACACTGGCTCTGGGAAAGAAGTGGCCAATAAACCATCTACAATAAGCTGTTGTTTTTGAGGTAAAGCCATATAAGCTTTTTCCAACAGTTGTGGATTATGTTTTTTCTTGAGGGAGTTATAATCGCTCAACGTTTTACAAGCTAATAATAAACCTTGAAGGGATGCTAAGTTCGGTTGAGAAAAGGGTTGTTGTTCCGCCGCGTCAAGGGAGATATTGCCAGTTTTACTTTGACCGTTTTGTGGAAATTTTTCGATTAATTTGTCGAAAGCTAAATAAATACGATTCCAGTAATCAGGACATTTTTGATTAATTAAGTCCCAAACAGAATTAAAACGATTTTCGGCTTCTGAATATAACGTCATTAACTCGTCAATAGATTGAAAACGCTCCTGGGGAACAACGCCTGATTCTAAATCCGTTAACAATTCTATTAACCAATCTATATTCTCTGATGGGGTTAATGATTTATATTCAGGTTCTGTCACCGGTGACACTTCGGAGTCGGGTGACGCTTCTAACTCTTGCTGAGATTGAGTTGGTGGTTCTGTCACTTCTGTCACCGCCCCATCAGAATAATTATTATCATCGGACTGGCTATTCTCCTCTCTATCAGAACTCATGTTCTCTATGGCGGGGGTTGGTGGGATAGGAGCAGTGGGAAGATTAGGATTATTAGGGTTAGAATCCGGATTATTAGGGTTATTAGGGGGCTGTGGCGGGTTAATAATCGCTTTAAAGCGAACAATACGCCCATTCTTTTCGATAATTCCTTTGCCCATCTCGACTAATTTGGAGAATAACTCAATCGTATAAGCACCTACTGAGCGCCCACATTCAACCGCTCTCTTGCTAATTGCTTTAATATTGCGGTAAATATCTCTTGGGGTAACACCCTCCGGCACATTTACGGACATATCCCAGATTTTCAGGAGAATACTGCTCATATTTTCCGAATTACCTACTTTTTCCTGTACAACTTCCATCGCCTGGCTGTAATAACGACCCGCTTCTACTGCTCTTTCTAAGGTATCGAGTTGTAATACCCAGATATTTTTTGTCTTGTCAAAATAACAATCAACTAAATGAATTCCCAAAGCGATTCTCAAAATTTGGGTAGAAAGTTTCCGCAACCAGGCGCGAATAGCTGGAGATTGATGGGTTTCGGCTTTTTCTCCCAGAATTTCCACTAAGTCTGTATAATACTTGTCCGCATCACGAGATAATCTAACTGAGCCAGTGGGACAGTTTTCTAGCCAGTCATAAAGAGGGGGTAAAATGTCACTGAGTTGACAGTAGCCCTTAACCCGTTTGGGTTTACAAACTTGGGGAATAGCATACAAAAATCGTGCTTGAACCCCTTGGGAGTCATCGGGATCTTTAAAGGCTTGACGAAACGCCCCAGGTTGAATGCCACCAGCGATACTTAAACGGGTTTCTTCTACCGCGTAGGAGTCGGTTTCAGGATCTACTCGGTCAACAAAAGACCCGCTTCCATCCCACATTTTTAGTAGGCATTCCAGCCCTTCATTTTCCTCTTTAGAGCCTCCAAATTGTCCTAAAGACTTAAACAGTCCAGCGATTTCATCTCGTGCCCATAAAGAGCCATTTTCCGTCTGCTCCGCTAATCTTCGCATGACGGATTGAATGGTGGCCACTTCAAAGAGATATTTTCTCTCAGGGGTTGGGGGGAATGGTTCTGGATCTTCTTTCTTTTTGTTCTTTAAAATCTGTTTATATTCAGCTAATGCGTTTTTCCATCGCTTCTTTTCTTGGTATTGTCGTTGTTTTAGCGGCGCGAGAATTACCCCTTCTGCGCGAGTTTTGCCGGTTCCGGATTCACCCACTAAACAAGTCCAAGCGATCGCCGGGATGCGATGAGATTCTATATCTAGATCAAGCCGTTTACCGGCTAAAGATAGCACAGTGGGAAGAAAATACTGCCAGAGGCTAATGGGGTCAATATTGAGGACAGATGCGTCATGAATAAATACGGGGGCAAGGGGAGGGATGATTTTTTTTAAGTCTAGGGTGGCGTTATGCCAGTTCACCAGTTGGTTTAATCTATCAGTGTCAGAGGGTTGTGTAACATCCTCTGAACAGCGAATAGCACTGACTAACTGCTGATAAGCGGCTTTACTGAAGGTTGAATAAGATTGTAGTAAATCTAGTTCGTTTTGTTCTTCATAGTCTTTTAGCCCTAGTTTAAGAATAGCGGTGACAGCAGTGACAGTATCCGCAACGCTCAGTAATTGGGGGTTTGGGGTGTCACTCTTGGATAAAGTGTCACCGGTGACAGTTGTTTCATTATCAGTTGAAGTGAGGGCAATTGATTGGTTAGAGGAAGGTTTTTTAACTGGGGAAGCCAAAGAAGTATTTTTACGGGGGAAAGTCCACCCGTCTAATTTGGCTAAGTGTGCTAAAGTTCCCAGTTGTACACCGCCGCCCCTTGAAAAAGACTTCCATTTTTTTTCGCAATCACCGGGTTTGTATTTGCTTGAGGAGCGGCTCCAGTTATCCCATTCGGTTAACAGCGAATCATCGACGCTATGTAAAGCCATCCCGACGGCCACCCAATCATCATAATCATCTGCACGGAAGGGGGAAAGGGCATTGAGGTAAGAGATAGCGAAGTCAATGTCACTCCATTGTTTGCCCCTGTTGTATGTATGGGTAGTGTAAGAAAGATTCAGGGCAGGGGAAGAAGGGGAAGATTTGTCAATAAACATTTGTTCTAAAATCCAATCGGGGGCTAATGCTATCTCGATTTCATCGATGGCGCAGCCTTCAACCCAGTGATATTGTCCGGTAGTGGGATGAACAGATGGGGGTAAAACGGATTGTAAGTTACTATATCGCAGTTCAATTTGTTCGGGTTTACCGTCATCGCCAACTACCCCGGTTTTAATTTTTTTGGTGCGGATGAGATTTTTCAATTTCTCTGGCACTAAAAACAGGTATTGACATCTTCCAGGGCGCGTAGAAGTAAAGGCGACGGTAGGAGGTAAGGGGTTACTCCCAGAAAGTTCAAGCATTTTATTAGTAGCACTTGCCCCGTCAAGGTCAACGGCCATGAGGGTGTAAGTTTCGTGTTCACGGGTTAAGGACGTTCCTGTAATGACACCGAAGCCTTGAAGTTGTATTTTTTTAATCTCTCCTTTGATAGGAACTGCTACTCCCCCAGTAGTAATGGCTTCTATCAGTTGGGTGGCTGTATAGGGTCGATTTTGCCACCCATCACCGAGGGGTTGTTTGTTGTTGTTTAGAGGAACCAGAGCCAAATCTAACCCAGTGGATTGAATGCGTTGTAGTCCTAGAGTAAGTTTATTGTTTAAAGCGGTCATGCGGGAAATCTCCTTTTAGTTGTTAAGGGAACTGGAGATTCCTTGGGGGATAGGAGGCTACTACTAAAAATCAATTAGCTGTCATAATTAAATAAATTAGATTGTTTTTTTGGGTGTTGTTCCCAACTAGGATGGGATGAACTGGAGTTGAATCTATCAGCTATGACAGAAAAAACAGGAGTTCAGCCTATAAACTATGACAGTTTTAAATGAATTTCAGTAATTGGCTAGATTGGTCTTTTCCAACCTTACCTTCTTTTCCTCCTCTCTCAAGCCCAACCCAAGGAACGCACCAGTTTTCTTTTTTTGAAAACGATTGAATAACGGTTCAAGTGGGGCGATCTCAGAGATCGTCGGTTTTGGGCTGCGCCTTTTAAAGAAAAATTTTGCACAAAAAATCTTGCTATCACTGCGACAATGCGTTACCATAATAGCAATCGCAGCTAATAAAGCTTGACTATCGTGTAAAGCTTTAAAGGCTATGTGAGGTTAGTAATTTACATATTGCACCTCCTTTTCTTTTCTTTCTTTATAGAGATAGAGTTAACGGAGAGGCCCCTAAATTAAAACGTCGTCATTTGGCTGCTAATCAAAAGGACGGCGTTGTTGCTTTTTTAGGGAAAGCTCTCAACTATTCGTCTCTAGCTTTTCGAGAGTTCGTTTTTCAGTTTACCCTGAAAATCGGATGAGGGAAATAGGCAACCCTTAAATTAAACTTTTGTGATGAGTGATGACTTGTCCTTGACCCATACCCCCCTTATTTGTATTTTTGAAACAAATTGATAGGGAAGCGACTCTTAACATAAAGTAATGGTCTTGAAACTCGCCGTTGTGTGTCAGATCTGCAATAGCATTTTGCTCTTTTCTAATGGGATATTGCTTTCTAGTCTACAATATAAAATTATAATTTACTAAACAACTTTTACTTGTTACCCCACCGGCAATTGATTTGTTGTCGTGTATGCCCAGTAATATGTCAAACTGAGGATAGATTATTATGGCGTTTGTGTTTAAGATTAAGAAGCAGTAGATGTAAATGGACTTTAAGAAAAGGGAAAAAGAAGTATTTCCTCAATTAGTTAAAGATATCCGAAAAAATCATAATTTAAGTCAACAGGAGTTAGCCCTACTCTTTTCGCCTCGTGTTAGCGCTCAAGCAATCGGGCAATGGGAGCGAGGAGAAGCCTTACCTGCGCGTAGGAATTGGCCGACTCTAGCTAAGTTAGCAGGGATGGACTTGGGACAGTTCTATGAATATGTAGGAGTAGGCCCAACTGTAGAATCAGATGTATTAAGCGATGTAATTCATAAAATTTCAATTTTAGCCCCTGAGCAATTAGAGATAGTTAGTCGAGTTACGGCAGAACTGTGGACTTCATTTGGTTCTAAAAATGAATTAGTTAACAAACAACATTTGGCCTTACTAAAAAAAGGAAAAAAAGCTTGGAATAAATGGAGAGAAAAAAACCCTGATATTCTACCTCAATTAGCTGGAATAGACCTTAATTCAGAAGAATGTGAAGATTTACAGGGATTTAATCTTGACGGAGCGAACTTGGCAGATATTAGTGGCTGTGTTATTTCTTTTGAAGGGGCTAGTTTAGTAGGAGCTAATTTAAAGGGGGCTAAGTTGACAGAAACCGACTTGAGTTATGCTAATCTCACGGAAGCGAACTTAGAAAATGTAGAGCTATCAGATATTAATTTAGATTATAGCAATCTTAGGGAAGCTAATCTTCAGAATGCTTCCATAAGCAATTCGGGGTTGAGGGAAGTCAATTTAGAGCAATCTAATTTAAAGGGAGCGAAAATGACTGATGTTAACCTCAGTAGAGCTATCTTAAGAAAAGCGAATTTAAGCGAAGCTAAACTGCTCTATTGTGACCTTAGAGAAGTAAATTTTAACGAAGCTTGCCTAGATAATTCTATTCTGAAAAACTGTACTATTTATGGAATTTCTGTCTGGGGAACTCAGACTAATGCAATTGAAGTAGAGAATTTATATATATCTTCTGAGGGGCGTTCAGGACTACCGGTTAATGATTTATTATTAGCTCCTACTTTTTATTTGTGTCGTCAATCAAGGGAAAAATCGAGCAAGTTAAAGGAAAAATTAATTCTTGAAGAGGAAGCCATTAAATTAGCTAATATTCTTCTCAACAAATACGGAGAATATTGCCCTACCAAGGACTATAGGCTTTATATTAATTATGAAGAGGCTACTAATCCGCTCAAGGGAATCAAGTATCAGGTTTTGCAAACGGGAAAGACGACTTCGGTGGAAATATTTCCCGACTTTCAAGATTTAGAATCTATTAGGACGGGAAAAAGTCGTTCAGGAAAGATTCTTGTATTAGCCGATGGTCAAACCCAGAGCCTTATTATTTCTACTGATATTGAGAATCTAAAAAAATTAGTTGAATATGAATCAAAAAATCAGGAAGCTAGATTATCTATTGTCCTTCCAATTATTAAGCTAATGATTCGCTCTAAAAAATCTTTTGAATATGCTGATGAACGATATAAAATAGAACTACATAAAGGAGAAGTTATTATTCTGACCAATTCGGAACATCCAGTAGAATTAATGAGAGCAAAAACTTGTAAGCCTAACTGGGAAATTGTTAATTCTAGTTTGAGTGAAAGTTTGGTCAATCACTTTCAAATGATTGAATCTAAACTACCCAGACCGAACTGACGTTACATTGTGGGCTTTCTACCCAACAGATAACCCTCTAGTTTTTCTGAATGGCGTAACAAAAGCGACTAATGGCGGGTTTTGTCTCTCCGTCTGTCATGCGAGTTTTTAGGTTTCTCATGAAGTTGAGAAGGTTGTAGGTTTTTGAGCCATCTTCACTGTTTGTTCGGCTTTCCCAGTCCCAGTCTTTCCACCAAGAAGCGTCTTGTAAGTTTTCAACCCTTAAATCTATTGTAAATAGATAAATACCGGGTTCAGAAAAGGATTCTGGTTGAATTGCGGTGGTAAATGTAAATTGGTTATCTGTGAGTTTTAAATCCTTGATTTCTAAAGCTTGTTTTAAGGAAGCGTTATTATTTTGCGGTAGAAATTTCTTCTCAAATGAGTTAGAAGCTTTGATGGTAGTTTCGGTTTTAATTTTTTCAGGCTCTGGAAGTAATGTGTAGTCGGTTGGAGAAAAAGGTAAAGTAAAAGGAATAGAAAGTTCTTTTTGGTCGATGCGTTTGGGGATTTCTAAAAGAGTATAGGAAGACTGGCCACTGTTTGATTGGCTGCTTTCAAAGGCAACTCTGCCAATTTGAAGGGATTGGGGATTACTAATTTCGTTGGGGAGGGGTGTTGAGAGTTTGGGATAGCCGGATTCTTTGATAAAAGTGTTGGGGGAAAATATCACCAACTGGCTACTTTCGATGAGGTCTTTGGCTTGGTTTTTCATGGCTTCATAATAGTATACCAAGTCAGAGTAAGGAGCGATAAAAACGACATAAAACGGGCGATATTGGTCAATTTTTTCCCCCTTTGTGTTATAATAAAAATCTGAATAAACTCTAGGTTCTGTTGTATAAATTGTGCCATTGAATTCACTTTTTATCGCTAAAATTCCGACGGAATATTGGTTATGTTTGTCTTTGAAAAAGTTCTTTTCGATTGTGTCGACTAGGTTGTTGACATCTCCTCCATTTTGCTCTAAGTCGGTGACGAAAACTAAGAGTTTGTCGGTTTTTGCAGGGGGGGTAATGGCTTTATCGAGTTGACTCGATACTTTGGGAAAGGTGGGGTTAGTTCCCGTGTAAAAATCGGGGTTGAATGCGTTTCGATATTGCTGACGATTGAGTTGTTGGTTTTTGAGTCCTCCTGAGCGATAATAAGAGAGCGTTACTTGGTCTCTAGAACCTTGACCCAAAAAAATGCTATCTAATAGGTCTAGGGTTTGAATATAGCGACTGTTGGGATTATCGACATACCCTAGCATAGAACCACTGCCATCGACGTGAAGGGCAATCTCTAGGGGGCTTGAACTCGAAACAGAAGAAATATTTGTTTCTAGTTTACAGGGGAAGTCTTGCTCTGTGTAAACCGAGGGACTTTTGCACGAAACGAGCAAAAAAAAGGTAGCAAGGGCTACTAAATAGCGTTTGAGTTGAAATTGAGGTTGAATCACCTTGTGACAAAAGTTTACGATATGTAAGCAGCCAACAGTAAGTGTTGCTATACTAGGGACGAATTAAGCGTATTATAGAGGAGTTAATTTTAATTTTAGACCATACCAGTGTTTTTTGACGATTGAGTCATTTTAGATCCATTCCCTAACCAAAGAGTAAATATTGTTTAGTTAAAAAAAGTAATCCTTGTGTAGACGCTTGTGAGCGGAGAAAGCGGTGATGAAACCTGGAGAGATTATTCGCATTATTGTGCTGACTGTCCTGGGATGGGTCTTGATGTTCTATGGACAGCCTCTGATCTATCAAAGTCGGCTCATTCGGGTAGCGGATGTGCCCCTGACGACATGGCTGAGTGATTATTATACGGTCGGGGCTTGGGTTGTTTTTTTGGCTTCTGTGGGGGCAACTTTAGTCTGGACTTTTATGACGACGCGGGCCAAAGCATCGGGCGCTCTTGATGTGTTTCGCTGGCAGGTGGTTTGGTGGCTGCTGGGACTGTTGCCCATTTTAGGAATTTGTATTGCTCTTTATTTTTTCAATGAAAGTGATGACGCGCTTCTATCTTTAGCAGGATTTTTTATTTTTAATGGTTTGTTTTGGCTCTATTGGTTGCCAACGGTGACCAGTTCACCGGGGTTGTTTCGGAATATTCCGCCGGGTTCTCCTTTAATACGTCGTTTAATTGGCTAGGATGAGGGTTATGGCACAGGATACTCTTTATGTAATTGGTATTGGCGGAACAGGGGCGAAATGTTTAGAGGCCATTCTGCAAATGGCGGGGGTTGGCTTGTTCACAGAAGACCAAATTAAGATGTTGTTTGTGGATGCGGATGAGACTAATGGAAATTTGGAACGGGCCAGAGGGAGTCTAAAAATCTATCGACGCGGCTATGATTTGCTCAAGAGTGAACAACGGGCTTGTCAATGGATGCAAACGGAGTTATATTCTTATACTCCTGATTTGTGGTCGCCTTTTGGAAACACTAAAATCAATAAGGACTTAGAGTCTTTTTTTGGTTATAACAATTTGATTCAGAATGATCCGGAGTTGGGAAATTTGTTTGATGTTCTCTATACAGAAGATGAACGGAAGGCGAATTTAGATGTAGGATTTCGGGGCAGGCCGTCAATCGGTGCGGCAATCATGAGTCGTTTGGATTTAAATAATTTGGATGAGCAACCTTGGTCAAGTTTAATCGCCCAAATTAAAGGGGATACCGGAGGGAGTAAAAAGCCGAAAGTATTTTTGTGTGGCTCTATTTTTGGAGGAACCGGAGCGGCAGGACTGCCGACTTTGGGGCGATTAATTGATAATAAGTTAAATGAAGAAAATATTCGAGGGAGTGTCAAGATCGCTTGTTTGTTTGTCTTGCCTTATTTCCAATTTCAGCCGACGGGAAAGGTGGCAAATCAAGAGGTTTATGCTAGTTGTGACCAGTTTTTGCTGAATACGGAGGCAGCGCTTCGTTATTATCGGGACCAGAATCAGTATTTTGATAAGGTTTATCTGTTGGGGAATCAAAATTTTTCTGAATATAAGTTTAGTATTGGCAAGAATACCCAACGCAATGAACCCCATTTTATTGAACTTTATGCGGCTTTGGCGGCGCGACATTTTTTACTTTATGCTCAAAAAGAGCAAGGAAAGGTAGTGTTAGCGAGTCGTCAAGATGGGCAAAAGCTGAGTTGGGGGGATTTGCCGGAGATGGCAGAGGTTCAAGCAAACTTGGTCACTGGGGTGCGGTTTGCTTATGTGTGGTTGTCGAATATTTTGCCGGAGTTGATGATGGCGCAAAAAGTGGGTGTGGCGGCTTTTCGTCGCGGGGCCCCTTGGTTTGAGCAGTTTTTCAATCCTGAACATGGGGCGTTGGGTAAGCTGCTTGATAAGAAAGGGCAAGAGTTACCCAGTTTAAATGATGCTTCTGAACAGCAAGCGATTGAAATAGTGACGGCTTGGTGTGAAGATTATTTACGTTGGGTTAGGGAAATCCATGAATGTGCTTTAGGAGAAATTGAACTATTTCGCACTGGCCCGTTTAAGAATTTTGATGGACAAATAGGGGGGCAATATTTGAGAGATTTGGTTTTAGGAGATAGTCGAGAGGAAGGACGTAAACAACAAGATGAGATTCAAAAAATTAAGGAAAAATTGAATCCAAAGGCTCTTGAGTTAGCTGCCCCAAATACGGGAACAGTGGGGTTAGCTAAGGCTTTATATGTGCTTTGTCAATGGTAAGAGAAAGGGAGGAAAAATGACCATGACTGGAAATAATAGAAAACAACCGGTTTTATTACTGCCTCGATTAAAAGCAGATTGTGATGTCAAAAAAGAAGTGGCGGGGCAATGGAATGTACAACCGGAAAAGGCGTTTAATGATGTAGCTAACAGTTTAGAATATGATGCGCCAGGGGAGGTTAATCGGATAAGTTCAGTTCCGACGATGTGGGCCCGGCCTCTGACTCTGGAGATGGTGTTATATGATAGGCGACATTCTCTGCGCCCCGTAATGGTTTCACAGTGGCAGGGGATGTTGGCGGCTTTAGCGTTAGCAGAACTTCGAGGTTTGCCTCTGACAGCACAGCTAATCGAGTTAGGGAAAAATAACAGGAGTTTTGCTAAGTCTTTGTCGGATTTGTTGCCAGATTATAAAGGAAGAAATCTTTATATTTTAAATAATAAGCATCCTTGGGAGGATGTTTATGTATTTTTATGGAATAATAAGCCAGTGGGAATGAGTTCGCCTTCTACCTTAGTTGTGCCGTCGGAAGCGGGAAATTGGGAGGATTTACCTTGGTGGAATCTGGAGAAACAGTGTTTAGAAGCACCACAATCCCAATTAAATAAAGAAGAAAAGGGGTTGTTATGGGGGTGGTTGAAGAATTTAAATGAGGAGTTAGATAACCATAATGGACATGAAGATGCGATAAATATTATACAGGGGTTGATTGGGGAGTTTCAAAGCACTCTGGAGTCAGATCCATCTAAAAAAGAGATTTTAAGTGAAGAACCTCAGTTTTTTGGAGTTCCTATTAATCGGGGGGCGTTAATTGGGTTAAATTATCCGGTAAAAGCACCGGAGCAACCGTCTAGTGTCAAGTTGATTGCTTCAGGGAAAAAAGAAGGGGAAAAACTGCCATTATTGCTTTATGACCCGGCCATGCCTGGGGTATGGGGAGAAGAACCGCAAAATATTTGGATTCATGGCGGAAAAACTTTGGCCTCTTTAAGACCAGAGGAGTTAGAAGAGTTAAAAACGCGCTGGAAGGGAGAAGTCATTGTTCTTGAAAAGGAGGAGTTATTTTTAGAGGAGTTGTATTTTATTGATTTAGATGAGGCGTTACCGGGGGCGTTATTGCCAGATGCGAGAAGGAATGATTCGATTATTTTTAATAATAAGCGGGTAACTCCGTTAATTTCGTTGAATCCAATGTTGTTGGATTATTTTACTCCTGAAGATTTATTGAATAAAATTAAGTTTCAGACGCTGAAAGGAGAAGGCAATAAAGTCCGTTTAATGCTCAATTTACCTTTGAGTGGTGTGCAGGAAAATAACAGTAATGGTACGAGAAATAATAGGCCGTTTCAAGATTATTTATTGTACAAAGATTATGAGCTTAAAGAAGAAAATTTACTGCCAGACCAGTTGCCGGTGTTAGAAGTTTGGCCTAATTTTCAGGCAAAGGGATGGAAGGAGTATTATGGGTTTTACTATGATGCAGATTTGGGTGAGGCGACGTTTCAAGTCAGTTTTCCTAAAGCCAGATACGCCCATGCTTTAAAACAGGGAAGGGGAACTTATCAAATGGTGCATTTAGAGTCTTTTCCTGAGTGTATTCATTGTTTAGATGGGGATAAAACGATTATTGGCTTAATTTTACTTAAATCTCCTGAAACAGTTTCTTTAAGTAAAAATTGGTCTGTGGGGGTAGATTTAGGGACTTCGTTTACTAATATTTATGTCAATAAAAAAGATGTTCCCGAACCGCTTTTTTTAGAAAATTTGCTGCATCGGGTCACGAAAAGTAACCGAGAAACTCGGTTAACTGTACTGTTTGAACATTTCATTCCTGAAGATTTTATTCCCAAGGAGAAACCGTTACCTTTGTCAAGTGTGTTGACGATAAAGGGAAGAAATGTGAAAAATGAGAAAATGTTGTCTATTGTAGATGGTCGGATTTATGTCCCTGATAGCAGTAGATTTGAACCCCAAGAAGACTGGATAAAAACAGATTTGAAATGGTTACCGGAAAACATTCCGTTTAATGAGCTTTTTATTAAAGATTTAGCGTTATATATTACGGCTTTGGTGGCTAAGGCGGGAGTCAAGGAAATTCAGTGGTCTTTGTCTTATCCCTCGGCTTTTTCTCGTCGAGATAAAAAACGTTATGCTCAAGTTTGGAAAGATTTGACAACTGAATTAGAAAAGACAACGGGAATTAAGCAAAATCATCCTGAAATTGATTCGGATAATCTCCGGACTGAGAGTTTAGCGGTCGCTCAATATTTTGCCGATTTTGAGGGACATGATTTAGTTTATACCACTTGTATTGATTTGGGGGGGGGAACTTCTGATATTTCTATTTGGGAAGATAATCAACTGCTGCATCAGTGTTCGGTGCAGTTGGCGGGGCGGGATATTTTCTCACAATTTTTGGCGATGAATCCGAAGTTTTTGGAACAAAAATTAAAGTTTGACCCGAAAAAATGGAAGGATTTGAGAGGGGGGGCGTTTAATGCAAAAATGGATGTGTGGCTGCGTTTAGAGAGTGAAAATTGGTTAAGGAGTCAAAGAACTTTATTGCAAGATGATCCCGATTTACAGGGGTTAGTACGGCTGACGGCCATTGGCATAGCAGGGTTATATTATTATGTGGGCATTTTGCTTAAGGTGCTGAACGCAGAAGAAAAATATCAAAAAGGTCAAATTACACCGGTTTATATTGGGGGAAATGGGTCACGCTTTTTGAAATGGTTGGATAATGGCGGGGAGTTTAATAAAAATTCAGAGGTCAATGAGTTGCTGAGTCGAATGTTGAGTGCGGGTTCTGGATTTGAGGATACTGAACAGTTAACCCGCTTGAGTCAACGTCCAAAGGATGAAGCGGCTTGTGGGTTGGTGCTTCAAGGAACGAAGTTAAAAGGGATGGGGAAGAAGGTTAAAGATCCGTTAATTGCCGGAGAAAAGTTTGAGATAAAAACTCTTAATCAAGCAAATAATGAGGAGGAAAATACTCAAATTATTAGTGCAGAGTCACGGTTGTGGGTTGATGAGGATTTGGATGTGATTGAATTTAAAGTGCCTGAATTGGTGCAGTTACCGAAGTTTCTGTGTGAATTTCATAATGCGCTGAGGAATTTGGATATTGAGGAAATTACGCCGCTTAAAGGTTATGTTCGTTCCCCTGAACGGGACAAAAATAAAAAATTGTGGGACGATACGGAAAGGGAATTAAATAATATGTTATTAAAGCTGAAGGAGGATGCTCAGAAAAATGGGGATGCTAAGAAAAATGAGAATGACAAAAGCACTGATAAAATCCGTTGGGAGCCGCCATTTATTTTAGGGTTGAAAGCATTATTACAAGTTTTAGGAAAGGAATGGGCAGGAAAATAATGTTTCCTGTCTTTTGAAAGCGTTTTTTAATTATTCAATCGGGAGGATGGGTCAGTTGATTAAAAGTCTATTATGTGTTTTAGCTTTTGGGTTAGTCTTGGGGGGTGAACCAGGAAGGGTTTATGCTGATGATAATTATTCACCAATTATTATCGCACAAGTTCCTCCTCCCAGTCCTCCAGTTTCTCCAACTCCCTCTCCTCCGGTTACTCCAAGGAGTCCCTCTTCAACAAACAATCAACAAGCTCCATCAAATAATAATAACAACCAAGCTAGAGCAAATTCTTCTCAAAACACCATGAATTTTCTTATATCTCTTCTCTTATTAGAAGGTTTTGTTATTTTAGGATTTAAAGGTATTGAAGTTTTTTATAATCAGAGAAAAATGGTTGATATTGGAAAAACAATTAGCGAGGCAATTAATAAACTATTAGAAATTCCCCAGAGAATTGAGGAATTAAATCAAACAGTTAAAGAACTGAAAAATCAGCAAACGACTATTGAAAATACTGTTAAACAACAGCTTAATGATAAAATTCCAGAGCCAATTAAAGTTGAAATCTTGATGGAGCAAGTATCAAAGAATATTAAACAGGCTGTTAAAGAAAATTTAGATGAACAATTTAAAAACATTATTCCCCTAGTTATAAAAAATCTAAAAGACGATTCAGAGTTTGTTGAGATAATAGCTCAAGCTGTTGTCAGTAAGCTGCCAGAAGATTTTAAAAAGGATTCTGAGGAAAGAAAAGAAGATCCTCAAACAGATTTAGACGAGAGTAATTTATTAAGTGAAACAGATGAAAATAGTAGAGATTCTGATTCTGGTGCATCTGATGAGGCTAACTCTGAAACAGAGAGTGAGGAGTCTAGTACATCGAGTAGTACGGTTGCGGTTTCCTCCTCTGAAGAACAAAATGTAGTTAATAAATACAATGATAAAGTAGATTTTAAAGAGTCGAAAATTGAGGTGACAACCACTAAGGATACTGAGTTAGAAGCGCGAACCGGACGAGAATATTTAGCGATTTTGACTTGTAATTCTGAGGAAACGAAGATGTATTGGATTATTAAGGGAACAGAAGGATATTATTTAGTTCCTAGGCATGATAAAAAATTTAATGATCATCAGATGAAATCGGTACAAAATTTGTTCGAGTGTGAGGGTTATATAGAAGAAATAACAAACCTAAGTAATTTTAGGCTCAAAAAACCTGCTAAAGTATCTGTAATGTCTTCTGGGGAGACATGGGTGCTTGATAATGATGGGAAAGGGCTTTTAGATTTTAGTGGGTAGGTTAACTATGAATCAAGACTTTTTAAGGCGGGTTTGGCTGTTTGTAGCGTTAGTTCCCAGTTTGGTAATTAGTTATCAACCGCTCTTAGTGATGGCGACATCAGGGGAATCTGATGCTGTTATTATAATCGCGCAAGTTGATAATTCGCCACAGGATTCTCCCTCTGGGTTAGAAACGGTGCGGGAGCAAGCTAAGTCGTTAAAAGAGTCAATTGATAGGTTAAATCAGGATTTAATACGAGTTTATAACAAGGAAATTGATCGGCAACAGGTAGATTTTAATACTCCAAGAACTAAGTTACAACAATTACAAACAACTTGGGAACAACGGAAAAATGAATTAAATGCGAGTTCTCTAGAGCCAAATTCTGTTAATAGTTTTGTGACTAAGGTTGATGAACAGTTGGCATCTATGGAAAGGGTGTTAGGGCCTTTAAATAATAATATTATACAGTCACAAGAGCAGCTTCGGAAAAAAAAGTCAATTTCTTCAATCCCTGCGCTCATTTCTTATCAAAAAGAGCTTTTTGGGGAAAATGCGTCATCTGATGAGACTGATGGAATTTTTGGCAAAGGCACTCAGAGGCAAATTGAGCTAATTTTAACTAAGAATATAGGGGAGATAAGAAACAATATTGATGAGATTCAATTCCTGGTTTTGTCTAAAGAAAGACAGAGGTTAAATAATTCTTCTCCAAGGAGTAATAATTCACAGGAAGCGTTAGAGCAATTACAAAGAGAATTAGCACAAAAAAATCAACAGATTGAAAATTTAACCAATCAGGTACGGCAATTACAAGCACAAAACCCAACACAAGAACCAGTCACAACAGTACCTAATCAAGGAACTAATACAGAGTCATCTAGTGGGAAAAATTTTTTAGTTCCCTTGGTTTTCTTGGTTATTATAGGGGCAATAGGAGTTTTGGCTTTTCGCAAGTTTAATTTTTGGAAAAAAGCTCAACGAGATTTGTTAAATAATCCGTCAAAAACCAGAAGAGAAAACACAAATTTAGAAGAATTAGAACCAGAAAATTATTATAATAAAACGGATTATTCTTCTAATATTTCAGAAGAAATAGAAAGAACTCAATGGCAACAGATGGGGAGAACTACTAGCTCTAATCCCGTAAAAACTGTCCTTAATAAAGAATCTCCTTCCCGCCAGCTTAAAGAAGAAACAAGTAAGATAAATTTAGATGATATTAAAACTGAAGATGACTTAATTTCTCTTTATAATAATAATTATAAAGCCCTACTTGAGCAGATAGTTATTGTGACAGCAACAAAAAAAAGTGTTGAGGATAAAAGAGCGGGTTATGATTCTTTGATTACCTTTGAGGAATTAGATAGTGGCAGCTATTGGATAACAGATGTTCCTCAATTTAAAACGCCCCATTATTTCTTAGTTCCGAAGAAAAATTTAATTATTAACGAACATAATTATGAATCGGTTAAGTATGTTTTTGATTGTCGTCGGTATGATGAAAGAAGTTCTAATAAGTTTGTTTTAAGGAAAGCGGCTATTGTTTATTGGGATGATTCTGCGGGAAAATTTTGTCTTTATGAACTTGGAGAAGTGGTTTTTTATTAAGAGGATGAGGAAGAAT
>NC_014504.1 GCF_000147335.1 Gloeothece verrucosa PCC 7822
TAAAGGGAGGTGTATCCGAGTGACAAAACTGGTGTCCTCTTTTCGACCCGATGATTTTTTTACAGCACAGCAACAAATCCGATTACAGGAACAAAAAGTGCAGTTTCATGAAGCCGTTGAAAGGAGCGAAGCCCTTTCTTTTATTCAACAGCAAGAATTGGAAAATTTAGTAGAAGCTGAGGCGCGAGGCGGCTATTTCTCGTTCTGCTAAAATTCTGTTCTTATTATAGGCAGCCTCAAAAATCTAAAAATCGAACTAACCCATCTCAAGAAATAACAATGGCAGAACTTACCATTCAAATTTCCGACGAACTAGCCAGCCGCTTAGAACCTCTGCGAGAGCGTCTTCCCCAATTGTTAGCACAACTGCTTGAAACCACAGACCGGGGCGCAGAAGTCCCAATTACAGACACAAGCTCTGTCTATGTGTAGCGGACTGCAAACATAAACGCTCCGACCTGCAAACAAAGAGCTTTCGGGACAGAATTATTTGCAAATAGAAAGATAACTTGAGCCAGAATTAAGTGCAACTGAGACAGAATTATTTGCAACCAGACAGCAAACATAAACTTGGGACAGAATTATTTGCAACTAGCAGTAAAGAAAATCTTCCTTTTCTTTCCCCTCAAAGCTTGTGTTTTAGCTAACCTAAATTCAAGCTTCTGTGGTTAAAAAACTCAGTAAATTAATCAAAGTTAGGAGATCATGGTAGTTGACGAGTTTCTTAACGCACTTAGTCGATCAATATGTTTATTGGCTATGCCCGTGTCTCGACGGATGACCAAAACCTAAATCTTCAAAGAGATGCTCTTTTAAGTGCAGGCTGTACCAAAATCTATGAAGATCGTTTAAGCGGAGTCAAGGTGGCAAGACCTGGCTTACAACAAGCCCTCTCGGTAGCCCGATCTGGGGATGTTTTAGTAATCTGGCGTTTAGATCGTTTGGGACGATCATTAAAAGACTTGATCCAAACAATGGAAACCCTAGAAGAACGAGGGATCGAGTTACACAGTCTAAGCGAATCAATTACTACAACCACTTCAGGGGGACGTTTGATCTTTCATCTGTTTGGGGCATTGGCAGAATTCGAGCGTAATCTCATCAAAGAGCGCACGAGTGCCGGCTTAAAAGCAGCCAGAGCTAGAGGGCGTAAAGGAGGCAGACCAAAAGCCCTAGAACCCAATAAACGGAAATTGGCGGTCAAACTTTATAAAGAAGGACAACATACCATTTCTGAGATTTGTCAGATGATGGGCATTTCTAAACCCACTCTCTACAGTTACGTAGCGGAGGCATCCCTAACCTAAGTGAAGCGTAAACAAATACCCCCTGAAGCTTTAGTCGTTTTAAAACAGCGTTTGGAGATGCTGCCACCTCGTTGTCACGAACGGCGGGTATTAATGGAGGAAACAGCCACTCTATACGGCATTTCAATCGACACTTTATACCGAGCATTACGTTTGTTATCTCGACCGAAGTCGGCACATCGGGCAGACCGAGGGAAACCCAGAAAACTTTCAACCCCAGAAATGGAGCATTATTGTGAGGTAATAGCAGCGTTTAAAATTCGTACCTCAAACAAAAAAGGCCGACATTTGTCGACAGCACGAGCAATCGAGTTACTTGAAGAATATGGACTCTTAACGCCTCAAGGATTTGTTCAACCCCCAAAAGGTCTATTAAATAAAAGCACTGTCAATTATTATTTAAAAGCATGGGGATATGAGCATCAGTATCTAATTCAACAGCCCCCCTGTGTTAGATTTCAAGCCGAATATAGTAACGATTGCTGGCAATTTGACCTGAGTCCCTCAGATTTAAAACACATTTCTCATCCATCATGGGTTGAGCCAGGTAGAGGAAATCCTCAGTTAATGATTTACAGTATTGTTGATGATCGTAGTGGAGTTTGTTATCAGGAATATCGCTGTGTCTATGGTGAAGATGTAGAAGCGGCTTTACGCTTTTTATTTAATGCTATGAGTGCTAAAGGAATCGAAGAATTTCCCTTTCAAGGCATTCCACAAATGCTCTACATGGATAATGGTCCAATCGCCAAAAGTCGAATTTTTCAAAATGTTATGGAGTGCTTAGGAATCTCTGTAAAAACTCATGTTCCCAATGGCAAAGATGGAAGGCGAATGACGGCTAGGGCAAAAGGAAAGGTAGAAAGACCTTTTCGTACCGTCAAAGAAGCTCACGAAACGCTCTATCATTTTCATCAACCGGAAACTGAGACTGAAGCTAATCAATGGTTAATAAAATATTTGTTACATTACAACAACCAGTTACATCGGGAAGGAAATCTTTCACGATTAGAAGACTGGATGCGCCATTTACCCGCTACAGGAATCCGTCAAATGTGTAGCTGGGAACGATTTTGTACTTTTGCTCGTGAACCCGAACGTCGAAAAGTCGATGGGTCGGCTAGAGTTTCAGTCGATGGAGTAGCTTATGAAGTCGAACCGTCCTTGGCGGGAGAAACCGTAACTTTGTGGTGGGGTTTATTTGATAATGAATTATATGTCGAAAAAGATGAACAACGTTTTGGTCCATTTCATCCTATTGATGGGCCAATCCCCTTACATCGTTACCGTAAATTTAAAACAAGTAAGCGTCAAGAACGAACTGAACGGATTGAAGCGTTAGCCAAGCAAATTGAGTTGCCTTTAGAAGCATTAAAAAAACATAGTTCCCTGACTCTAGTCAACTTTGAATCACCATTACCAACTTTAATTCCTTTTCAAGATCCAGACCCTTTTCAAGAATTTACTTACCCGACAATTTTGAGTGCCAAACGAGCAATTGCTGACTATTTAGGGCAACCTTTGGCTAAACTAGGAGATGAGCAAAAAGCTTTTATTGAAGGGCTTTTAGAGAAGACTTTGAACAAAAAGCAGATCACTGAGCAGGTACGGGCTTACTTTTATCCTCATCAAAAAGGAGAACCTCATGCTCATTGAAGTGATGGAACACTATAGCTTAGTACGAGAATTCCGTCGCGCTGGTTATTATGAAACAGTCCATCAACAACAGCTTTTTAAAGAGATTAAAGCGGCAATCGCTTCGGGGCGGTTGGTAGCACTGACAGGTGTCGTGGGTTGTGGCAAAACTGTTACTTTACGTAGATTACAAGCCGCATTGATTAAAGAAGGGAAAATTCTGGTTTCTAAATCTCTCTCAGTAGACAAAAATCGAGCGACTTTGACAACTTTAATTTCGGCTCTTTTTTACGATCTTAGTGCCGATAAAACTGTTAAAATTCCTTCTCAAGGAGAAAAAAGAGAACGAGAACTCCGAGAATTAATCCGTAAAGGCAAAAAACCGGTAGCTTTATTTGTCGATGAAGCCCATGATTTACATAGTAAAACTTTAACGGGACTGAAACGTTTAATTGAAGTCGTCGAAGATGGGGGAGGCATTCTCTCAGTAGTATTAGCTGGACATCCGAAGTTAAAAAATGATTTACGTCGTCCAACAATGGAAGAAATTGGCTATCGAGCGGCGGTTTTTTCTTTGGATGGTTTAATAGGCTCTCAACGGGAATATATCGAATGGTTAGTCAAAGTTTGTACACCAGAAAAAACACAATTACAAGATATTTTACTTCCAGAGGCGATTGATTTATTAGCATCTCGACTAAGAACTCCTCTACAAATCGAGCAGCATTTATCATTAGCTTTTGAGGAAGCTTATCAAATGGGAGAAAAAACCGTTTCTGTTGATATTATCGAGTCAGTTCTTTCAAAACAAATTGATGATTTAGAACCGACATTAACTCGACATGGTTACAACGTAAAAAGCTTGGCAGAACAGTTTAATACTAAGCCGGCTGAAATTCGTTCTTTATTCGGTGGACAACTTGATGCAGTGCGGGCACAGGAGTTACGCGAACAAATGTTAGCAGCCGGTTTACCCATTTAATTAATGACCGAGCGACGGGCACTTCCGTTACAGCAGTAGTTACTGTAGTAGCGACTTGGGCAAGATCTGAAGGCGGCCAATTTTTAGTTGTATTTAATTCTGGCTCAGATTTATGTTTGCTGTCTGGTTGCAGTTAATCTTGTCTCAGTTGCAGTTAATTCTGTCCCAACTCACTTTTTCAGTTGCAAATAATTCTGGCTCAGAAGACTCTTGTTTGCAGGTCGGAGCGTTTATGTTTGCAGTCCGCTACATCTATGCTGAAGTTTTGGACTTTCTTCTTCATAGTCCTACCAAAAATGAAATTATCGCCTTTAAAGTTTCCCCACAAGCTCAAGAACGTTTAAGAACATTACTGGAAAAAAACCGAGAATCTGCACTTACCCCCTTAGAAACGGCGGAGTTAGATACATATCAACAGCTAGAACATTTGATGATATTACTCAAAGCACACGCAGTCAACGCCATCAACTAAATGTCTTCAAATGAGTGCAGAACTCCGCTCTTTTGTGATTGAACGTGCCCAAGGTCAATGTGAATACTGCCTGATTCATCAAGATTTTTCCATCTATAGCCATGAAGTTGACCATATTATTGCCATTAAACATGGCGGTCAAACTACGCCCCTTAATCTTTGCCTCTCCTGCTTGTCTTGTAACCGTCACAAAGGCTCCGATTTGGCCACAATAGATCTCAACACTGGTGAAATTATTCCCTTATTTAACCCCCGTCGCCAAAAATGGACAGAACATTTCACTCTCAATAATCCCTATATTGACGGGCTTACTCCAATTGGCATTGCCACAGCGCGGTTATTAAAGTTCAACGCGCCCAACCGGCTCATTGAACGGCAAATTTTGCGCTTCGCAAGGACACTATCGTCTTTGATTTTATCTCATAAATTTTTTTTCCAATAACGTTATTGGAAACTTTAATCGGTTGCTGACTTTTTTCAGAACGCCCCTTTATTTTTCGTTCTCACGCGCTGGTAGAAATCCTCCATCACCTCAATAAAAGAAGTGTCTTTTTTCCAAAACGGCGGAAACTCACCTCCTTTTTTGACGACAATGGCGCTCACGCCTCCAGTGCTTGCTGAAGGGACGGTTTGGGGTAAGCGCTTTTCACCATGCCAAAAGTCTTTTGGTGAACATGGTAATGATGCCTTTACTTTTCTTGGTTGGGTATAGTAAGAATCTACAGCTTCAAGCTCAATTTCTTGTTCATTCATCGCATCGGAGAGAATTTTTCCTAGAGGAGTTTTTGCGAGTTCCTGTTGCAGTTGGGAGCGTGAAATTCCTCTCAGTTCAAATAGTAAAAAAGGATCTTGGTCTAATTCGGATGCTACTAAATAATAGACTCCGGCGATATGTTTACAGGGATTTTCCCAATCGGGACAAGAACAATTAGTTTTAAAGTCTTTACTACTGTAGGGAAGTAAATGCAGCTTATATTTAGAAAATGCTTCTTCAATGTTATCAGGGACTTCATTCATGAGCAGCTTAGAAACCCAGCTTGCCTTTGAGCCGATATAGCTCAGGGCTTTTGACCAATCCGTTGCAGAAATCGGCTTAATTTCAATGTTTATATTGTATAAAGGTTCTTTATAAACGCCGAAATAGGGATTGATTGACCCCCTCACTAAGGCTGTAATTTTCCCGTTTTCAATATAATATTCCTTGATTTTGCCATTTCGGGCATAGGAACGTCCCCGTCCCAACCTCGCTGTCTCTGTAAACTCTTCTAAGGCTTCGATGAATCGTTTTCCCCACCAAGTTTAACTAAATTCTGCCATGTTTTACCTCACAAAAATAATGTATCTTACCCTTAAGCCTCACGCATTCCTCTAATTTTATCCTTGAGCAGATTAATAACAACTTCGACCTCATTCCCTTCGCCTCGGTCAAGCTGTTCTAGTCCAACTGTTACTTTTTGGCGGGTTTCTTCTACCCATTGTTCATAGTGCTTATCTTGTTCTTCAAGCAGTCGAAAAGCTTCAATAATCACTTCATCAATGCTCTTATATTTACCGCTCTTTAACTTTTCTTGAATAAATTGTTCTTGTTCTGGCTTGAGTATGATGTCCATATCATCACCTTTTTCTAATTATTTTTTGGTGAGTTATTCGAGTTTACATAATGGCTTGTTTATTTAAAGCAATTAACTTTTTAAAACTCTCATTATCTAATTCCGTCAACCAAGATTCATCAGACCCAACAATAGAACTGGCCACCTTTTTTTTATCTTCAATCATCTGGTCAATTCGTTCTTCTAAAGTCCCTAAAGTGACGAATTTGTGGACGAAAACATTTTTCTGCTGACCAATCCGAAACGCCCGGTCTGTCGCTTGGTCTTCAACGGCGGGATTCCACCAACGGTCAAAATGAAAGACGTGATTGGCTTTTGTTAAGGTAATTCCCACCCCACCCGCTTTTAGGGAAAGAATAAACACTGACGGGTCGGTTTCTGGGTCTTGAAAAGAGGCAATCATCTGTTCGCGTTTATTTCGAGGAGTTCCACCGTGAAGATAATAAGTATTGTAGTGCCGAGTATGTTTAATATAGTGCTGTAACGCTTCGCCAATTTCCGTAAATTGGCTAAAAATTAACAGACTTTCCCCTTCGGCGATAACTTCCTCTACCATTTCACCGAGACGTTCTAATTTATGAGAGCGTTCTGGGGTAAACTCGCTATTATCCTGCAAAAATTGTCGAGGATGGTTACAAATTTGCTTGAGTTTCATTAAAGTGGATAAGATTAATCCCTTACGTTGGATTCCTTCTGTTTCTTCTATTTGTTCCATAACATCCTTCACCACCGCCTCATATAAGGAGGCTTGTTCAGCAGTTAAATTACAATACTGTTTGTGTTCAACTTTATCAGGTAAGTCTTTAATAATCTGTTTATCAGTCTTTACGCGGCGCAGGATGAAAGGTTGGACGAGTTTCTTTAAAACTGTAGCAGTAGACTGGCTATTGTCCTTTTGAATCGGTATTTCAAAAGATTTGCGAAATTGAGTTTCTTTTCCTAAATAACCTGGATTGAGAAAATTAAAAATTGACCATAAATCTAACAGTCTATTTTCTACGGGAGTTCCTGTTAAAGCAAGGCGATGACGAGACTGAAGTTTCAAAATCGCTTTAGTTTGTGCCGCTTTGGGATTTTTAATATTTTGTGCTTCATCAATGACGATTCGTTGCCAAGTAATACTCGTTAGCAGTTTTTCGTCTTTTCTGGCTAGAGTGTAAGAGGTAATCACAATATCGTGTGAAGCAAGTGCGGTTTTAAATTTTGCTTCATCAGTTAGCCGCTCTCCCCCATGATGCACCATCGTTTTTAAATGAGGCGCAAATTTTTCAATTTCTTTCTTCCAATTTCCCACAACAGAAGTCGGCGCAATCAACAGAGTGGGTAACACTTCTGCTGTAGAGTCTCTTTCTGTTATTAATCTGGCAATTACCTGTACCGTCTTTCCCAGTCCCATATCATCGGCCAGACACCCATTTAACCCAAGTTGTTCAAGATATTGAATCCAAGAGACTCCCCGTTTTTGATATTCTCGAAGAGTCCCTTGCAACTGCGTTGGATTTTCAATCTCCTCTAGTCGCGTCGGGTCCTTTAAGTTGGCCATCATGGCGGCTAAACTTTCATCCAATTCGACTTGAATGTCATCATTAACTTCACTGGCTTTTTGCATTAACTCCATCAGGGTTAGTTCTGGTTTCTCTTCGTGATGAGTTTTCCAGAACTCCAGCATAGCAACCATCTTTTTTTGGTCTAATTCTATCCACTGACCCCGAAATTTAACCAGGGGCGTTTTTGCCTTGACCAACTGTTGCCACTCTTTTTCCGTGACGGGGTGGTCGCCGATAGCGAGTTCGTATTGGTATTGAATAATGGTTTCTAGTTGAAAATAACCTTTGCCGGCTGAAGTTGGGGCAGATTTAGAAGGAGAAGCTTTGAGGCGAATTTTCGCTCGTTGACGGCCTTCCGGTGTCCACCATGCCGGAATAATAACTTTATAACCTGCATCTTCTAGAACCCAAGCACTCTCGGACAGAAAGGCAAAAGCTTCTTCTAAAGTTAAAGAGAAGCCGATAGGTTTATCGGTTTCTAACCCTTTCCAAATTAGGGGATAAATTCGGGCAGCATAGCCTAAATTTAACAGTAAATCTTTTTCAAAATCTTGACCAAATTGTTTTTTAATGGTTTGTTGAGTTTTTTGATTAAGATGCCAATAATCGTCTAATTCGAGTTTTAAGGAAGGGTCTTGTTTTAAAGAGACAAAAAAATTAATATGCCAATTATCCGGATAATTTTCTTCGGCTTCCATTAGTTGAAAACAGAGGTAAAAAGATGAATCTTTCTGAGCATAAAGAAGTTTTTGTTTCCAAGGAAGCCATTGGCGATATTCTTCTAAGGCGGTATGATCTTTCCAAGGTTGGTGGGAGGGAAGAAAATTAATGCAGCCGTCGAGAAGTTGACTTTCTGTTAGCTTTTTTTGAAAAGTGGCGGGAAAAGCGGTATTGGTTATAATTTCATTGAGTAAACATTCGGAGAAATGACGCAGCAAAGTTTCTTTGTCGTAAAATTCGATCGCATCCGTCAAATTATCATAGCCTGAAACACAGGCAAGGGGCATATAATCAATATACTGTTTAATATTAGTTTCGTAAGCGGGAGAGATAATTTCCCAACTCGGATAAATTTCAAATAAATTTGTTGTCTTTTTACTTTTTCCCTTTGGAGTTGATAATTCTCGATATTTTAGGGACGGAATATATTGGTCTTTAAGGATAACTTGCTTGAAAGATTGAGTGTAGTGATACCAGAAGAGTAAATCAGCCCCAAATTGAAACTCAAAGGCGTTAGTGAGGCAGAGAAAATGAAGGTCATTAAGAAGTTTAATAATTGGTGAGACCTGATAACAGTTAATTGCCCAGGTTTTCCAGGAACAATCAGGGGATAATTCGGTTTCAGCTTCAAGATAACGAGTTAATTCAAGGGAAGGAAGAGGAGCGTCCCCTCTGCTAGGGAGGATAAAATATTTAGTAAAAAATTTCTGATAAATTTTGCTGTTTAAAGCTTCTTTTAGTCCTAAGTCATTAACTAAAAAAGCGGAGAGTTCATCGGAGTCCAACTGGAATGGATGGCGGTTTTCTGATTCATTTTTCCGTCTTTTTTTAGGAGAAGTCGTTTCTCCCCAGAGATAAAATTCCCCTAGTTGAATAAACTCGTTGTTTGTTCTAGGAATCCAAGTCCCGTGAAGAATTTTCATAGGCTACAAATCTTCAGATAATAAGCGATTGATACGGTATTCTAAATCTTCAATAGAATCTTCCGGCAAAATTTTTTTTACCTTAGCATTATATAATCTAGCTTCGTTGCACAGAAGTTCATAGCTTAATTCTAAAGAGATAAGAACATCCGTCCAAAACTGTTTCCGTTGTTCGGGACTGTGGAGTGGCCCATCACGACCGTTTTGAAAACGCTCCGGGTCAATAATGAATAAGTCAATGGAATCTAGTCCAAGCACCGCCGCTTTTTCTGCTTTTTCTGCTCTTAATTCCCAATTATCAAACCAATGCTCTCCAAAATCGTTATCAAGAAGAAAATATCTACCTATCCAAACCACAGGATTCCATTCATTTAAACCAAGTGTATTCGCTATTTTTTGGTATTCACTTGTAACAGTAAAAGCATCTAACTCTTCAATATAATTAAAAATTTTTACTGTTCGACGAGATGAATTCATGGAAATTTTTCCTCAAAAGTAATCACGGCAATGGCCGAATCTCCCCAAATTGCTGAATGTGAGCCACCAGTTTCTTAAGATATCCTTCCTCCTGAAGGAGGCGTTTCGTATTTCCCACCAAAATAAATAACTCTTCTGCCCGACTCACCGCAGTATTGAGTAAATTGGGACGACGATTAATAAAGAGTAAGCTATCAGTATCCCGACACTGCCGAGTTGAGAAGATTATAACCGGTTTTTGTCCCCCTTGGAACTTATGCACCGTCCCAATGCTGGCTCTATCGAGATCTGTGTAAACTTCTCTTACACGCTTTCTAGTTGCATCAGCCTGAGCGCGATAGGGAGAAATCACCCCAATCTCATCTGTAGAGTAACCTGCATTCAGAAGATGCTCAAGTAAACGTTCTACTGCATCCACTTCTTCTGGATTAACATGGTCAGCAATTGTCCCATCAACTGGGTAAGCAATCAAATTAGTTCCAAGTCGAGATTCTTTAAAAGGGGTTTTGATTATTAGCTTATAACCGCTAATTCGCTCACAAAAAGAAATAATCGGAGCAACACATCGATAATGTTCATTGAGTATAATTCCGTTGCCAATATCCCCTAATTGGTCAGATGCACCGGCAGCCCGGTGATAAGCGGTGGCGGTATAAATAGCCGTAGGACTGTAACGAAAATAGTCAGCATCCGTTAACCCTTGCTCTGTAAATGCCTGTTCATGATACTGCTCGATAGTCGATTGGCTAAAGGGAACAATCGGCTCTAATTGTAGCGGATCTCCTACGATTACAGCCCGTTTACTACGAACTAATACCGGTAGGGGTTGATGGGGTGGAATCATCCCCGCTTCATCAATAACACTAACGTCGATACAACCTTTTTTTAGGTAAGGAAATAGATTTCTTACCGAATGAAGGGTACTAGCAAATACAGGAAACAGTAAACTAACATCTGCAAGAATTGAAGAATAATTAGCGGTAAATCGACACCAAGCATCATGATTTTTTTCTGAATTAATGACATCAATATAAATCTCAATAGAACGAATTACCTCATCGGATCTCCGCAGTGCTTCCTGTTGTAAATACTGCCAAGATAAAAGAAACAACTCTTGTTGTTGTTGATGATATTCCACTGGGTTACGGGTGAAAAAATCTTCGGTTGGATAAGCGGCTAATCTTTGTTCAATGAGTGAAGATGAGTTTTTTAACTGATTAATTTGTCTTTTAATTGAATTGATTTGACCGGTGTTAGAATCTTCGGTTCTTTGCTCATCTAATTGCCACCGCCGGGCTGTGGTTAATTGGTTTGCCACCTGTGAGTAAGATGCTTCGGTTGATTCACGAGTTAGGGGAAGTTGAAAAGGAAAAGGTGTAGCTAGAGTGGCGGTTAGCGGCGCATGAATTTCTTTGTGCAGACGCTTTAAAATGTGACGAGAACTAGAGTGAGTAATATCTAACCAAAGTTTCTTTAGCGAGTACCATAAACGCTCCCACCAAGACCGAGAGTTTTGTAATAATGGCTCCAAATCAACTGGGGGAAAAGACTTTACGGCTCGTTCAAGGGCAGCTTTTATCTGCTCATAAGCTAATATCGGATATTGCTGATAGTTAGATTCAGGGGAAGTAATAGGCTGTTGTTCTAGTATTGATAGACGCTCTTGTAAAGACTCAATTTCTCTATTTAACTGTTCTTTTTGTTGTAAATCCTTTTCCCGTTGATGCGCTCTTTCAATGTCTATTTGGGGTTGAGACTGAAGTGAAGTAGAGATCTTTTCTATTTCCCTAGAAATTTGTTGCCATAACGTTTCGTTAAATGTCTCAGTTTCTAACCAATTTTTTGCTCTTAGTAGTTTAGGGATAACCTGTTTGTCGATAAAATCTTTCCGTCCCCCTTCTAAATAGAAGAAGTTGTCTCCTAACTCGGTTGCTAGTTTTTCGATTACATTAGTAACTGCTCGGTTGTTGGTACTTGTTACTAAAGTCAGATTACTTTCATCAATTCCCGTTGTGATTAATTGATGGGCACGTTTAACAAGAGAAATGGCAATAATATGTACCAATAATGAGGTTTTCCCATTTCCAGGGGGGCCGATAACCGCCGTAAGGAATGAGACATAGAAGTGTTTGAGGGCATCCGCTTGGGACTTATTAGGAAGAGAGCCAGGAAAAGCCCCTAGAAACAATACGTCATGGCGAGGGGATTGAGGTGAACCAAAGAAATATTCATAAGCCGGATGACCAGGAATTGCCCAGTCCCAAAATTGCTGTTGGCTTAGATAGCGGAGGTCTTTTTTAAGGTTGTGGGTATAAGAAACGTAGTCAAAACGCAGCAGGTAGGGAATAGGTTTATAGGATAAATTCTGTTCGGGTTGTTTTAACAAGTCTAAAAAGTCTTGTAGGGTAGAAAAATTAAATTTAAAGGTTTCAGAGAGAAAAGTTCTAAGTCCTTCCTGGATGACTAAGTTTTCGGCTTCTTCTTCGTCTAAAGAATAGAGTTCTATTAAGTTAGGGATAACTGGTTGAAACAAAAACCCCTCTGTTAAATCCCATCCTCGACTGCGGTATTTGCCACTAAATATACTTGAGATGTCGACAGTGAACAGGGGAAAAAAGCTTCTTTCTCCTGCTCGTACCCGATAAATTTGAGGAAAGGAAACGGCAATTTTAAAATCTTCTAGTTGTTTGCTTTCTTCTAGGGTAGAGTAAGTTTTTTTAAATTGTTGAAAAAGAGGTTGTGGTATGAGTAATTGGTTGCCTACCAGTTGAATATTTTCGTCCCAAATTTTTCGGTTATCGTCTTTTCCCACCTCTACCGACGCATTACTTAAATTTTCTAAGTAGAGGTAGTGTTCCCAGGCTTTGATTATTTTTCTAATTTTAGTTAAATCAGACATTAGTGCTTGTTACTCCTCACCCTACGCGACGAGCGCTTCAACCATCACTTTATCTATGGCGACTTTTTTTCAGCTTAGACACTCATCAAGCACAGCAACGAGAAATCTTAATTATTTCTTTTTATTTTAGGTCTCATTAATTAAAGCTTCCAGTTGGTTTAACAGCTTTTCAAGTTTTTTGCGTTTAGTGTTATCTTCCCAAAGTCGAGTTTTTTTGACTTTTTGATAAGCTTCTTTGAGACGGTCTGATATTTCTGTTGTCGTTGATTGGGGTTTGGAAGAAAGGGCGATGATTTTTTCTTTGATTTGGCTAAGGGAAAGTTCTTGCTCTATTGCCTCCGTTAGTAGCTCTCTTCGTTTGTCATCATCTTTGACACCGGCGATCGCTTTGGCTTTGGTATAGGCTATTTGTCCCTTTCTTAAGGCTTCTGTGATGTCTTCAGGGAGGTTGAGTAAGGGCAATCTATTGTTAACAAAGGATTCCCAAGTCATTAATCCTAAGTCATTAAAGACGGATTCAATAACCGTTAACGGGGAATTAGACTCACTTTTCTTGGCTTCTTCCTCTTTTCCAATAACGTTATTGTCTGGTGTGATTTCATCATCTTCGCTCTTTCCAATAACGTTATTGTCTGTCTCCCCAAGTTCCTCTTCACTCCTAACATTAACCGGATTCGTAGCTGGCGTTTCTTCCTCAATCTCTTTTCCAATAACGTTATTGTCTCTTGAAGTCGCAATATTTTTTTGTTCTTTTTGCAGTCGATGGAGTAGAGGAGACACTTCCGTAATGGCTACCCCTAATTTAAGAGCTAAGAGTTGTAGGATGCCTTCGGTTTCTTCAACCGGGTTGAGGTCTTCTCTTTGTAAATTTTCTATGAGTGCTAGTTGCCATGCTGCTTCATCTGTTAGTTCTTTCACGACTACTGGCACTTCGGTTAACCCCGCCTGATGAGCCGCTCTCAAGCGCCGTTCCCCGGCTACCAATTCATAGCCACCTGTTTCAAGGGGTCGAACTAATAAAGGTTGAAGGATTCCATGCTCAGAAATTGAGTCAGCTAACCCTTTTAAAGATTGAGGGTCGAAGTAATGTCTGGGCTGCGTCGGGGGGAGATGAATGTCAGACAACTTAATCAATGATTTAGGGGCTGATGTTGTCTGGTCTTCTGAAGTCTCTAACCAACTGGGCGAAGGGGTGGTGAGTTTGCCGGCAAAGGGTTTTTTTTGTTTGCTTGGACTCATGTTAAAGTTTCTAACGATTGCGCGATTTGCTCTAATAACGGAAGGGCGGGATGTTTGGGGTCATAAACCGCAAGGGGGGCACGGTCTTCAGAGGCATCCACGAAGGCGGTAGCACGAGGAATAGGAGGAAAAATTTTGCCCCAGGAGGAGAGTTGTGTTTGGATAGCTCCCAATGCTCTCACATCAGCCGAGTTGCTTTTAGCATAGCGAGTGGGGACAAATCCGGCTATGTTGAGTTTTTTGTTGGCTTTTCTCACTGAGTTTAGGGTTTGTAGGAGTTCGTCAGTTCCCTCAAAGGCTTTGAGATGAGTTTCTATGGGGACAAGGACGTGAGTGGCGGCCACTAAACTTATATAGGAGAGTAACCCTAAACTGGGGGGACAGTCAATAAGAATGAAGTCGTATTCTTCTAGGACGGGTTCGATGGCTTCTTTTAAGCGAAAGTCCCGTAGGGGAGTGTTAACTAACTGCATTTCAGCCCCAGAAAGAAGACGATTGGCGGGGGCTAAGTCCATGCTATGTATATCTGTATGAATGGGTAAGGGAAGTTCTTCTATGATGGCATCGGCAACAGTTTTGTCGAGTTCTTTAGGAATTAACCCCATGAATTTTGTTAGGGATGCTTGTGGGTCCATGTCGATGAGTAGGACACGGTGTTTTCTTTTGGCGAGATGATAGCCCAAGTTCTGGGTGAGGGTAGTTTGTTAACCTAAGCCAAAAAGTCGCCTCTTTGACTCGGCTTCAGAACCGTGCATGAAAATTTCTTTTCACACGGCTCCTCTGCTAGGTGGCTCTTGATATGAGTACCTCGTCATCGGTGTATATTATCGTGGCAGTGTCCATGTAAAACGGTGAGATTGGTTAGTCTGTTGTTATTCCTGTTCTCATCTATATGATGAATTTCTAGGATATCTTCGAGACTGAAGTACAGTTGGCATTTACTACATTTCCCTTTTTGGGTCTTCAGTAGTTTTGTTATTGGGCTTCTTATATTGGGGTATTTCCCTAGTCGGGTACTCCAATATATCCAATCTCCGTCATAGGGGCTTCTGTCTCCTTTCACGTTGATGTGTCTGTTAATGGGAGTTTGGCGATGTTCTGTTAGGGATAGTTCCCCATCGTTAAAGTCCCATTTCTTACCTTTATGTCGTTCATCAACGTGCCAGTATTTGTTGTAGACCCATTTGTCAGGTTTCATGGGGTGTCTTCGTAAACACCATCTTCTAAGTTTTATCCATAGCCAGTGGTCAATATCGGAGAAAGTTTCTTTTGAGTTGACTGAACTGTAGTAATTTGCCCATCCTCTAATAATTGGGTTTAGTTCCCTGATTAGTCGAGATTGTGGGGCTGTCTTCAATCCATCTATGACTTGACTTAGTTTTCGCTTATGTTGCTTGATTGCTTCGGCACTTGGCTTTATTAGGACTACATAGGGAACTATTTGTGTCCAACGGTGTCCTCCTTGGTTACATCCACCAGATTTATATCTGCGGTCTCTTATCCCCGCAGGGTAGTGTCTAATGTGGAAGCCGAGGAAGTTAAACCCCGCTTGTTTTCCTTCATGTGAGTTAAAGGTGTGTACAATTTGGGTTTTGTTGGGGTTGAGTTCCAATCCCATATTTGAAAGCCATTTTTCGGCTAGAGCCTTGATTCTTAGTAATTCATTTAGGTCTCTATGGAGGATGAGGAAGTCGTCTGCATATCTAACAACCGTTAGTTTCCAATTGGTTACTTTTTTGTTGATATACGCGGTTTTTGGTACGTGACTGGTGAGGTATTCTTCTAATCCGTGTAAAGCTATGTTAGCTAGTAGCGGTGAGATCACCCCTCCTTGTGGTGTACCCTCTTCGCTTGGGAAGAGTTTATTCCCATCCATAATTCCTGCTTTTAGCCAAGCTTTTATTTGTCTTCTCATTTTAGGGAAAGTGTTGAGCTTGGTTAAAAGTGCCGAGTGGTTGATTTTATCGAAGCATTTGCTGATATCCGCGTCTAGAACGTATTTGTCTAGTCTTTGGATGTCAATTTTTATGTAAGCAATAGCGTCATGGGCTGACCTACTGGGTCTAAAACCATATGAGTGTGGCTCGAATCGAGCCTCCCATTCTGGTTCTAGAGCTAGTTTTACTAGGGCTTGTTTGGCTCTTTCTGTCATAGTCGGGATTCCGAGTGGGCGTAACTCCTTTTTGTTGGGTTTAGGAATATAAACCCTTCTGATTGGAGTCGATTTGTCGGAAAGGTTGAGGTTTTCGGCTAGAACTAGCCGTTGTTTCGGGGTGAGGGATTTAACTCCGTCTATCCCCGCAGTACGTTTTCCTCTGTTATCTTGTGTTACCCGACGAACTGCTAAGAGTTTGGCTGCTAGTGATTTCATCAGAAGCCTTTGTAACTTGCGGACAAGTACGACATTTCCACTTTGACCGGCTCGATAGATACGTTTTTGGAGTTTGAAAACTTGTACCTCTAGCTTGCGCCAAGGGATCGTTTCCCATTCATACTTCAGTTTGTTAGCTGAGTCCATGACATTAGTCTCTTACTAGAGTTTCTATCTTCCACATAACAGTGTTTCTGTCAGCTTATCCTAGACGTTACTCTAGGCGTTGGCTTTTGAAACAATCCTTCCCGTTAAGTCCATGCGCCTGACTGACTACTTAGAAAATCGACCTTTCTAAGAGATACTTAACGGGTTACTTCGTTCCTAATTCTCGTTTGGCGATGGGGTTAGACTCCTACTATTCTCCGAGCCTTTGTTGGGTGATTAGAGGTTATAGCCAAATAACCTCTACTAACGGCTGTGTCTTTTGACTCTTGCCCGTGAAATCGGGTAGGCAAGTTGGCGGTTACGAAGATTCAAACATAGGTTTGCTTGCGCTAGTCATACCCATCTAGCTTGCGGGAGTACCTTACCGATTTTCAGGCTTGACCCGCTTTACATCCCGCGTCAGATTGTGGTTTGTCATGTCACCTTCTGGGGATATTGCTGTCCTCTATCACCTAGAGGGTAGGGAATTGAATGGTCGTTCCTGCTAGTGGTTTGACCTTTCTCGCCCTACATCGAGAATTAAGTTGTCAAGGTTCGGTTAGTTGTTCCGTTTTACCTTGCCTCTCGTCCCCCTTGGATTTGGAGCCTCAGACGGCTGAAACTTTTGTTTTCCAAGGTTTAGAGAGAACGAATCGCACTGGCGACTCCCCCAGCTTGGTTGAATAGGGCGATGATGCGGCAGGACGAAGTTGAAGTAGACACAGGATCTCTAGTAGACACGCTCGTTGTCTATAAACATGGCAGTCTCTTATTAAATTATTTTAATAAAATTCTTGTCGTTTTCAGGTTGCAAAGTGTTATCCTAATACTGAGATTTAAAAACCACGCCACTAGGTTTAAGCATACTCCAATTGTAGAGACTATACTTCTAAATAAAAGCACCTATACCGCAAGGAAAGTTGCCTACCCATGAGTGATAAGAATAGTCAGCTACTACCACTTACGGAAGGGAATCTCGCCCTTCAACATTTTACAGATCGGCATGAGTTGACGAAACTATTTGTCAAATACTTAAACGAAGAGCCGCCACTCAACAAATTTCTTTTTTTTTACGGAGACGGTGGCAATGGTAAATCACTGTTACTGAAATTCTTACAAGAAAAATGCTGTAAGTGTTTTGAAAAAGACGTATGGGAATCTTTAAAAAAAAAATCTAATGCCGAAATTTCTAATTTTATCCAACAAGCAACAGACTGGGAATCCGAAAATGTGCCAATAGTTAAACTAGATTTTGCTCAACAACCCATTGATGAGGAAAGGCCACAAGATCCCTTTTACGGCTTGCTTACGCTGCACAGGCGCTTAGTCATAGCCGCTTCCCAGTTAAACTACAAACTTTATTTCCCTCTGTATGAATATGCTTGTGTCTGGTACTGGAAACAGAAAGGAAAGTTGACAGATGAGTTGATAAAAAACTTTTTCCCCACGCCAGAACTTTATTTGATTGGCGAGTTATTTGGACTTGTTGAAAATTTTATACCATCTCCTTTCAACAGCTTGCCAACACTTGCTGGTAACGTTTTAGACTTAGTTGCTAAATATCTGGGAAAAGACCTGACACTGGCTTTCAAAAGAAGAGGTCTCAAGAAAGAAAAATTTGAGGCTATCACTCAACTCGACCCTGATAAGGAATTAATCGATGTCCTCCCCCAATTGTGGGCAGAAGATTTGAATCGGACTATGTACCAACCTAACGCTCCAAAACGGACTGTACTTTTCTTTGATACCCATGAGGCTTTTTGGGGAGATTGGCGCAATCGCGGGAAAGCGCGGTTTTTCCAGCAAGATGAATGGCTACGATGCCTGTTAACTCATCTAGATTTATCAGCAGGAATTGTGGTGGCTGTGGCGGGAAGAGAACTCCCGACTTGGGTAGAGGCAGCCCGGTGGCCGATTCCTCAAGAAAAGTTAGATACTCAGCTTGTCTGGCACTTGAAAGTTGAGGATGCCCGGCAATATTTGCAAGGAGTTGGGATTGAAGAGGCGAATCTGCATGATCTGCTAATTGCCTATGCGAGTGTAGAGTCTGAACAGGTTCATCCCTTACTAATTGGCCTATGTGCTGATGCCGTTTTGGCTGCCCGCGAAAAAGGAGAAACGCCGACCCTAGATACATTACCGAACTGCTCTCAGATAGAGCAGAAGTTCAAGGAACTGATAGAAAGGTTATTGTACTACGTAGACGATGAAATCAGAGATTCAGTTGAAGCCCTCAGTGCTTGTCGCGCATTTAACAAGGAACTTTATATGGCTTTAGGTCAATCTCTTAATTTTAGTACAAGCAACGCCTCTTTTGGTTGTTTGACTCGTTTTTCTTTCGTGTGGAAAGCAGAGCAGCGTGGGCAAAATTGGTACCGTATCCATCCTCTAATACGCCGTCTTAATCTGAAGTCTTCTCAAGAAATCACCAAATATGCTCATTCTTTTTTGGAGCAATACTATCGAAAACAGGGCAATATCCCTGAAGCTATTTATCATGCCTTCTGCCAAAATTGGGAGCGGGGGGTCAAAGAATGGTTAACCGTTTTTAATCGAGCAAAACAAGGGAGAAATTTGGAAAAATGCAGAATACTACTGGAAATCAGGAAAGAACTGGATTTTTACTCGGTCAAGTAGCTCAAGCGGTAGGGGATTACTGGATGCTTTTGGAACGCTATGAAGAAGCTAGAGAAGAGTATCAGGAAGCGATCACCTATTACAACCAAGTTCAGCCCTACTCCTCGGAATTTGTGCCAGCCCAGAAAAATAAGACTTTCCTTAACCAAAAGATCGAGAGAATGTCTTCAGAAACAGGGCTGATAGAAAAACCGCCTAGCCAGATTATCACCAATTTAAGACAATGGCTACAGCAGAACTTTACAGAAGCAGCAAAAGCTGGTTGGCTAACCCTCGAATCAGTTTTAAGCGATCGCCAACTAGCTCTGGCTTACAGTTTCAGGAAAGAGGGCTTGTTGCAAGAACGGGTTAAGAAAATTAACTTAACCCCTGACGGGAAAGTCATTGCGCTTCTGGTAGTAGTTGCCCCTCAAGAAGCGCAGAAAGTTTTAATCCGGGTGCAAGTTCATGCGACAGGAGAAGAACCTTACCTGCCCCCCTCTCTCATTCTCAGACTGCTATCGGATTCAGGCGAAATCCTCCAAGAAGTTCAATCCCGGAGTCAAGATAGTTATATAAAGCTTAAAAGTTTTAAGCTGATCGGGGAAGTATATTTTACTATAGAGATATACTTAGATCAAATCCAAATTACAGAAAAATTTGGGCTTGAATAGGGCAAACTATTTAGAAGAAACGGAGTGATTGATCATGAGCAAAGTCGTGGTAATCAGTCTAGGAAAGCGGGATTTAGGAGCGGGATTTTCTTCAGTTACAGCCCAAATATGGTCTGATGACAATTCCAAACCGGAAAAATTTACGGGAAAACTGAGTGCAGATAGAGATATGGCCTTCCTTTTCCGGCAGTGGCAGCAACTCTACGAAGCCTGCTACAAGCGGCTGAGGCTGCGCGGAAGTTCCGCCATTGAGATAGAAGAAGAAGAGGCGACTGGGTTTTCCGAAGCGGAGTTTAATGATTTATCTGGGCAGCTACAGAAGCAAATCAATGCCTGGCTGGAAAGCAACGAATTTCGCCGCATTGACCAACAACTACGCTCTCATTTAGATCCTGCCAAGGAAGTGCAGGTGATCGTGGAAACTGATGACGATCTAGCCCAACGTCTACCGTGGCAACTGTGGGACTTTTTCCGTGACTTCCGCCAAGCCGAATTTGCCCTCAGCCCTCTTGACTACATCCGTCCCGACAAATCTCCCCCTACTATTCCCCGAACCCACATCAGAATCCTAGCTATTTTAGGAGATGGATCAGGAATTGACATTCAAGCAGACCGAAAGCTTTTAGAAAACCTTCCCGATGCGGAAACAATTTTTTTAGTAGAACCTGATCGCCAGGAATTAGACCGATGGCTGTGGGACGATCAGGGGTGGGATATTCTCTTTTTTGCTGGCCACAGCCAAACGGAAGGGGACAAGGGACGCATCTACATTAACCCAACCGAAAGCCTAACCATCTCCCAGTTGACTAACGCCCTCAGCAAAGCCATTGAACTGGGATTACATTTGGCTATTTTCAATTCTTGCGATGGCATAGGACTGGCCCGGGAACTAGCGGATCTCTACATTCCCCAGATGGTGATCATGCGAGAACCAGTGCCTGACAGAGTAGCTGAGGAATTTTTAAAGCACTTTCTGACGGCTTTTTCTTCTGGCAAGTCCCTATACACTTCAGTCCGCGAAGCGCGGGAAAGGCTACAAGGACTGGAAGGGGACTTTCCCTGTGCCAGTTGGCTGCCAGTCATTTGCCAAAATCCAGCAGAAACTCCCAAAACTTGGCAAGAACTTCTGGAAACACAGCAAGCTCAACAGTCCATGCCCACTCGACCCTACCAAGGGCTGTTTGCTTTCCAAGAAGAAGACGCGCAGCTATTCTTTGGGCGCGAGACCTTCACTGAACAATTGGTAGCAGCAGTACAAGACAAGCCTCTAGTCGGCGTAATTGGGGCATCTGGCAGTGGAAAATCCTCCGTTGTCTTCGCGGGACTGATTCCCCGTTTGCGGGAAGCGGGAAACTGGCAAATCATTGACATCCGCACGGGAGACCGCCCCTTCCACAATTTAGCTACCGCCCTCGTCCCCCTTTTGGACCCCAACATCGGCCGGACTGAGCGGCTTCTCAGGATAAAACAACTGGCTGCTGAGATGCGTAAAGAACAGGGGTTGTTGCGTGAATTAATAGCAGAAATCCTCTCTGAAACACCCGATACCCGCCTCCTCTTAACCATCGATCAATTTGAGGAATTGTACACCCTATGCCGGGACGCAGAAGAACGCCAGTGCTTCCTAGACCGGTTGCTAGATACCGTTAAAGAGGCACCTAGATTCACCCTAGTTCTTACCCTGCGGGCAGACTTTTACGGACAAGTCCTTTCCTCTCGTCCCTTTGCCGACGCACTTCAAAATGCAGACATCAAACTCGGTCCAATGACCCGCCAGGAACTCGAAGATGCGATTGTCAAACCCGCCGAGCTATTTGATGTACAGATGGAACCTGGTCTGACGAGGCGAATTCTCGATGAAGTCGAAGAAGAACCCGGCAGCCTGCCCTTACTGGAATTTGCCCTCACCCAACTTTGGGAAAAACGCAGTGAAGGTTTGCTCACCCACGCGGCCTACAGCGAAATTGGTGGGATTAAGGTAGCACTAGCCCGCTATGCCGATGAAGTTTTTGAACAACTAACCCCTGAAGAACAGCAGCAAGCCCAATCAATTTTTATCCAACTCGTGCGTCCAGGGGAAGGGACAGAAGACACCCGCCGCGTCGCAACTCGCGCTGATATTGGCGAAAGCAACTGGGGTCTAGTCAAACGACTAGCAGATGCCCGCCTAGTGGTCACCGGGCGTCAAGAAAAAACCGTGGTCGACCAGAATCAAGCCACGGCAGAGGTAGTAACCAAGATAGAAGCGGAAGAAACGGTAGAGGTCGTTCACGAAGCACTGATTCGTGAGTGGGAGTGCCTCCGCAATTGGATGAATGCTAACCGCGATTTTCGCGTCTGGCAAGACCGGCTCAAGGAAGAAAGGCGACAGTGGGAAAACACTGGGCGAGATGAAGGAGCTTTGCTGCGAGGGGTTCCGTTGGCCACGGCGGAAGATTGGCTGCATAAGCGCCAGTCGGATTTGAGTCCAGATGAGCGGGAGTACATCCAGAAAAGTATCGACCTGCGAGAGCAATTGAAGACCGAACAAGAGCGCTCTCAAGCTGAACGACTCCGCCTCCAACGACGAGCTATTTCTTGGCTGGCAGGGGGATTAGCTGTTTCTGTTGTGCTAGGGGGGGTAGCCGTGCTGCAAGGGTTGAGGGCGGAATTTCAAAAGAAACAGGCACAAAACAGTGAAGTTAAAGCACTCAATGCTTCTTCACAAGAACTTTTGTCTTCTGATCAGAAATTTGATGCCCTGCTGGAAAGCTTAAGAGGTGTGACCCGCCTGACACAAGGAGCGAAGGCAAACGACCAGACTCAGACCCAGTTAGCCACCCTACTCCAGGAGGCAGTCAACTCGACGCGAGAGCGCAATCGCTTAGAAGGGCATGAAGGCCCGATTTACAATGTAAGTTTCAGTCCAGACGGAGAAATGTTAGCCTCAGCCAGTGGCGATGGAACTGTCAAACTCTGGCACCATGACGGAACTTTAGTAACAACCCTAAAGGGACATGAAGGAACAGTCCGCGACGTGAACTTCAGCCCCGATGGACAAAAAATTGTCACAACTGGTGATGATGGGACAGTTCGCCTTTGGGATTTATCAGGCAAGCAATTGAATCAATGGAGTGGGGAAGAATACACAGGTATAGGTATTCGTTTAGGAGACAAACCAGATACCGAAGGGAAAAATACATTTACCTTAATTATTTTGGAAGTATCAAAAAATAAACCAGCCCAGAAAGCAGGACTTCAAAAAGACGATCTTATTTTGTCCATCAATGGCCAGAAAACCACTGGTTTAGAAAGTGTAGAGCGTGCAGCAGAAATTATTAAGAGTGAATTGCAGGGTAAGCCGGGTAGAGAGGTTACACTGCGAATTTATCGTCCAGATACTGGTGAGCAAGATATCAAAATAAAAACAGAAACTATAAAATCCCGACTATACAAGGCAATTTTCAGCCCCGATGGGAAAACCCTAGCGACAACTGATGGAAATAGTGTGAAACTTTGGGATCTTGACGGCAATTTGCTCAAAACTTTAGAAAAAAATGTTCTGCCGATAAAGGATATAAGTTTCAGCCCCGATGGGAAATTGATTGCCTCAGCTAGTGGCGATGGTTTCAAGCTTTGGAAACCCGATGGAACTCTCGTCAAAAGTATCAAAAATGCGGACTTAACATCTATAAGTTTCAGCCCCGATGGGTCTGGCATAGTTATAGGAGATGCTCAAGGATATGTCAAACTCTGGTCAAGGGATGGAGAATGGCTCCGAACCATAACAAAGGAAAATTTCACTGTTCGGGATGTAGCTTTCAGTCCAGATAGTAGTAAAATAGTTGCAACTTTTAATAACGGACTTACAGGACTCTGGTCAACGGATGGAAATTTAATTGATGTTTTACAAGGACATCAAAATATAGCCTCAAGTGTCAGTTTTAGCCCTGATGGAAAGACGATTGCTACAGCTAGTTTCGACAGAACAGTAAGACTGTGGAATGCTGAGAATATTTCAGTTACTTCCTTGGAAGGTCATTCCAGTGGGGCATACGGTGTCAACTTTAGCCCCGATGGGAAAACTATCGTTTCAGTAGGTGGAGACTCTCAAATCCAACTCTGGAGTTCCAATGAAACCTTACTAAAGGAATCTTGGGATGGGAAAGAAACCGAATGGGGTGTAACCTTTAGTCCGGACGGCCAATTAATTGCCACGTTTGGTAGGGGGAAAGTCATCAAGCTTTGGAAAAATGATGGTACATTATACGCTACTTTAAAAGGACACCGAGAATTTGTCAATAGAGTAAGTTTTAGCCCAAACGGCGAAATGATCGTTTCTGGAAGTGATGACAAAACTGTCAGACTTTGGAAGCGTGACGGCTCTTTGATCAAAATATTAGAAGATAATTCTCAAGATGAAAAGAGTGATTTTACCAAAAGTGTCAGTTTTAGTCCGGATGGGAAGATAATTGCAACAGCGAGTGGCGAAATAGTCAAACTCTGGAATCAAGATGGAATTTTATTGAAAACCCTACAAGATCACAGAAATACAGTTTTTAGCGTTAGTTTTAGTCCCGATGGGAAAAAGATCGCCACAGCTAGTTTTGACAAGACGGTAAATATCTACAATTTTGAAGGAACGCTGATTGCAACTCTTCAAGGACATCAAGCAGAAGTTTATGATGTCAAGTTCAATCCAGACGGGAAACGAATTGCTACAGCCAGCGCAGATGATACCGTCAGGATCTGGAATTTAGATGGCAAATTACTTACCACTCTTAAAGGACATAATAATGATGTCTATAATTTAAGCTTCAGTCCAGATGGCAAAACCCTAGCATCTGCTGGCGGAGATGGAAAAATAATTCTCTGGGATTTAGATTTGGATCTAGAAAAAATTCGAGTGAAAGCTTGTCACCTAGTACGAGACTACCTGAAGAATAATCCCAAAGTTGAAAAAGGAGATCGCAGCCTTTGCGATGGAGTTGAAAGGGATTGGAGAGCAGAAGGTGAAGAACTAGCGCAAGCAGGCGATATTGACGGCGCTATAGAGATGTTCCAAAAGGCAAAACAGTCTGACTCAACCTTAAAAATTAATCCAGAGAAGAAAGCCAAAGAGTTAGCGGCTTTAGCTCTGGTTGAGAAGGGAGAAAGGCTTGTCATCCAAGGTAAAGTTAATGAAGCTATTGATGCCTATAAAGAGGCACAAAACACCTACCAAGAACTACAAATATCCGCTGATTCTTGGAATGTACTTTGTTGGCGTGGTAGCAAGTATGGATATGCTGCACAAGTGATGTATGCCTGTGAAAATACATTAGAAAAAGCTAATTCTGAATTGAAAAATTATTATCGAGATAGTCGCGGTTTTGCCAGACTCTTGATAGGAGACAAAGCAGGTGCAGTAGAAGATTTTCAGGCATTCGTTGCCTGGTGGGATGATATCAAGAGTCAGTGGACTGATGAACAAGATAAAAAAAGAAAGCAAAGAATGAGCCAGCGACGACAACGTTGGGTTAAAGAAATCAAAGCAGGCAAAAACTTTTCTCCTGAAGAAATTAAGAAAGAGATGGAACTATTGTGGAGAGAGGAATAAGTGTAGTGGCTTGCCAACAAAAATGCTTCGGCTCACATTAACTGTAAACAAAAAAAGTCCAATGAGCAATCAACTACCTTATCTCCCTGCTCTTGTATGGTACATTCAGCCTATCGATCGCCCGTTTTTTCGCTTCTTCTCCTCTTCTATCATACTTAGACGTAGTAGAAGGAGAAGCATGGCCGGCCAATTGAGATACCGTCACTAAATCTACCCCCGCATCTAAAAGGTCACTAATAAAAGTCCTTCTTAAATCATGGGGAGAAAACGAGGCTATTCCTGCCTGTTGCCCTCTTTTTTGTAAAGCGGACATTACCGCTTGTTCGCTCATTCGTCTAGGGATAATTCGTCGAGCTTTGTTGAGCGGATATAATAACGGTCCTGGTTCATACCCCCTCACTTTCAACCAATCTTGTACTGCTTCCACCCCCCAAACGGGTAAATAATTACTTCGGTCTTTTTTTCCCTTAGCTCCTCGAATCGTCAGCCCCCTAGTACGAGCATTAAAATCAGATAAGTCGAGATTAACCACTTCAGAACGTCGCAACCCCACCATTAGAATACTTAACAGGGCTGCATCTCGAATTCCGGTGTTGGTTGAATCTGAAATACAAACGGACATTAGGGCGGTTATTTCTTCTTTTTGAAGCGCTCGTCCCCGCAGTAAAGACGTTCCTCGCACTGAGGCGATATCTACGGCTCTATCATAATCTTCTGCGCTCATCAAGCCTAAGCGTCGAGCTTCTTTTAAGGTTCGTCGCAGGGCACAGAGCATTTTGTTGGCCATCGCGGGGCTGTATTTTTCCATCAATACCGAGCGAACGGCGGCGGTATGAGTATATCTTAAAGCCGCCCAGTTTAGGGTCATTGCGTCACAAGTCCCATCGGTTAGCAACCCGGAGATTACATTTAGTGCTTCTCTCATGGTGCGCCGGCTTCCTACTCCTAGCGAGGCTAAATATACCGCCGCCGGGTGCATTGTTAAGGGCAGAGGTTCATCTAAGACCAAATTTGATGGCTCTGGTATTGATGTGAGGGCGTTACTGGACACGAAAGGCGGTTTTTTCCTTTAACTCTATTATTATCATCTTAAAATGGTTCTGACAGTTAGTTAAAAAGGTTTGCGAGAATGACACTTCTCAACACCTATTCGAGAATAGGTTTGACCTATTTCAAGAGAATCAAGCATCAATCAATCCCTTAACACTTGATAACGGCAAAAACAACAACAAAGGATGCTCCTTTGTCCCCTCAAACCCAAAGCGCTCATAATAGCCCTTAACCTCATTACTTTTCGCATCCACAAACAACCCAATCACTCCCGCATTCTCCGCAATCACTAGAGCCTTTTTCATCGCTTCTACCAATAAAATAGACCCAATGCCTTGTTTTTGATGGTCATTAGACACCGCCAGCCTTGCTAACTTTACCCCTGGCACAATCGCGGGATATTTCTTAGCCCAACGAGGCGGCAGACTCTCAACCTGTACCTCACACAAGGTCAAAGTAAAAAAGCCTATAATCACTGACGGTTGCTCACTATCTACCAAAACAAAGGTACGAGATAACCCTTTCTGGATGTGCTGTCGTGCCGTGCGCTGTAAAAACTGATTGAGGGCGATTTCTCCACAGTCAAAACCTTCCCTATTATGCTCCTTACTGAGTAGTTCAATCCGTTTCACTGAAAAAAGCCCGATGACGTTGGATAGCTGCCCTTAAATGGTCATTAGGCGCAGGCGGATTCTCAATTAAGCTAAAAATCTTATCCGCATCAAAAGAAGATAAGTAAATCACCTGTTGCTGCTTAATAATTTCTTGGGCTTCCTTAACCGCCGCCGCCACCATAAATTGATTTAACGTTGCCCCCGTCAAATCCGCCGCCTTCTGTAACGTCTCTTTAACCGATGCAGGAAGTCTAGCGGTCACACGGGAATCTTTAGGAGAGGTACTAGCCATCTTACATTACTCCTCATTTTCCTTCACTCTAACAAAGCTGGTGTCATTTTGTCACCAAAAAAAGGGGAACGAGGCAGAACTGGCGAAGATACTGTTGGCGAAGGTGTGCAGCTCGTTCTTTTTTTGGGCGGATGGGAAAGAAATGTTTACTTTAAGCCTTCTTTTAGAACTGTCTTTAATTGATTATTGTTAAATTCAGATTTCAATCAATTCTTGACTTGGTGCGTTTATGTTATAAGTGAAATAATAGTAACCCCTTTCACAAGCATAATTATAAAGAGTGACCCTAACCTTAACACCAGATATGAATATAAAGCCAGAAGACTTCGATCCGCCACTCAAGCGGAAAGAACCTGCTGTCCCCGGCTATTGGACGGTAGAAGAACTGGCTACTGAGTTAGGGGTATCAACGCGCTACGTTCATTATTTAATTAAAGGTGACCCGAAAAAGGGGGTTCGCATTCGTCTAAAAGCTTACAATGCGGGTAACTCCCTTCTCGTCTCAGATCTAGATGCGTTCAAATATTTATGGGAAGTCCGTCAATCTAAGAAAAAGTCTTAATTATTATTAACATTTATCCTTCATCTGATTGAAGGAAAGGGAGTAAACTATAACCATACACTAAAAAATCCCCCGCCAAGCTCCAACTTCAAGGGGACTTCTTAGTTGTATTACTCAACAAGGTAAAACCGCCTTGTTGGGTCGGTTCACCTTGACTAAATTACTTTCATGATTAATCACTATTCTACACTAACCCCTTGCCTCGATGCAAATTCCTCTACCCAAACAACCTTAAAATTCCGTGACATCCAGTCAGAAAAAAACACCTCCCCTCGCCAACAAGTAATTAACTGGCTGATTAAAAATAACTTACCCGCTTTACCCGTAGCACCGGCGCAAGATCCTTATCAACACCACAAGGAAATTAAACAATCTTCCTCTTGCTTCGCTCACTGTCCCTTAGACAAACTCAAACCCGTTCCCCTGTTCACCGGCAAAAACCCCAGTTACCTCGATGAAAAAGGAAAACCTCATCTTGTTAACCACCGTCAATACCAAAATCAATTACCCTCTGCTATTGACCTCAAAAAATGGTTTGCTCACCCTGACAATGGAATAGGGACTCTAGGCGGCCATAATGGGGTTCACTGGATAGATTTAGATCTTCATCAGTTCCCAAACCAAGCCGAATGCGAACAAGCGTTTTGGTCAATTCTAGAACGCCAACCCGCCCTACAAAACACCTTATTAGAAATTACCCAAAGCGACGGTTACAGAATTGGAGTAAGAGTTAAGAAAAACCCTGGATTTACCAACTTTTCTCTGACTCAAGGCGGCACTCATGTAGGCGAATGTTTAGGAGAAGGCCGCTTTACCGTATTAAGCCCTACTATTGGTCCATCGGGCAAGCCCTACCGTAACCTTAACTTGCCAGATAAATTGGTTGAGATTGATGAAATAGACTTTATTTATTCCACCAAGAAAGATAATACTTCTTCCCTTGCCGAATCTTCTCCAAAACTCCTTTTTAGCCCTCAATCAACTTCTAACAATATTCCTGGCTCAATTCCCTTAGAAATGTTAGCTCATAATGGAGTTCAACAGATTATCAACGGCGTTGATTTATATGATGACCGTTCTCACTCTTTAACCGCCACCATCAAAGAACTATTCGGGTGGGAAAATTGGTGTAACACTAACGGCATAGCCTACCGGGGGACGGCATTAGAACTGATCCAATATGCAGGAGAGCGGTTAGGAATTGACGCAGACCGCATTGAACGCATTATTAAAAGCGTTGACAATCCTGCCCTGTGTACCAGTGCTGCCTATCATAAAGGCGGGGATTCTAGTTGCTGGTTAAAAATTTCTAAACTCGATAAACCCACCTTTGAAGCCAAGTGTCCGGCAGACATTTCTCAACAAATTAAAGCCGAGCAAAAAAACTGGGCAAAACAACATTCTTCCAATGGAAACGGCAATTATTCCCCCCCTGGTAATGGAGGCGACTCCGGGGGAAATGATGACAATCATAACCGTCTTTCATACTGGAAAAATGCCCCCACATCATGGGCAGGAGAAATCGGTTATTGGAAAGAAAAGAAAAAACCCATAAAAGACATAAACGGCACAATTGTAGGAGAACAATCCGAGAGCGAATTTATCCCTAAATGTAATTTTGATTTCCAAATAGAACGGGAATTAACCGACTCAGAAGGAGGCGGAATTCTCATTCAAATTAAACGAGTTTTTGACAAGTTACAAAAAAGCTTACTAATCCGTAACGCAGATACTTTAACCGCCAAAGACTTCAATAACGCTCTTGTCAAACTGTACGGAAATGGCATTACCAACAACCTATCAACGGCAGAATTAAACAGCTTCATCCACAACCTACGCGCTTATTACCATTATCGAGGAGGCAAAACCTATCAACTGGCCGAGCGAATTGGACAACAGGATAACGGGACTTACGTATTCTCTAACTGCCAGTTCGATAAAAAAGGAAATCCCCTCTCGGAAGAGGTTTCAGGAATTATCTTTAACTCTAACCTCGGACTAGAAGATAAAATCCCCTCTCCCACTATATTACCTCCAGATCCGTCCGCTTTACCCCGCTTAGTCAACGCCATGATTAAATTTCATGGAAGAAGTCAAATTATCCCCGCCATGTTCCACTTAGGCTATGTGGCCGCCGGGATACACTATCAAGAAATCATGAAGAGTGAGGGAAGATTCCCCATTCTCAACGCCTACGGGGATGCCGGTTCTCTCAAAACCGTATCAGCCGAAAACGCCTTATCGCTGGTAGGGTGGGTCAACGGAAACGGAACCTTTGTCAGAATAACCGAAAGCGCCTGTTATGAACGACTAAAATTAACCGGTTCTCTACCTCTGCTGTTCGATGACCCGGACAAGTCCGATTGGCTCAACGATCTGATCCAACGGATCTATAATGGTCGTGCCCGTGAAGTTCGGGGAAATATGCAAGTTCCTCACTCGCCGGTTATTGTTACCAGTAACTTCTTAATCGGTGATAATAAACCCGCCTGTCTGTCGAGAATCATTCCTTTATATCATGAATTCAATGGAGACGGAGATCCGTCCGCCTGGGATGAATTAGAACAAGCGAGAAATAATGCCAGTGGTTGTCTTTCTCAATTAATCGCCCTTGGCTATCAGAGGGACTCTATTCGTTCTCTAACTCATTCCCTCAGACAATATTTACCGGCAGCCCATCAACGGGTGGCCGACGGTTTAGGTCTTCTTACTTACTACACAATGGAAGTGGCAAAATTATCTGGCTTTGACCCCCAGGCTATTTATGATTATACGGTCAATCAATTGTGTAAGACGGCAAATCAAACCCACTCAGCCATTGACTCCTTTACAGACTTCATGGAAAAACTGATCGCTTTACGAGGTCAATCCGTTGTTGGGGAATGGGATAACCGCATCGTAGAAACGCGAGAAGGATTTAAGGGATTAGCGGTTAATATGTCATCAGCTTGGTTAGCCATAGAGAAAACCTACAAGCCGCCTTACTCCCGTAAACTCATTGAAACTCAAATTTCAAAAAACGGCGGAATTCTCAACACAGTACAAAAATTCCCCGAATCGGCTGATGAATATAAAGCTTATAAACGCAGCTTGGTTAATGGTCATCTTGATAGTGACAGCTATGTAGCCCCATCAGAGCCAGAACAAAAACCCCGTCGCTGTCATATTATCCCACTACAACTGATTAATGAGTATATTTCTTGCTTTACAGACGACGATCTCCCTCCTGGTGGGGATGATAATCTTTGCGGTGGTAATAGTCCAGGGGGTGGGGGTAATAGTCCAGATAATGATCCTCTCCCTAATTTGCCCAAAGATGAACTTGCTTCAGATAGTCAAGTTACATCAGTTACATCCGGTTACATCCAGTTACATCAAAAATGTAACTCCTCAAATCCTTTCATTGAAAGCGATTCACCCTATAATGAATCTCCTAGTTACATAAAAATCGAAGATCATCTAGAAACTCTTGCAGATCCTGAACCGGTCAATGTGGAACAAAATTACTCCCCCACATCAGGACAAATGTTCTTAACTGAGACTCACTCTGAAATAGAACCCATCACCGGGGATACGGATTCTCCTAAAAATGTAACTAGCCCCCCAGAAAATGACTTAAAGCCAGAACCCATAAGCAATACAGAAGTTACATTTAATCAGAAAACACCTGTAACTGGATGTAACTCGACTGTAACTGAACCATTAGAAGAGACTATAAACAATGAGGGTGAACAGGAAGTAACAGAAACACGCTTCCCTGAACAAAAGACTAATGAGCTTGACACAGATGAACCATTAGAATTTGACCAGATCTGCTTTAACATCAATCTTGAAATGACGCGACTGGGTTGGTCATCATCCGATGGAATAACTTATTTACAGCAGACTTACGGCAAAAAATCGCGTCATAGTTTGAATGACGGGCAGCTAATCGAATTTTGGCAAGCTTTATCCCGCCTTACTCCCGTTGACGATGACTCTTTACTTCCCGGAGATCTCATCAAACATAAAGTTTGTGGGTTTGGAACGGTAAAAATGGTTAAAAACGGACAATTTTTAGCACAATGGAACAATCCACAGATTAAGAAGAATGAGTGCCCAATATACACACTTTATATAGATAAGGTATGGCGAAAATTGCCAATTTCCCTTTAACTACAAGAGTTTACCTTATATATATGGAGTAGAATGGAATGACTAACCCCACTACTGAATTTGACACTCCTTGGAAAGATGTTTTAGAAACTTACTTTGAGGACTTTATCGCTTTCTTTTTTCCCCAAGCTCACTCACAAATAGATTGGAGTAAAGGGTTTGAGTTTCTTGATAAAGAACTCCAACAAGTTGTTAGAGATGCAGAACTTGGGTTACGTCTAGTCGACAAACTCGTCAAAATTTATCGTCTAGGGGGCGAACAAGCTTGGGTATTAGTCCACGTTGAAGTGCAAAGTCAGCAAGAAACTGAGTTTGCCGAGCGGATGTTTATTTATAACTACCGTATTTATGACCGTTACAGGCGTTCTGTCGCCAGTTTTGCCGTACTCGGAGATGAGAGTAACACATGGCGACCAAATCAATTTGGCTATAACCTATTTGGCTGTGATGTAAGTTTCAGTTTTCCTTTCGTTAAATTGCTAGACTATCATCGATCTTGGTCAGAGTTAGAATCAAATCGTAATCCCTTTGCTACCGTCGTCATGGCTCATTTAAAAGCCTTGGAGACGAAAAAAGATAGAAGAAAACGCCAAGAATGGAAGCTAATTTTAACCAGACGGTTATACGAAATTGGCTACAATAGGCAAGAGATCATCAACCTGTTTCAGTTTATTGATTGGATGATGACCTTACCATCTGAATTAGAACAAGAATTTCAACTTCAATTAAGTCAATACGAGGAGGAAAGAAAGATGCCTTACATTACCAGTGTTGAGCGAATGGGAATTAAAAAAGGGATTCTCCAAAAAGGACGAGAAGATGTTATCGAAGTTCTTCAAATTCGGTTTAGTAATGTTCCTTCCCCTTTAGTTGAGATGATTAATCAAATTGAAGATGCTTCTCGGCTAACAACTTTACATAGACAAGCTATTACGATTGGTTCACTTGCTGAATTTCAAAATTTCCTTGAGCAACTAGAAGCTTATAAAAATGATTAATAATCAATAATGTCTTCGGCTAAAAATTCTTGTTAATCAGTATAAAAGTTGGTAAAAGCGTCGAGCCAAAATTCTTAATGAACCCGATAATTAACTTCTGTATCAAAAAAAAGTTTCAAGGAAACCCTTGTACATCCGCTTTTAATACAATCGCTTCGTTTCTAATTCTGGGGGTCTCCCCCAGACCCCCATGCAGGATTTTCGGCTCGGTGGCTGATGAAAATTTTAAGCTTCGGCATAAATCGTCTACACGCTCACCGAGTCCGACCGCTACGCTAAATCCTGCTGTTTTTGGATAGGGGATAGTCAAGCTTTCTGTTGGACAATCCAGGAGTGTCGGTTTTTTGGTAACAAGGGAACGAAAACCGACGCGCTTAACTGAAAATGGCTCCTGTGTTGCTCATGCCTAAAAAATATTTAATTATCTATTAGTGATGACGATGATTGCCAATGAACCGGATGAGCGTAATCGAATTCTTCTCCGGTTGCTTTATGCAGGGGGTTTGAGGGAATGTATCAGCTAAAAAAAATCCTGACAAACCCTGACAAAGCTTGACATTTTCCGTAGATTAACCCCCTTGATGTAATGAATTTACATCACCTCGTAGGTTGCTCTAATAATTTAATATTTTTTTACTTTTAATAACGAAACTAACAATTATAATAAAAAAATACCATTAAAAAATTAAAATGTATTTAGGATTTAAGACCCAGTTAAAAGTAACGAATTCAGATACCAAGACCTTGCTTGCTAAACACGCAGGTGTAGCGCGTCATGCTTGGAACTGGGGTCTAGCTTTGACTAAGGAAATCCTAGATAATAACAAGAATAACCCAGAAGCTCATATTAAATTTCCTACGTCAATTGACCTTCATAAATGGTTAGTTGCTCTGGTTAAACCGGAGTATTCCTGGTACTATGAAGTATCAAAGTGCGCTCCTCAGTACGCTCTGAAATACCTTAGAGAAGCTTGGGGTAGATGTTTTACTTTGAAGGGAGGTTCACCGAAGTTTAAGAAGAAAAATAGAGACGATTCTTTTACTTTAGACGGAGCGATAACCGTTGACAATTTCCAAATAAAAGTTCCTAGAATAGGCTGGTTAAAAACTTATGAAAGGCTGCCCCAAGGTGTTAAACCTTCTTCAGTAACTATAAGTAGAAAGGCCGATAAGTGGTTTATTTCTTTTAAGGTGGAAATAGAACCGAAGCCAACCGAGAAAAACTTTGATGTACTTGGGGTTGACTTAGGTATCGCCAGCCTAGCCACTTGCTCCAACGGACAGGTTTTTTCAGGAGTAAAAGCCTATAAAAAATTGGAGAAAAAGCTAACCAAGTTACAATACCACAACCGTAACAAAACTCTCTTATCAGCTAACTGGTATAAATCTCAAAACCGTATAGCCCTTTTACACCTAAGAATAGCTAACACCAGAAAAGATTACATCCATAAAATGACAACCTCCATAGCTAAAAACCACAGCAAAGTTGTCATAGAAGATCTAAACGTAAAAGGGATGTTAAAATGCGGTAAACTAGCCAAGGCTATTAGTGATGGAGCTTTCGCTGAAATTAAAAGACAGCTAGTTTATAAATGTGAGCTTTACGGCTCAGAATTAATACTAGCTGATAGATGGTTTCCGTCGAGCAAAACTTGCTGTGTTTGTGGCAGTAAAAAAGAAAGTTTAAGCCTCTGTGAACGAGTATTTGATTGTCAAGAATGTCACAACAAAATAGACCGTGATTTAAACGCAGCCATTAATCTGAGGCAGTGCGGTCTTGGGGTCTCCCCAAGTAGAGCAACTGCCGTAGCCAAACTAGGGCAAGCTGTGCCCGAAGTAACGCCTGTGGACAAGAAGACTCCGAAGTCCTTGGTAGAAGCAGGAATTAGAACCTTGTCATAATTTGTCAGGATTCTAAAAAGCGGAGGAAAGACGCGGACGGTTTTATTACCCTCTGGGGTTTGGCAAGAACTTTGTCAGATTCGAGGAAAAAGTCGCGGCGCTGACCCTGTGTTTCCCTCTCGAATGGGGGGAGGGCATCTTGACCGTACTCAGGTTTATCGTATTGTTAAAGCGGCGGCTTCAAGGGCAGGAATAGAGGGAAATGTTAGCCCCCACTGGCTCAGACACGCCCATGCTTCCCATAGTTTAGACCGAGGTGCGCCCCTCCATTTGGTACAGGCGACGTTGGGACATTCTTCGGTGGCGACGACTGAGCGCTATTTACACGCTAGACCGAATGATAGTTCGGCGATGTATTTGCCTGATTCAAATAGTAAGTAGTTGCCCCTCTACATCAAGACAGTCAGAGATTATATCCGTCCACTGACTCCTGTTTCATTGAGGCGGAAGAAAAAGAATTTCCCCTGTGGATATTTTTCCCGTGCCTTTTGGTAAGCAACCAGTTCATCTTCATCAAGAAAATAATCTTCGCTATCGGGTTCTATTATTAGAAACCAGTTCGAGTGATTATCGATTAAGGAGTCCCGTAGTCGTTCAAAAACTTGATAAGAACGGCGATCTAAGTTTTTTATGTCGCTGATGTTATTTTTTTCCCCTGTGGGACTTGACAAACGACGTGGCTTTCTTATAGAGAAGATTTTGGTCATAAATTGCGATCTCACCCGACAGAAGATTCTTTGCTGCTTTCCTTAACATCTAAAACAGACAGCTTTTGTCTCACCCGTTTTAACTTTTGTTTAAGAAGTTCCTGCTCAAACTGGGCACTAATTTCTTCTAATTGTAAATTAACTTCATGTAGTTCTAAGCGGGTGCGACGAAGATTAGCTAATAAACGTTTTGAAGTATCAGGATCTGGAATACGAGGTAGTTTATTCATAATAGATTCCATTCGTTTTTTTTGTGGTTTTATTTATTTAAAGGTCTGGCTCTACTCCTAATGCTTTTAACTGTGCCGCTAGTTGTTCGGCTGTCTCTTCGGGAGTGAGGACAAGTTTACCTTCTGCTGTGAAATATCGAAGCTGTTGTTGGTAAATTCCTAAATACAACCCTAAGCTTTCACTCCACATTTGACCTGACTCATTATTGATAATTTCTTCATATTTTCCTTGACTCAGCCTAAACCCCGCTAACTCTAAAGTCTCTGGAGAAAACCCAAAGTATTCGGGTGTACGAAATCGATTTTGATATAAATCTTTTTTAACAGTTTTATCAATTTCTGCTGTAGACTCCGAGAGTAATTCGATGATTAAATCGGGATACTTACCTTCTTCCTCCCAAGTTACCCAGGATTTGCGCGGACGCTTTTGGGTTTGCTTAATTAAGAAAAAATCAGGTCCTCGAAAATCTTTATTTTTCAGTTGTTGGCGATTAAAGTATATGGTGAGATTAGCTCCTATAAAAAAATCATTTTTATCACGCCAGAGCCATTCTAAACAAGAAACTAATAAAGCTAACTGAACATAATGTAAACTACTTTCCATTTCGGGTTCGTCACTTTCAACTTGAGTGGCATCGGGCATCAATTCGGCTAATTGTTGGGCGGTTATAGACATAAGCTATTTTTCTATGAAATTTTGTATTTATGCTTATTTTCCAATTTTAATTCACATACTCTGTATATTGATAAGGTGTGGCGAGGACTGACTTGATGTAGGTAAAATATAATATATACCGATGTTTTGTCACAAACGCGATGAGCAATTATCAGGCAACTTCCCTGTCAAAAGAGACTCAAGTGTTACAAATACTTCGTTTAGAGGGAATAGTCCGGGCAAAAGAGTTTAGAGAACGAGGAATTCATCAAGAATATCTCCGTCGCCTCTTAAACCTTGGTTTAATTACACGCTCAGGACGAGGTATTTACACCCTCAGTAATGCTGATTTAACTTCTAATCAGAGTCTTTTTGAAGCCTGTGTGCGTGTACCTCATGGAATCGTTTGTCTGCTATCTGCCCTTCGCTTCCATAACCTAACAACTCAAGCCCCCTTTGAAATTTGGATGGCTATCGACAACAAAGCACGTCTCCCTAAAGATGAACTACTTCTTCTGCATATCGTTTATATGTCAGGACAAGCTTTAACAGCAGGGGTCGAAGAACATTTTATCGTAGGGCAACAATTGCGGGTGTATAACATCCCTAAAACAGTTGTCGACTGCTTCAAGTACCGTAACAAAATTGGCCTGGACGTAGCCTTAGAAGCCCTGCGAGAAACTTGGACGCAGCGTCGATGCACAATGGATGAACTTTGGCACTATGCTAAACTCTGTCGGATGGCTAATGTTATGCGCCCCTATTTAGAATCATTAATCTAGCCGCAACTGATAAAACTATGGATGATGACACAGATAATTTAACAAAATTGTCGGAAGAAGTCCCCACCTATAAATTCTAAAAAAATACCCACATTTTAGGTGGGGATGAATTCCGACCAAAAATATTGGCCGCGAAGCACCATATATCTTAGATTTGTGCTACAATCTTATTGTAAATTTTATATTCCAGTAATGCAAAGAAAAGTTGTCAAAATTAGACTTTACCCAACTAATGAACAGCAGCACCAACTGGCTAAAACCTTTGGTGCTGCCCGTTGGTGGTGGAACTTTGCGCTCAACAAAAGCATTGAGGAATATGAAAAGACAGGTAAGGGGTTGGGGCAATCGGCACTAAATGTTTTATTGCCTAAGCTCAAAAAAGACGAGGATACAGAATGGCTAAAAGATTGCTACAGCCAAGTTTTACAGGCAACGACACTTAACTTAACGGTTGCTTACAAAAACTTCTTTGCTAAGAGAGCGGGATTTCCTCGTTTCAAGTCAAAGAAAAATAAGCAGTCAATTCAGTATCCCCAAAATATCAAAGTTTTAGAGTCGGCTATAGTTGTTCCAAAAATAGGTGAGATAAAAGCCAAAATCCACCGACCAATTGATGGAATTATTAAGACTGTAACTATTAGCAGAAATCCATCAGGTAAATATTTTGCTTCTATCCTTTTTGAAACAGAAGGAGATGACCCAAAGATTTCTACTGAGGGAAATATAATAGGGATTGATTTAGGATTGACCCATTTTGCTATTGTTAACAATGGCTCTAAAACTTCTAAATTTGATAATCCTAAGCATTTAGCTAAACACGAAAGAAATCTAAAACGGAAACAAAAGAAATTATCTAGAAAACAAAAAGATAGTCTTTCGAGGGCAAAATATAGAAAATTTGTAGCTAAAATTCACGAACGAGTAAGCAATAGTCGGCAGGATTTTCTACATAAGTTATCTCATAAACTCGTTGACGAGAATCAAGTCATCGTAGTAGAAAATCTTCATGTCAAAGGCATGGTTCGGAATTCCAAATTAGCCAAAGCAATATCTGATGTAGGATGGGGAACGTTTGTCAATTTTCTTGACTATAAACTTCAGAAAAAAGGAGGTAAATTAGTTGAAATTGATAGATGGTTTCCTAGTTCTAAACTCTGTTCTAACTGTTTCTATCAAGTAGAAGAAATGCCCCTAGATGTTAGGGAGTGGACTTGCCCAAACTGTAACACAAAGCATGATAGAGATGGGAACGCTGCATACAATATAAGAGCAGAGGGCATCAGATTATTATGGGCGGATGGTGCAGCCGTCCCTGCCGTAGGAGGGGAAGTAAGACCAACGCGAGGACGCAAGTCTAAGCTGAGGCATTCCCCCTTGAGTACGGAAGCCCCAACTATAGCGTCAGCTTAGTTGGGGTAGTTCACTGATGAGTCTTTTTTTAGATACTTTAATGACAGAAGCCATAAAAGACCCATCTTCTCTTGTTCCCTATACAGAAGAAATGAGCCAAGAAATGGATGAGTTATTAGAAGATGTATCTCCCCACAAGTTGCGGGGAAGGAGGAATTAAATGCCAGTTTACAAACGTCATGCAAAAATAAATTCGTTCGGTCAATTAATTATTACAGAGCCTATCAACCTCCCCCCTGGTGAGGTTGAAGTCATCATCTTACAGCCAGTTACAATTAAAATTGATTCTCCATCTGAAGCTACTGCGTCGCCTCATGAAATTCTGCCCAAAAAATTGAAGTCTGGGGTCAAATCTCTGAAAGAATTATTAGAAAATGCTCCTCCTATTCCCCCTGACTTTGACCCATCTCAAGCTAGATGGGAAGCTTTAAAGGAAAAATACGACTTGTGAAAATTCTGTTAGATACCAACATTATTATAGACGTTGCTTTATCTCGTCAGCCTTTTTTTGAGGCTTCGCAACAAGTTTTGTTATTGGTCGAGCAAAACCGAATATATGGTTATATCTCCGCCTCAACTGTAGGGGATCTTTACTACATTATTCGTCGGGCAAGAGGACGAGAATGGACGATAGAATTTTTAAATTGGCTAGTGACATTCTGCCAAATTGCTACTGTCAATGAAGCCGTCATAGAAATGGCTCTCAATCTTAACTTTTTTGATTTTGAAGATGCCATTCAATACAGTACGGCTGTCATTAATCAATTAGACGCTATTGTTACTCGGAATCCGCAGGATTTTCCGGTAACTTCCCCTCGAATCATAACACCAGTAAGGCTAGTTCAAGAACTTACAGATTCAGGGAAGGCTTGAGAAGTCATCTCAGTCGCAACGTTCAGGGAGGTGGATACTTTTTCCACGAACTTCTCTAATCCACTTAGGAAAGGTTTTTCCTAAAACCGTAATCTCAAATCTAGGATTTTTTCTTGGCTGCTTGGCTTTTAGCCGTTCCTGTTGATTCGGTCTTGGAAGGTAATTCAGGAATCGGAGAATCCTTGATATCTTTCTTCTTAGCCATCAAATGATATTTCTTTAAAGTTGACCCCTTACACTTAATTCCCTGTTCATTAAAAACAATCGCAATTTCGTCATAACTATATCCCTTACTCAGGGCAGCATCAATCCGCATCGATTGACGTTCAACCACCGAGCGCAGAAATCCCGCCGTCTGAGTTTTTGGCTGAAGTTTATCCAACCGTTTTTGTAAAGCCAGTTCTAACGAAGAAACATCAGTATCCATTTATGTCAGTAAGATCTAATTAATCATATTTCCTCTTTTAAAGCAGTGTAACAGATCACAGAACGGTCTGGACGTACCGCCGTAGGCGGTTTATACTTCAACTCCTCCCTTGTCCCCCTAATCCTGGCTAAAAAATTCACACCTAACGTACTTTTTCAAAGTACAATAAAATCAACCCATTAATCAAATTAAAAATGGTCGCTACCGTAGGTCGATGCTATACCAATCCAAAAGACTACGCCCAGGAGAACTATTACTCAACGGGCGACGGATTGACCAACTCAGAATGGCTAGGGAAAGCCGCATCTGAACAAGGATTAAAGGGACAAATTCAAGAACAACATTTTCACAATGCCTACCAAGCATTAGACCCCAACGGCGACCCGTTACGAAGACAGCAGAACTACCGTAAACCGGTTCAACGACATAACCGCCCAGGAACGGATGTCACCCTTTCCGCCCCCAAAAGCATCAGCGTCGCCGCCCTCGTTATGGGAGATAATCAAATACTGGAAGCCCACAAAGCTGCCGTCCGCGCCACAATGGAATATGTCGAAAAAAACTGCATTTTTTACCAAACCAAACAGAAGGGAAAAAAGCTACTTTTACAAAGCAAAACTGCCCAAATAGCCGTCTTCCACCACGACGATAACAGGAACAAAGACCCTCAACTTCATAGCCACTGTGTTATCCTCAATCAAACCCTCTGCCCTGACGGAAAATGGAGAGCCGTAGCCAACGAACAACTCTACACTCAAATCAAAACTATTGGTGCTTACTATGCCCATGAACTTGCTCGTCAACTGGAACAAATCGGCTGTAAAATTCAATGGACAGATGACCATATTTTTGAACTGGCTGGAGTGGATAAAGAAAAACTCGACGCTATTTTCTCCACTCGTAGTAACCAAATTGAAGCTGAATTAGAAAAACTGGGACTAACCCGAAAAACCGCTACTGCTATCCAAAAACAAACCGTCTGTTTGAAGACTCGTAAAGAGAAAAAACATCACCATCAACCCGAAGACAGAGAACGACAATTACTTGAATGGAAGCAAAGAGCAACCCAAGCCGGTATAAAAATAAATAGAGAACACAGAACCCAACTAGAAAAAGCTTATAACCAACCCTCTCATCCAGGGAGTATCCAAAAACTGCTCACCGAAGCTTGTAATATTCTTACAGAACGGCAAACTGCCTTTATTAGGCATGAATTACTCAAAGAATGCTTAAGACAAAGCCAGGGCAAATATGACCCAAATTTACTACTAGCCCACATTAATCAAAAAGAAGAACTTGTCCCGACTACTGACGGAAGATTAACCACAAAAAGCCAACTAAGTAGAGAACGAAACATTATTCAATGGGCCAATACGGGGAAAAATAGCCGTATTCCCCTAGCAAGCCAAGAGCAAGCACAAATCATTGCCCAACAGAGAGGTCTAAATTCTGGACAAACCACTGCCCTCATCCACATAGTAACTAGCCCCGATGCAGTGGTATTAGTCCAAGGAAACGCCGGTGTCGGTAAAACCTATACGATGAACGCTTTAAAGCAAACTTTATGTAATCAACCCATTCGAGGGTTAGCTCCCTCGGCTGCTGCTGCGGATGTCCTACAAACGGAAAGTGGTATTTCTTCTCAAACTTTAGCAAGTTATCTACTGACAAAAAATGAACGACTCCCCCAAAATGAAATTCTTCTAGTAGATGAAGCCGGGATGCTCTCATCAGTACAGATGGAACAGCTTCTAAATAAGGCCCAGGCTACTAATAGCCGGGTTATTTTAGTTGGGGATACTAAACAACTCTCTGCTGTTGAAGCCGGCGCACCCTTTAAACTCCTTCAAGAGCATTCTCTACCTACAGCCATTATTGACCAGAACCTTAGACAACGTGACCCCTCTCTCAAACAAGTGGTTGATTTGATGGCCACTCATGACAGAGATGAATCTAGTATCAATCAAGCTTACTCTTGTTTATACCATCAAGGGAAAGTTAAACAAATCGCGGCTGAAACAGAACGAGTTGAAGCGATCGCTTGCGATTATCTCAGCCGCCCTACTGAAGTCAGAAATAAAACCCTAATTATAGCTGGAACTAATGCCGACAAACAAACCCTTACCACAGCAATTCGTCAGGGGTTAATGAATGAAGGAGTCTTAGAGAGTGAAAGTCGCCTTATTCAAACCCTCAAACGTAAAGACCTTGATAAATTTGCTATTACCAAGGCGCATCATTATCAAAGAGGGGATGTCATTAAATTTCAAATCGATAATGCTCAATTTAGCAGAGACTTTTACTACCGCGTCTCTGATGTGGACTCCATAACGAACACAGTAACCCTAATTGACTCTAATGGCATTGATTATACCCTTCCCCTAGACAAATACAAACAACGAGAAGTCTATCAAGTTCAACAATTAGAAATTCGCCCAGGTGAGCAGATGCGCTTTACTAAAAACATCTCTGTCCACGATTATAAACAGTTAAACGGGCAACGGTTCACCGTAGTTGGATTTACAGAAGATGGCCAGATTTCTCTTCTAACTAAAGGGAAAACCATTGCTGTATCTCCATCGAGCTTATTACATAGTGATTATCGCTATGTAGACACAGTACATAGCAGCCAAGGACAAACGGCTGATTATTGTATTTACTGTGCTTCAGCCGCAAAAAGTCTTTCTATTGGACGAGAAAGTTTTTATGTTGCCGCTAGTCGAGCTAAACAGGAATTTGTCGTTTATACAGCTAATGCTACTGATTTAGGGGTGACAGTACAGATTAGCCGAGCTAACGAGAATGCTTCAGATTTAGTTTCCCCTTCAAAAGATATGGAGCCAAAATCTCCCCCTGCTGGTGAGCCTCTTGCCACACCATCAATAACTCATCTGAGTACATCTAAAGCTGACTCTACTGAAAAAGCCTCCTCTCTCTACCAACTAAGTCAACTGAGTGATGCCGAACTCGTCTCAGTAGCTCGTTCTGTGCAGCAATGGCTACAAAACAAGCCAACGGAACCTTCTTTAAATAAAGGGAAAGCTTTAAAGAGTGAAATTGAAGAATTACAACGTCATAAAACCAAGTTAAGCAAACAACTCGTAACCCAAAAACAGGAGTTGAATCAGTTAGGGCAACCTCGCTCTCTGTTCAATCCTTTTGGGGTCAGTGGTGAAATAATTGAGAACAAACAAGCTGAAATTCAGTTAACTTCATCACTACTACGTGATATTGAGTCTCAAAGAAAGAAAACGACAAATAGTTTTACTCAGTGGCAATCTGAGGCCAGAGCTTTTTTAGATTGGGAAGAAAACCCAAAAACCAAGAAAATCAAGCAATTAGCGGAAGAATTAGAATCACCTCTCATAAGAGAACGAATTGCTCGAATTACTGAAGAATATACCCTGTATGGAGCGGCTAAAACGATTCTTAATAAGGAAGGGAAAAGATTAGGAAATGGATTTTATTTTTTTGGTAATATTTACAGAATCCAGCAGCAAGAGACAACCTTGACAATCTTTCATAAGGACTATAATGAACCCTTGTTTGTCGCTACTGATAATAGGGCAAACGGAGGAATTATTGAAGTAAGTCAGTGTAATTTAACCGAAGAGGATAAGGAAAATATTCAGGGTGCGGCTAAATATTTAGAAAAACAAAAAACCCAAAGTAAAGGTTTTAGTCGTTAAAAAAAAATTTCGATGAATGGAAAAGCCGTTATATGATGCAAGACTTTCAACTAAACTAGAGTCAGAGCAAATTT
>NC_014533.1:600000-879545 GCF_000147335.1 Gloeothece verrucosa PCC 7822
GCATTGAATCTGCCAAAAGAGTGCTGATGGGTCTTGAACGTGATGAACTAGAAATTACCATCATCTACCTTATGGCTCGTGAAGAGGTTTACAGACAGATGATTTCACAACTAAAAGCCAAATTAGCCCAGAAAGGAATAACGACAGATTTGTCCAAGGGAGAGACGAAAATGATCAAGAAGAGGGAAATAACCCCAAATGCTGATAAATTCACGCTTTGAGCGAGAAAATAAGGGGGTTTCTAAAATTTCTTCATCTGCCTGTTTATAAGCTGTCACGCATTTAAATTGTTCTTGGCGACAGGGTGTAGGGTGTAAAGGGTAGGGTGTGGGGTGTGGGGTTTTGGGATTTATTTGTTTTCAAGGGCACGAATTAAAGCTAGTAGCTAAATTTACGGCCTCCTGCCAAACTGTTAAATCTCGTTTGAATTGAATTTTTGAATTCGTCATGAATTTTGCTCGCCATCCCTACACCTTAATATTACACTTACACCCTACACCCTACACCCTACACCCTACACCCTTTCTCAACAATGAAAGCAGTTGGTGCAAGCTCTGAGTTGACTCAGAGTCGGAAAATTGCCGAAAGTATTAGGGGGAAAATATTTCTCTTATTTCAATAAATTAACAAGAAGTTAAGAGCGAAATTCAGAAATAGGAAGATGAATAAGGAAACTTGTATAGCCAGGCTCAGAGAGACAGCGAATGGTTCCCTTATGTTCATTAACTACTATTTTGTAGACCAAATCTAAGCCTAATCCCATACCTTTACCTACTTCTTTTGTTGTAAAAAAAGGTTCAAAAATACGAGATTGAATTTCAGGCGGAATTCCAGAGCCATTATCAGCAATTTCTACAATTACATAATTTTTTTCTACGGCTGTACGAATCCAAATCGTTCCTTTTGTATTTATAGCATCTATGGCATTATCAATAAGATTTGTCCACACTTGATTGAGAGAATTACCATCTGCATAAATAAAAGGTAATTGATGATCATAATTACAAATGACCGATATATTTTTTTTCTTCAACTTAAAACTTAAAATGATCAAAGTATTTTCTAAACAAGCGTGCAAATCGACATCTTTCTTTTTATAAGGCGTTTGTTCTACAAAAGAGTAAGATTTAACCGCAGTGATTATATCAGAAATGCGAATAATACCTTGTTGTAAAACATTAAGCATATTAAATTCATTGATGATTGCTTCTAACCAGACCAATACATCTTTAAAAGTTTGAGTCGGTAATTCTTGGCTTATCTTTTCTAAATGCTCAACCTTAATACCTCCTATAACTAAATTAGGGGCAAGTTTCCAGCTATTATCAACTTGATGAGTATCTAGCCAATTTGTTAATTCATCTTCCCACTCGATTTGTTTTAATGGTTCTAAGCACAGGGCATTACTCGCATATTTAACAGCATAGTTTTTTAGATTTAAAAAAGATTCTAATTGCTTAGGATCGAGAGCTTCTGTAATAGCTTTTGAGGCTAGAGTATTGCGGTTATTAATTGTCTCATTCAATAATCCTACAGCACCCTGTACTGCTGATGCAGGATTATTTAATTCATGAGCCAGCCCGGCAGCTAATGTTCCTAATGCAATCATTTTTTCATGATGTAGAGATATTGTTTGTAACTCTTGCATTCGATTTGCCATAAAACCTATAATTTTTTTGCGAATACAAGGAAAAGTTAACATAATTTGCCAGAAATCTTTCTCATCAAAACAATACAACACACTGTAGATAACAGCTTTTCCACTGGCGAGATGAGGGGTGCCGGCAAGCAGAGGAACTTCTCCAAAAAATTGATTATTGCTATAGGTTCCTATCAAAATTTCTTGCTCCTCAACTTTTTGTATAATTTGAATTTGTCCTTCAAGAACTATATAAAAGTGAGTAGCCGGTTCATTTTGCTTAAAAAGGATTTCTCCAGAACTGAGAGAAATTTGATGTCCTATTTGAAAAATTTTATATTTTTCTGTATTTTCTAATTCTTGAAAAAGAGGAATTTGGGGCAGAACTTCAAGCATATTTGTGACCTCACAATTTTTAGAAAGAAGATAGATATTGATGAACAAATTGAACAGCCATTGCGCCTTCACCAACAGCAGAAGCCACTCTTTTAACAGATCCAGAGCGAACGTCTCCAATGGCAAAAGTGCCTGGTATATTAGTTTCAAATAAAAATGGTGGGCGTAGAAGCGGCCATTCCGCTAAGGCTTTTTTTTCTTTCATCAGGCTCGGTCCGGTTAATATAAAACCATTATCATCCCGTTCTACAAAATCTTGCAACCAATCTGTATTAGGTTTAGCACCGATAAAAATAAACAAAGCATTAGCCGCGACTGTTTCTACTTTACCAGTTTTTGAATTAGCAAGTTTTAGTCCGGTCAGTTTATCTTCGCCTAAAACTTCTACTACTTCAGTAAAAACTTTCACATAAATATTAGGACTAGCTTCAATGCGATCAACGAGATATTTCGACATTTTAGTGCCTAGAGATTCTCCTCGAATCACAAGGGTTACAGAGCGAGCATATTCACAAAGACACATTGCCGCTTGTCCAGCAGAATTTGCTCCACCAACGATATAAACATCATCATTACGACAAGAAATCGCCTCAGTAATAGCAGCACCATAATACACACCAGCACCATTTAAATGATCAATTCCCGGAATGTTTAACTTAACATAAGAAACCCCACTAGCAATAATGAGCGCGTGACAACTTAATTTAGTGCCATCAGCTAAGGTTACTACACGGTATTGTCCTTCTAAACAGATACTAGCGACTTCTTGGGGTGAAATAATTTCAGTTCCAAATTTTTGAGCCTGAGCAACAGCACGTCGCGCTAAATCACTTCCAGTTAATCCCATAGGAAAACCAAGGTAATTTTCAATGCGGGAGCTTGTTCCGGCTTGCCCTCCTGGTGCTTCTTTTTCTAATAAAACTGTTTTAAGTCCTTCCGAAGACGCATAAACAGAGGCCGCTAAACCGGCTGGGCCTCCACCAATAACAACCAAATCATAAAAAGGCATTTCGGCACGGGTTTTTAAACCGATGATTTCAGCAATTTTTTGATTAGAAGGACACTCCATTTTTTGCCCATTTGGAAAGACCACTATGGGAAATTTAGATGCCTCTAAATTTAGGTCTGATAAAAGCTCAATAGCTGTAGAATCTTTTTCCATATCTCGCCAAATATAAGGAATATGATGGCGAGCTAAAAAATCTTTTGTTTGGTGGCTTTTAGGAGACCATCTAAACCCAATAACCTGAAGTCCTTCAAAAACTTGTATTGAGTTTGCCTGCCAAATTTCGAGCAAATCGTTTAGCACAGGATATAAATTGATTTCAGGGGGCAGCCAAGGCTTTAACAGATAGTAGTGAACTTGGGCTTTATTGATAGCATCAATGGCGGCATTTGTATCTGCATAGGCGGTTAGTAAGGCTCGTTTAGCATCAGGAAATAAATCTTTTGCTTGCTCAAGAAATTCTACTCCTGTCATTTTTGGCATTCGCTGATCGACTAAAAAAAGGGCTACAGATTCTTGACGTTTTTTTAAAGCTTCTAGAGTTTCTAAGATTTTTTCACTTGAGTCCGAAGAAATTACCCGAAATTTAGCACCATATTTGTTTCTTAAATCTTGAACAATAGTACGTAAAACTTGTGGGTCATCATCTAGGGTAATAATAACTGGTTTTGCCATTGTCTTTTGTGGATGTATTTTATTGAGTAATTTATTAAAAGTTTGAAATTGAGCTTTTTTTAACAAATATAAGAAAATAGCGGTTAAGGAACTTATTTTTTGTGTAGAGACATTTTATCTAACGTCTCTACGGCTATTGGCGATCTGGCGTTTTTGGGTCAACTTAAAAAACTTAACCCCAGAAAAGAAGAATTTTATTACTTAAATGGCATGAGTTCGGGATTTTGAGAATTGTTTAACAGATTTTTGCTTTCATCAAAATCATCTGACAAAATTAAATCTAACTCGTTAGATTGATTGTTGATGACTACCGTTGAATCTTCAAGCTTAGGAATAATTTTGACTCCTTGGCAAAAAGAACTCATTTTTAATAATTTAGTCACTGAATCACTAGCCCCTACTAATTGAACTTCGACAGTTTTTCCCAGTTTTTGCTTAGTAAAAATCAAGGTTCGTATGCCCGTGCTGGAAATACATTTTAAATTTTCTAAAAACAAAATAAGCCGATGGATTGGCTGTTTAGTTGCTCGCTCTAAAGCCTCTTGAAATATTCCATTGGCATTGGCATCAAGTAATCCTGTCAGGGCAATTTTAGCCGTACCTTGGGACACTTCTAGCACAGTCGCATCAAAAAAGACTTGAGCCGGAATTAAGCGCACTTTTACTTTCAGTGATTCTTCAGAGAAAGGTAAATTAACGGTCAATTTTTCAGCATCAAAATCAAAATAAGTTTGACCGTCAATTTGAACTTCTCCAATTCTAACACTTCCTAAAGGCAAAATATCTGGAGCTACCCGTAGAATATTGTCTTTAAATGCACCTGGTTTGGGCTTAAAATATAGCTCCATTGGTTGTTTAGTAATCAATAAATTGGTGTAGACTGTCGCCAAATATCCTAACTCAAAAGCGTGATAACCGCTCATAGAATGTGAGCCTTTACCTCGTTCATTTCCTCCAGCTAAATAGGGAATTCCATTAGCTTGTACATTAAAATAAATGCCTCCGTCTTCAGAATCTAAAAACCAAGCATTATAAAAAGCTGCGGCTTCTCGTGCTAATTGACGATACTTAGGATTTTCTAAAGAACCTGCCAAAATTAAATAAGCTAAAATAGCCTGTTCTTGCTGCCACCAGGCTTTGCGATCATGCCAGACAAAGCGATGTTTTTCTTGCCCAGGTTCAAGAAAGCGTTCTACTACATCATACCAGCCACCTCGTTGCTGGTCGCTGCCGACTTTTGGCATAGTTTGCCCTATTTTTTCGGCTAATTTAGTGTATTTTTCTTTAGGGATAAGATGATTCATCCGCATAATATTCCAAGCAATTTTTAGGTTGTGGCCAACTACTGCTCGATTCTGTTGCCAAAACCAGTGAAGATCATGGCTCCAATCTTCATGAAAACGCTCTTGGACAAAAAAGCTATTTTCATCATCTGGAAAATATTTTTCTATCAAATCAAAAGTTTTTTCGAGCATCTCTGTATATTTATGATCCTCAGTGGCTAACCAAAGATTGATCAAATAGGCAGGCGCATGGTCTCCTACAGAGTTCCAATTTTTTCTGGCTCGGTTTTGACCTAAAGTAGCACTATAAGGACTGAGAGTAATGGGGTCAATGTGAGAGAAAAATCCGCCGTATTGTGTTTTATCTCGAAAATAACGGTCAAATAAATTGACAGTTCGCTCAATGTCCCCAAGTACACAAAGATCGCCTGTGATTCGATACAACTGCGTCGGGCCAACTAGAGCATAAATTTGTTCATAAGCAGGAATAGCATCATAATCATCGCCAAATTCTGAGGCGAAAATCTTTTGCTCACTGCCATCAGGATGTACATCTATGCCATGATACCAATAACAAATTTGTTCATCAGTATCTAAAAAGCGCATATGTTGACGCAAATATTCAGTGCCTTTTTCTGCGGCTTCGAGATAACGTTCGTCGCCGGTTAACATATATGCAGTAGCAAAACCATAGACAAGACGAGAAATAGTATCAGTTTCCTGACGAGTGGAATTTTTTTTACTACCCACTAAGCTCAGGTCCGTACGGTATTGACGAAAATCAATTTCTTTATCTTCAAATTGACATTTTAAGTAAAAGTCAGCTAACTGTTGAATTTGTTTTACCCACCAGTCAGGCTTTTCAAATAAATACTCGGCCTCAGTTCGTCCCAGAAAAACAATATTTTTAGCCTCAAATTTGTTTTCTCCGGCTTCGGGATAAAAAATTCCATAAACAAAAAGATAACGCTGAGGAACGAGCATAGAACTGATCTGTGTGGTGCAGTTATAATAAGGCTCCCCTAAGTTTCGCACCAATTGAGCATTGGTCATAGAAGTTAGGCTAACTTTAAAAGTCTTACCGTCTGAAGTTTTGAGATGGAAACTTCCAAACTTACCCTCTAATGGTTCAAATTTGACAACATATCCAGCAATGAGATCCGAAAAAGAGAAATTGAGTTTATTCATGGCTAAAAATTTCCAAAAACATTTACATAGAAAGGTGAAAAAAAGAGAGAAAAGAGAAACAATGAAAGAGAATAACTAATGACTATTGAGAAATTAAAACTACAACACTGCGCTCTTTTGCTAAATAAGTATTACCTAAAACTTTTAATTCATGCCCTGGCTCTAAAAAGTCATTAGGGGAAGAATTGGCAGTATCTATTACCTTGTACCAATTTCTACCTTTTATAACGGGAATTTCTAGCTCGAGGCTATTCCAATACATATTTAATATGACATGAATATCTGCATCTCCGTTAAAACCTCCTAAAGTGAAGGCAAGAGAACTGCCGTGAGGATCGTTCCATCCAGGCTGAAATAATTTACAGCCATGCCAGGATAAATCAGCTAACCCCCTTTCGTTAATTTCTCCTTTGAAAAACTCTCGTCGGCATAAACTACTGTGACGCTTACGAAAGCCAATCATTAATTTAAAAAAGCGAAAAATTTCAGCACTTTTTTGTAACAAACTCCAATCAAACCAACTGGTTTCATTATCTTGGCAATAGTTATTATTATTTCCTTTTTGAGTGTGTCTGACTTCATCTCCAGATAAAATCATTGGCACACCTTGAGACAGTAAAAGAATCGCGGTAAAATTTTTAATTTGTCGTCGGCGTAAAGCTTCAATTTCTGGGTTATCTGTTTCCCCTTCTACACCACAATTCCAACTTAAATTATCATTGATTCCATCCTGATTGTTTTCTCCATTAGATTCATTATGCTTATCATTATAAGAAACAAGGTCATTAAGAGTAAAGCCATCATGACAAGTAATAAAATTAATACTGTTAGTCGGCAAACGTTTATTTGATTGGTAGAGATCCGCACTTCCACTGATACGAGATGCTACCGCACTAACGAGACCTTCATCTCCTTTAACAAAACGCCGAATATCATCTCGATAAAGTCCGTTCCATTCTGCATAACGACAACCTGGAAATTTTCCAATTTGATATAAGCCACCAGCATCCCACGCCTCAGTAATAATTTTAGTATTAGATAAAATTTCTGAGGTTTCAATATGCCAAATAACTGGCGGATAAGACATAGGACTTCCATCTTGACCTCGGGCTAATATAGAGCCTTCATCAAACCGGAAACCATCAACGTGCATTTCTTTAACCCAAAATTCTAAACATTCTACAATCAATTTATCAACCATAGGATGATTACAATTAAATGTATTACCGCAGCCAGAATAATTCATGTAGAATTGTTTATCTAAAGGAAAAAGATGGTAATAAATAGAATTATCTATCCCCTTAAAGTTGATTACTGGGCCTTGGTGATTTCCTTCGCTGGTATGATTAAAGACTACGTCTAAAATAACTTCAATACCTGCCTTATGCAGTGCTTTAACCATGTCACGGAACTCTCGGATCGGGCTTCTTTCCGTAGGAGAATAGCAATAAGAAGTCTCGGGCGCAAAAAAACTATGAGGATCATAACCCCAATAATTTTTTAGCGGTTTTCCATTTACTGTTCGTAGTACCTCTGTTTCGTCAAAATCAAACACAGGTAAAAGTTCAACAGTAGTAATTCCTAATTCTTGAAGATAAGGAATTTTTTCGATGATACCTGCAAATGTTCCTTTATGCTTACAGTTAGAAGATAGGGATTTAGTAAACCCGCGCACGTGCATTTCGTAAATGATAGTTTTACTCATGGGATGGGCAGGGGACTGATCATTTTCCCAATCATAATCATTAAGATCTACAACAATGCTACGCATTGAGGTTGTTAGGTTATCTTCTGTCCCTAACGCATTTATGCGCTTCCAAAGTATACAGCTATTACTTTTGGAGTAGGGATCAAGAAGAACTTTGTTTTTGTTATAGCGATGTCCTGCCTCGTGTAAATTATTTGGACCATCGACTCGATAACCATAAGCTGCACCAGGTTTTAACCCTTCAACATAAACGTGCCAGTAATAAAAAGTTTTATTGGTAGCTGGATCGAGTTTGATAATTTGAACAGGATAGAGATCATCATATTTTTCAAATATTAAAAGTTCTACTGCGGTGGCATGGGCAGAATACAGGGAAAAATTAACGCCATTTGCATCTACAATTGCTCCTAGCGGCTGGGTTCTTCCCGATTTGGTTTGATATTTAGGTTGTCCTAAAGGTTCTTTCAGTTTGTTGGCAATAGTAACCATTTTGACCTTCTAATTTATTTGGATGAGGTTTGTTTTGAAAAATTCAAACGGCAAATATTCAAGAAAATTTTGCTGGTTTTCTTCAAAAAATCAAATACCTGGATAACAAAAGTTATAGTGATACGCACAAGCTTGCCCCTCACGGTGTCCAAGCTTTAACGATTGAGGGGTGTTAATTCAAGAGATTTAATTGTTTCTAGCTCATTTAAAAAAATTTCTAAAAACTCATCAATTGAGTCAGGATGCTTACCAGTCACCAGCCCACCATCAATATGTACAATTTTAGTTTGTTCACCCTCAAACATCACAATTCCTCCGGCATTTTCTACATCACAAATAACATTATGGGCACAAGTAACTTCACGACCTTTTAAAATGTCTGGAGCCGCACAAAATAACCAAATACTATGACAAATAGTGCCGATAATTAATTGGTTATCGTCCATTGCCTTAACGGCTTTTCGTAAAAACTGGACTGCTGGTGCTGTATTGGGATGACCGGGTTTAGGATTAGCTTCATAGCGTAAGCGATCCATCGCATAGGCTCCAATTAAAATGATGCCTTTGTAATCTCTTGGCTCAATATCATTCACCTCTACTGTAACAGTGACTTGTTCTTTTAGTTCATTTCCTTTAAAAGTCAACTGTTCTTGATGCCAAAGATGAGTCAAATACTCGACTTCATAACCGTTAGCTGGAAAAAACTCATTAAATCTACGAAATTCTGTGTCATCAAAGTGATCCTCAATGAGTACACCTATTTTTCCCTTAAATTGCACAATGTTATTTTTCATGGTTTTTAGGCTATGACTATTGAACTTCACTAAGGTACTAACTTTTGGCTCACCTATGAGCAGACTAGCTTTTTCCTACGGGGGGATTCAGCTTTAGCAGATTTGTGCTGCTATAGTCCAAACTATTTCATTTTTTTTTTGATTTAACCAGGGAAGATTAGGAAGTTAAAGAAAAAATTAAATTTTTTCTAAACAATTTTTATATTTTTTTAAGTATAGTTTTTTTTAAATTGTTACTATAGACTGGTTTCAATTAATGCCTCTATCTAAAGATAGATTTTTGTTGTCTTATAAAAAATAGGTTATACTAGCCTTGAAATTACCTAAGTGATTAAGCACTAAGTTCCCTAACCTCTTTTTTCAAATAGTGATTTTAATAACAATATAAAAAAATGACTAAACCAAAAAGAAAACGTGGGGTTGTGCTTACGCCAGAAGGGCTTGAAAAACTCTTGCAAGCGAGGCTAAAGTCAGAAAATGAAGAAAATGAAGGAGTGCGCTATACTTTAGAACAATTAAGTGAGCGCACGGGATTAGACCTTCATACGATAAAAAGAGTCCTCGCTTGTGACGAAGGCGTTGATCTGCGAACCCTTGAACGTTTATTTCTCTCATTTAATTTAAAATTAACCACCAACTTTTATAGCGTTCCAAACCCTAACAAACGGCAAGATTGGGGAGAGGCAATTTGTACCTCTCTTTTTTATGGACGCATTGAAGAACTAGAAATTTTAGAAAAATGGTTAATACAAGATCGTTGCCGCTTAGTAACGATTTTAGGTATTGGAGGAGTAGGCAAAACTTGTCTGTCTGTTAAATTAGCAGAACAAGTTCAAAATCAATTTGATTGTGTTATTTGGCGCTCGCTACGAGATGCACCCTCCTTAAGTTGTATTTTGAATGACCTGATCCAATTTTTATCTTATGAACAAGAAAGTATAACCGATATAGCTGACAGTCCTAAAGAACAAATTACCAGATTAATCAAATGGCTTCGCGCTTCCCGTTGTTTAGTAGTATTAGATAATCTTGAGTCTTTATTACAAGATCAAACGCGGGCCGGACAATATCGAGACAATTATCAAGAGTATGCTAATTTATTTAAACGAGTAGGAGAATCCGACCATCAAAGCTGCTTACTTTTGACAACTCGAGAAAAACCGAGAGAAATAGCGTTTTTGGAAGGTGAAGTGATGCCAGTGAGAACCTTTCGATTACGAGGGGTAAAAAATGAAGAAGGGACAGAAATTCTTAAAGCTAAAGGAGTACATGGTCTAGAGTCTCAGTTTGCCCAACTGACAAAACGTTATGCAGGTAACGCTTTGGCTTTAAAAGTAGTAGCCACTACGATTCAAGATTTATTTGGTGGAAATATTAACTTATTTTTGCAAGAAGATACCACAATTTTTGGCGATTTACGTGACCTCATAGAACAACATTTTGCTCGATTATCAGATTTAGAAAAAGAGATTATGTGTTGGTTAGCTATTAATCGAGAACCAGCCTCTTTATCTCAATTACGAGAAGATATGATTTTTGCTCGTTCTTCTCAAATTTTATTGGAGGAATTAGAATCATTATCTAGGCGTGAATTAATTGAACGGCAGGGTGATTGTTTTACACTACAACCTGTAGTAATGGAGTACGCCACAAGTTTTTTAATCGAGCAGGTTAGCAAAGAAATTGCTAATCAACAGAAATTTCAATTTTTTCGCTGTCATGCACTAATGAAGGCTCAATCTAAAGATTATATTAGAGAATCCCAAATTCGTTTGATTGTTCAGCCGCTTATCGCCGAATTGTTCAGGTTTTTTTCTTGCCAACAAGATATCGAAAGCCGCTTAAAAGAAATTTTAGTGGCTCTCAGAGAGAAAGCACCTTTAGAATTAGGATATACGGCGGGTAACATTTTGAATCTATTTTGTCAAATGGGAACTGATCTGACAGGCTATGATTTTTCCCATCTGACCATTTTGCAAGCTGATTTGCGGCATAACAAATTACATAATACGGATTTTACCTGTGCTAATTTAACTAAATCAGCTTTTGCTGAAACCCTAGGCGGAATACATTCTCTAGCATTCAGTCCAGACGGGAGCTTTTTGGTCATCGGTGATACAAATAATGATATTTATCTTTACTCAATTAAGGAAGAAAGGCACAAATTTATTTATAAAGAACATTTTGGGTGGATCTGGTCCCTTAAATTTAGCCCCAAAGGAAATTTATTTGCTAGTAGCAGTGTTGACAAAACAATAAAACTTTGGGATGTTGAGACAGGAAAAAGTATTCAAACATTGCAAGGTCATAAAGGGGGAGTATGGTCAATTGCTTTTAGCTCAGATGGTTGTTTATTAGCCAGTAGTAGTGAAGATAAAACAGTAAGGTTATGGGATGTTAATACAGGGCAATGTCTAAAAATTTTTGAACAAGATGACACTCAAAGTTTAGGAGTCGCGTTTAGTCCAAATAACCAAGTTTTAGCAAGTAGTCATGAGAGCGGAAAAATACACCTCTGGGATATTAGCACAAGACAATATTTGGCGACTTTACAGGATAATACTCATAGAGTTGAATGTATTGCTTTCAGTCCAGATGGACAGAAGCTTGCTAGTGGAAGCAGCGATAAAACTGTGAAAATTTGGGACCTTACTACAAAAAAATGCTTATTTATTTTACAAGGTCATACAGACATAATAATTTCAGTTAGTTTCAGCCCAAAAACAAACATACTGGCTAGTAGTGGAGAAGATAAAACGGTAAAATTATGGGATATCAACACTGGCCGTTGCGTTAAAACATTAGAAGGACATGAAACCCGCGTTTGGATTGTTGACTTTAGTCCAGATGGAAAAATCTTAGCCAGTGGGAGTGATGATCAAACTGTAAAACTATGGGACCTTAGTAAAAATCAATGTTGTAAAACTTTACGGGGTTGGAGTAATGGAGTATGGTCTATTGCTTTTAGTCCAGATGGTCATAAACTTGTTAGTGGCAGTAACGATCAGACTCTAAATTTATGGGATATTACCACAGGTCTGTGTCGAAAAATGTGGCATGGACATAATCATCGTGTGACTTCAGTAGCATTTAGCCCTAATAATCGTATTTTTGCTAGTAGTAGCGAAGATCAAACTATTAAGATCTGGGATGTTGAGACTTTACAGTATATTAAAAGTTTACAAGGACATACCCATCGGGTTTGGTCTGTTGCTTTCAGTCCAGACGGACAAACTTTAGCTAGTGGTTCTCAAGAACAAGTAGTCAGGTTGTGGAATATTACTACGGGTCAATGTTTTAAAAGTTTACAAGGACATACCCATCGAATTTGGTCTGTTGCTTTCAGTCCAGATGGACGAATTTTAGCAAGCGGTTCCCACGATCAAACTATTAGATTATGGGATATTCACACAGGTCAATGTCTTAAAATATTTGATGAACATCAAGATTGGATTTGGTCTGTTGTTTTCAGTCCAGACGGACGAATTTTAGCTAGTAGTAGTAGCGATCGGACGATCAAAATTTGGGATGTTTTTACTGGTCAATGTCTTAAAACTTTACGGGGCCATAGTCATTGTGTCTATTCTATTGCTATCAGCCGGGATAATCAAATTTTAATTAGTGGTGGCGGAGATCAATTGATAAACTTATGGGATATTAATACAGGAATTTGTCTAAAAAGTTTACCAAAGCAACCTAAATGGATTTGGGCAGTTCGGTTAAGTCCAGATGGTCAAACTTTTAGCACTGCTTGTGAAGATGGAACAATTAAACTCTGGGATATGCAGACAGGAGATTGTTTAAAAACTATGAAAAGTCCTAAATTTTATGAAAAGATGAAAATTAATGGAATTAGAGGTATTACCTCCGCTACTATTAACACTTTAAAAACTTTAGGAGCGCTAGAGGAATAAAAAAAACAGGGCTGATTTATAAATTTTTCGGTTTGTATAGCTATGATTATTAGCCTTATCAAAAAACGAAAAAATTCAAATCTTTTCCCTGTTCTCTCCGCATTAACTGTTACTTATAATATAACAAGTTTGGAAGAACTAAAAATTTTAACTTTAAAATAAGGTCAAGGTTTACAAGCAGTAATAATACTCCAATAACCGCAAGTTGGCTTGACTTCTACATTCTCAAAACCAACTTTTTTTAAAAGAGTGGTTAACTCATGACCTGAGTATTGCTGTCCTTCTGTCCATAAAAGCATGATCATATTAGAAGCAGCAACAGATAAAGGACCGTTTTTTTGCTCATTATAAAGCATTTCATGAATAATAATGCGCCCTCCAGATTCTAAATTATTAAAACTTTTTTGCGCTAATAAAAAACATTTTTCTAATGACCAATCGTGAAAAATATCACTATAAAAATGAATGTCTGCTTTGGGAAAAGGTTGATTCCATATATCACAAATTTCAGTTTTAATACGTTCTTGTAAACCATATTTGCTTACAAATTCTTTAGCCAAGTTGCAAACAGAAGCCAAATCTATAATAATAGCTTCTAAGTTCGGCCATCTCATGACGGCATTAATAGCATAAATTCCTGAACCTCCGCCAATATCTAGCAAAACCTTGTTTTTTGACAAATCAAGATTATCTGCCCACGCTTGCGCTGGAGCAAGATTACGATCATGAATTGCATAAGTAAAAGCCCGTGCTAAATCTACCTTTTCTTGATGAGTTTGAAACAGATCATTTCCCGCATATATTTGTGCAGAATTAGTCAGTACAGCATTTTTCAAGTTTTGCCATGAGTATATATTTTCATTGGCACTCAAAAAATTTAAAAAATTACCTAAATAATTTGGGCTACTTTCCACAAGATAATTTTGTGAAAATTGCGTAAGTGAATAATAATTATTTTTAATTTGTAAAAGCCCAGTCGCTAGACACATGGATAAAAGAGCGTTGGCTGCACGATGCTCAATTTTGAGTATTTGACAAACTTCTGGCACGGTCAAAGGTTTTTCAACAAATATCGAAAAAAAATTAAGGTTATAGGCTACCAGAAGGGTTTTAAAGCTAATATGTCCAGATATTAAATCCCACAATATTCGCTCATCTGTTGTCGGTTTCTGTATTTTTGCAAAAGTATTTTGGTTCATAAGCTGTCAGATATATAGTGTTTCTATTTGAGTTGTGAATAAACTTGGTCGTCAAAAGGGAACAGGGAACACCCTAACTGGTGAGACCCGTACCGTTGGCGAGGTTCCGAATGCCTAGTGCGCCGTTGATAAAGGATCTGGTCCTAAAGCTATATTTCCCCAACGTATTACACTAGCGGCGGCAACACCAGCCGCCCCAAAACCATAAATAAAAACTAAATCATTTTCTTGAATTTTACCTAGTTTTGCAGCGTAATAAAGATTAGCTACTGTAATAACAGGGCCAATATTAGCAATTTGAGGATATAAATTAAAAGTCTTTGTTGAACTAATACCTAATACACGACTGCAAAAGCTTGCCAGCCAGGCAGTAGAAGTATTAAAAAGAAAAAAGTCAATATCCTCAATAGATAAGCCCGCCTCAGCCATCGCTCCCTCACTACAGGTACGCAGAAATCCTACTGCGGTTTCCCGAATCGCTCGATTTGCTCCCTTGTTTAATTTCATACGAATCTGAAGCTGTCCTTGAGCATCTGACTGAAGCTTGGCAGAAACCAAATTTGCTAAAGCAGAGGTGTGTATTGCTTTAGTACCCAAAAGCCCTTGATTGCCATTTATGGGACCTACCAGGAAAGCTCCTGCACAATCTCCTGTAAACCAAGAGAGAGTATCCGTCTCATCAAAAAAACGAGAGTAACAACAGGAAATAACCACAAGCACATTGTCGTATTCTCCTGTACGCACGAGAGAACAGGCTGTTTGCAGAGCTACTGGAGTGACCCCACAGGTTCCATCTAGATTCCAAGCCGCTCCCTGCAAACCAAGCTTTTGAGCAAGAAATGCAGCATCTCCAAACCCTACTTGTTCTGGCCAAATAGAAGCCACTAGCATTAAATCTATATCATTTATAGTTAATTGCGCTGCATTAAGAGCATCTTTTGCCGCCCGCTCTTGTAGATTTAATGCCGATTCATCAGTACCTAGTATCCATCGCTCAACAGTACCTCGAAAAGGGTCTGATAGGTACGGCATCATTTCTTCGTCAAACTCGTTAGTAGGAGAACCAGTGAGTGAAAAAAGTTTTGCTAAGTTTTGTTGTTCAGCATTAGCCACCAGTTCAGAAAAATTTTTTTTATAATAATCGTTTGTTCGTTTGATACTGGGGAAACTCAGCCCGATTGAACGAATGCCAACTGAAAAATTCATTACTCTTTTACTCCTTATAATAAATAATGATTTGATTTTTGTGCCATTAAACTTTGAATGCGTTTTCCAATCGGAGCAACAACACTTGAGTCAATCACTACATCAACTACAAAAGGAACGCTAGAAGCCATAGCTTGCTCCAATGCTAATTTGATCTGACTTTCGTTTTCTACACGAATACCTTTTGCGCCCATTCCTAAAGCAATTTTTACAAAATCTGTTTTAGGAATTGTTACATTAACATTATTGTAATTTTCAAACCCCATTCCTTGCTCACACATATTGTAGCGTCCGTCATTAAGAACAATCCAAACCACAGGAATAGCATATTTTACCGCAGTGCTAATTTCATTATTCATTAACATCGCTCCATCCCCAACAATTGCTATTGCTTTGCCTTGATGTGCTATGGCAGCCCCAACTACTCCTGTAACAAAATGTCCCATTGAGGCAAATCGAGTAGTTATACGATAACGATTTGCTTGAGTAAATCGCAGTAGATGAGTAGCCCAAGCCAATGAATTTCCTCCTTCAGCCATAATTATGGCATTACTTCCTTCGACTATTATTCTTTGAATCATATTCATCAGCACTTGAGGACGCACAGGAGTTTGGGCATTGGGATTAATAACAAACCGTTGTGGCCTTGGTATTTTTAGTCGTGTGAAAACATTTTTGTTTTTAGAAAAATAATTCAGTAGCTCTTTGACAAATAAATTTATATCTGATTGGATTCCAACAGTTTCTGAGTTTGGGTAAGCGGTTCCAGGTATATCTGAATTAAGGTCGACATGAACAAACCCTTTTTTAGGAATCATATTAGGATTCCATAAAGAAGTCAATTCCCCCAAGCGTGTTCCTAAAACCAGGGTGCGTAAAGGGCACTGTTCCTGCATATATTTCAAAACTGATTCATGTCCGGCAAAACCAGTAACACCAACAAATTGAGAATGGTCTTCTGGGAAAATTCCCTTGCCGCGTGGAGAACATATTACTCCGGCTCCTGTTGTTTCAGCTAATTGACGGATGGCTTCTGCCGCAGAGCGTGCCCCAAAACCAACCCAAATCGCAAAATGTCCCTCAGACAATAATCGCCCACATTCAGCTACTGTTTGCTGAGTGGTTGTAACTAGAGAACGAGAAAACGGAACCAAAGGTAATAGGCTATTAATTTTGCTAGCTTGGATAGCTCTAGAAATACTCACATGAGCGACAAAACCCCCTGGTTGTTCTAAACCTGAAGCTAACCGACGAGCAATGACCGGCAGTTGATCCGGAGATTCAAAGGTAGTGGCGTAATTAAATAAAGTTCCTGATGTAAAAATTCCTTCATGCGGCATGGTGTAGGTACTGGTTTCTTGGCACGCCCAACGCCCTCGCTGCGGAGCAGAGGTAGCTCCTGATAAAAAAATGACTTTGGCTCCTTCCCAACGGGCTGCCATTAAACCAGTCAAGGCATTAGTAATGCCGGGTCCAGTGGTGGTAAAAACGACTACTGGTTTATTACTGGCAAAATAGGCTTCGGCTGCGGCAAAAGCGGCTCCGGCTTCATGACGAAAATGCAGCACTTGTATTGAGCTATGAGCTAAAGCATCCCACAACGGGGCGATCGCTCCTCCTGAAACCCCAAAAGCATATTGTACCCCCATCTGTTCTAACATATTGACGATGGCATGGCTGACGGTCGTTGTGGAATTTTGGCTTAAAGAATTTTTATTCAGTTTAGCTAATTGGGTGTTTTGGTTGATAGTTTTTGCGGGAAAAGTTGTACTCATAATTCGTTGATTTACTCTTGTATTAAAGAAAATTATGCAACTGATTATGCTTTTTATTAGAGCTTATTAAGTCCATTAATTAAAGAGCGGGTTAATCAATTCGTGTTTGATTTTCGCTTCCTTCGCTAATTTTTATCCATTTTTGGATGAGATTAGTGATAACAAAACGAATTTTTAGTTTTTTTTGTGTACAAAGCACTTTGAACTCTAGTTTTAGAGAGCTAGGAAGATAGCCTTTAATATCTTCATAAGTTTCATTTAAAACATCTTCGAGATATTCAAATTCGTTTGTGGGACCGTTATTTAGAATCCACTCACGAATTAGACTTTCGATCACGTCACTCATATTCAAGTTTTTTTGTACACAGATTACCTTAAACTTGAGCTTAAGGGAGCTTGGAATAGATGCTTTAACAACCAGTTTTCTGTCTCCTTGTTTTTCAATCACTAAATCACCGTAGTGCTTTATGACTTAATATGCTCATTTTTTTTCTGTTGCACCAGTCAAGATAAGGAAGTTAACAATTAAAAATGATTACAATGGGTTTGATGGTATTTTTTAAATCTTAATCAATTAAATAAAAGTAAAAAATACTTTTTTAGCTATTTTTTACCCAAAAATACTTTTTTTGTTTTTAAATGCCTTATTTTTATTGATTTTATTTTGAGATGACAAGCAAGTCGATTTTTTATATTGATCACTTATTTGCTGAAATTATAGCTTGTGCCTGACTCGGACTGATGCTGATGGTTATGTGGTTTTTCTTGGCTTAAGTTCCTAAACTTCACTGGTGGCAGGCAAGCTAACAACCGATACTGTTAAGCAAAAATACAGACTATCTCTGTTTAACGAGAGCAACGAGAAGCGATAAAAGTCGTTTATGAGTAATACATTAGGTGATCTATGAGTAGTATATTGTCAGATTTCTATATTATTGGGCAAGAAAATTTCAATAATTGGAGTAATGGGTACAATAGCAACGGCTATTTAAAAGTTTTGCCTCAACATCAACAAAAAGTATTGTTTAAAGACCCTTTTCAAGATTGGCAACAAGGGCGCTCCGGAAATTACTTTTCTAGTTGGGGGCCTGATCAACAGTTAGAAGTAACTCTGACCCTACAAGACCTAACTCAAGTCGAAATCGAAGGATTTGGAATTGTTAAAGCGGGTGATGGAATAATTCCTTGGCTTAACAACAAACCCACCCCTTTTGAATTTTTAAGAGGCTATAATGGCACAATTCCGGGTCCTATGCTGATTGTCGATCCTGGAGATACCCTCAAGATCACACTGAAAAATGATTTAAACGATCCTCAACAAGGTACTAATTTTCACTTTCATGGGGGACATATTTCACCGTTAGGACATGGAGATAATGTTCTTATCAATATCCCACCGGGAAATACTTGGACCACTGAAATCAAAATTCCCGATAATCATGAAATAGGACCTGCCTGGTATCATCCGCATTTACACGGTTTAACCAATGAACAACTTGCTTCAGGATTAGCCGGTTATTTGCTGGTGAATCCTAAATATAACCTTCCTGACTTAGACAAATGGAACCCAAAAGAGATGCCGATGCATTTTATGGCTCTCAATAGTTTCGGTATTCAACAAATTAATCGTCCCGGCAAACCCGGAGATCCCCTTAACCAAAATCCTCAGCAAGCGATTCCGGCAGGTACACCGTTAAAAGTTTTAGGACAAACCCAAGACGGTAAGCCCATTTATGAACTCTCTGATGCAGTGGGTATTGGCAAAAATGCGCTTCCTGCATCATATGACCCGGCAATTCCCACTGGTGACCCTTCTCAACTGCTATTTGAATATGGTGGCGGCGTTTTAAAAGGTCCTGTGGAAAATGTGATTCATACCGTTAACGGGCAGTATAATCCCACTTTAGAAGTGGCAACTGGTCAGTGGAATATGTTTTCTTTTCTTAACCAAGACCCAAACGCCTTTCATGTCTTGCAATTGGTTAAAGAGGAAAACGGACAACTGATTCCTCAAGAAATGTCTTTAATTGGCATGGATACAGACCTTTCAGGATTAATAGAAGACAATAAAAAAGAAGTCAATACTCTGCCTATTCTTAATCCTGGGTCCAGAATATCAATGCTGGAATGGTTTGAAAAGCCAGGAACTTATTATTTACTTTCAAATGCTACCTCGGAGATTCTGGGAGATAAAGCACCTCTGTTAACTCGTGATGAGGGAGCGAAAGATGGCCGTTTTAAATGGCCGCCTCAAGTGTTAGCAACCATTGAAGTGACAGGAGATGAAATTCCTAAAGGGGCTTTTCCAGAAGCTTATGATACGCTTAAACAGCAAGATCAAAAAACCAAAGAAATGATCGCAGCCGTTGAAAATGGCGATTTTGAACGAGAGCGAGACTTTGTTTGGACGGCAAATATTGGGGGAGCTATTGCAGAAGGTAATAGTCCCGATGATACAGAAGTTGAAACTTTTGAGGGCAGTTATAAAATTAATGGTGGATATTTTTCTAGCGACCCTAGCAAGCTAACGCCACTCACTATGTCGATGCTAGATACTTATGAGGTTTGGAATATTATTAATGAATCTGGAAAAAGTGACCCCTCTCTACCGGTAGATATTCCTCTATTAGAATGGCATCCTTTCCATCAACATCAAAATTCTTTTGTGGTTTTAGAAATAAACGGTATTAAGGTAAGCGACATGGATCAAACTTACCTAGCGGGTGTTTTAAGCGATACTATTGCCCTGCCTCCCACTTACAAACCGGGTACTGTAACGCCTGAAAATCCCTATGGCGAAGCCATGTTAAATGGTACGCCGTCCAACGTTAAAATTTTGATGAATTTTAAAGACTTTCCCGGAACTTTTGTTAATCATTGTCACATTCTGTTTCATGAAGATGCGGGTATGATGGCTCCGGTTAGGGTCATTCTTAATACGAACAATACTTGGTTAGGATTAGGGGCAAAAAGCAATGCCAAAGGACAAGTGGAACTGATTCGCGCTAGTGATTTAGATCAGCGTCTTTATTTTAAACCTTACGGAAATAATTTTAAAGGTGCTATTGATGTTGCTATTGGCGATGTTAATTATAAACAAAAACCTCTCAGCAATTATTATGTTACTGATAATGTGACTGATATTGTCACTGTACAACGTTCTTTGACTAATCCTAATCAAAAATTTACCGTTAAAGTTTTTGATGGTCAGACATTAATTGATGAGGTAGAACAAGGAAGAACCAGAATTAACAATCCTACCGCCAATAGTCTCATTGGAGAAATTACGCCTTTTAACAATTTAAATTTCAACCCCAACAATCAGGCATCCGTTGCCACCGGTGATATTAATGGGGATGGTTATTCAGATATTGTTGTTGGTGTAGGCGGAAGAATTAAACCACAAATAGAAATTTACAGTGGTAAAGATTTTAGTTTATTGAGTCGTATTAGCCCTTTTCATCACGAAACTTATTTCAAGGGCAAAGTAAACTTAGCAGTGGGAGATGTAAACGGCGATAATTTTGACGATATTATTATTGGTCAAGGTCGAGGAGGCCGAGGACTGGTAGAAATTTACAGTGGTATTTTAATTCAACAGCAACAGTCTTTAGATGGAATTGATGTTTCACACAAAACATCTTTAATTTCTGAAACCTTTAAGCCTTTCGGTGATGGTTATAAAGGGGAGGTGGATGTCACCTCTGGCTATATTTTACAAAGACCACAAGTGCTGAATGGTAAACCTGTGCAAACTCATTATGCCAATATTACGACCTTGGCGGTAGATGGGGTCCCATCCGATCTCGGGCAAATTAGGGTTTTTACTCATGTTGGCGAACACGGGGCACATAGTTCTCATGAAACAATGGCAGCACCCCAAGCCGCAGATTCTGGACATGATCATGAATATATGGAACTGCGTTTAGATGCACAATTCACGCCAGATCGTCCCATTAGCCAATTGATGGGAACTTTTATCGATATTCCGGACTCTCCTCGCGGTGAACCTGCGCTATATACTCTCAACGATGCTGGAAATCCTGAAATTATTCGCTTACAAGAAAATAATGTTCCTGAAACGATTACGTTAAAGTCTGCACCCACAATCCCAAAAAATGTTACAGGTACGCCTGAAAATGATTACTTTGATAGTGCTAGTCCAGAACCTGAACGTTATTTTATTGGAGATAATCAAATCCTTACTACGGGTAATGGCGATGACATTGTAGATGTAACTGATGCTGTCGGCAACAACCGCATTGAGACTGGCAACGGCAATGACATTATATTTGCTGGAAGCAATAACCGTCTTATAGGGGGTGCAGGAAATGATCAGTTTTTTGTGGGAACAGGAGAAGGTAATAACCGAATCTGGGGAAATTCTGGTGCAGATTCCTTTTACATTGTCACCGATGAACAAAACTTAGTTACCAAAGCCAACCAAATTCTTGATTTTAATCCTTCTCAAGATAAAATTATTTTGGCTAATACTAGCTTTAATTATAATTCATTAGGCACAGATTGGAAGGTTCGTCAAGAAGATCAAAAGACGATTATTCAGGTATTCAACCAAGATGTGGCAGTGTTCGCAAACCTTCAAGCCAGTGCTTTAAATAGGACAAATGTTCTATTTAGTTGACAGACTAATCGTATTTGACTGAAGGCTCGTTACAAATCGTCAACACTGAATAAACTTTAAAGGGAAAGAAACTTTTAGTTAGTGCCTTTCCCCTTCCTTGTGCTTTTTTCTCCAACAAAATTTTGGCTCTTTGAACTCACGTTGTTGAAAGATTATATTTAACCTTCAAAGATTAATCAATGTTATTCTCTTGAGGATGTTTTACTGGCTTACGAACAAGTTTTACATTACGCGACTTACGGAAAAACTCTTTGGTCTGTCTATCCTATAAGTAACTAAATAACAAGAGCTTAATCCTTAAGTTTTTCTTTAATTTCCTAATCTTCCCTGGTCAAGTTGAAATTCTTCTGGGAAACTGTGGACAGAGTTGGGTAAGACAACTTATCGCTTTTCCCTCATTACAAGGAGAAAAAATGATGTATGAAAATGCCGTTCTAGATGATAGACAAGTTCAAGAAGGGCTAAATAACATTAACCCAAAATTTGGAGATTTTTGCACTCGTGTAGCCGGAGAAGCTTGGGGTTTACCCTTAATTGATCAAAAAACCAAAGCTTTAATTACTATCGCGGTTGATGTCGCTAATCAAACCCAGACTGGTGCAGGAAGTCCTTTTGCCGCTCATGTAAACATGGCTCTAAAACAAGGAGCCACATTAGAAGAAATTGAAGAACTTCTTCTATTTATGTGTGTTTATGCCGGATTTAATAAAGCGGCTGGTTGTTTTGGGACATTAAAAGAAATATTCAAAAAACCAGTCTTACAGGTTTAAAGTTTGGCAAAAATAGTATCTTACTCAATCGACTGAAAAATCATCTTTTTGGCTATGTTAGAACAACAATTCTCTCAATCTTTATCTCAGGAATTTAACCAAAGGACTCTAAATTACAAACAAGCAAGTCAGTCTCGGACAAACTACTATAAAGATTTGACTGCTGATTATTCTCGTCCAGGGTTAGTTAACCAAGAATTAGCAGCAAAACTTATTAAAAGAGCCGAGGAAATTGTAGACTTAAAAGAAAAAGTTTTACCTTTGATTGGTTCTGATTATACTATTGAACAAATTGAAAAAGAAAATCAAGAATGGTGGCCTACTCATTGTGAAGCTTTGAGACAAGGAAGAGGGGACATTCTAACAGGTGAGTATCGTGAAGACTTGGTTTATTTATGTCAAGACGGTCCTTATTATGGTCTAGAACAACAAAAAGAACGGGAACAACATTGGTGGGCATTAATCGCTCAACCTGGAGTGACGATGTGTTGGCCCATTGTAATGTTTCATGGTGAAGTTACTTATTTTGAATGGAAATGTGTTGATGATGAAACTAATGAAACAATTGCTAAAGGCAATGTAACTTGGGTTCGTCGAGGACACCGAGGAGCTTGTTATCTAAAAACGGAGCAACTCACTTTTTATCGAGATGTTTTCGCGCCTGAGTTTTTGTTGAAATTAATTACAACTTAAAGTTTATATTGAAGGGTTACTTAAAACCCTCTTCAATAATAGCTGAAAATTTTGAATTGTTGCCTTTACTGTTTTTGAATTAAATCAAAGGAAGTTTGTCATGAATAAGCCAACTATTTCCAAAAACCAACCCGTTGTATTAGAATTAGAAGCCGGAGATTATTATTACTGTTCTTGTGGAAAATCTGGCAAAGATCCTTTCTGTGATGGTTCACATAAAGGAACTGATTTTACTCCTTTAAAGTTCACAATTAATGAAAAGAAAAAAGTTGCTTTATGTTTAAGTAAACAAAGCAAAAATCCTCCTTTTTGTGACGGCTCTCATAACCAACTTTAACAATATTTGAGTAATCATCATTTGAGGAAAAAAAAGATGAGTTCTCCTGTAATTTTACCAGACTATTCTTTTCGTGACCAAAAAGCGCAAACTTCATTTTATGTTCTTTTATGGAGACGTAATGGCATCAGCTTAGAAACCTTTGATGACTATTGGAGAGATGTACATGGCCCAGTTTGCGCTCGCTTACCTGGTCAGGAACAATACTGGCAATTTCATGTTTCACCGAGTCCTAAAGCAATTTGGCCGGTTATGGAAGGAATAAAATATGACTTATTGCCTGAAGAACAATTTGAAGGAATTGCTGAATTAACTTTTGTTTCTGAAGAAAAGCGTCAAATTTGGTTTAATGCTGCCGCTATTTTGATGGATGACGAGCAAAATATTTTTAGAAAAGCAATTGGTTACACTGTTAGCCCAGGCAATTCTAAAACTTATATTGATCGTATTGCTACTGGAAACCCTAACGGAGAATTAGGTATTGTCAAATACCATGTTTTGCTTAAAAAAGCAGATGGAGTTAGTTTAGAAGATTTCCGGCAATACTTGAAGGAGGAATTTGCTACTACTGTTACTCAAAATCAATTAGTTTTAAAATTTCGGCTTCATCTGTTTGATGCTGTCGATAATTCTCGTCCTGATGCGGCTGGTGTCGTTCATTATGAACCTGAAGAAAATCAATATCAAGCGGCCTTTGAAATTGGTTTTTCTGACCATTTAGCGATGAGAGAGTTTTTAGTTTCTGCTGAGTACAACATTGCTGTTAGAAGCCAACAAAGGTATATTAAACAAATCAGTGTATTTGTTGAGCGTAGTGTTTATACTTTTGTTTATAACGGGCAAATAACACTAGCAGGCCAACGAGGATCTCGTGTAGCAGAACTAATTACAAAAGTTGGAGCAATAAACCAACTTAAGGATGATATTTCTGCTTTAATAAGTCCTCAAATCAATTCAGTTTACGCAACCACTAATAAAATTACTGATGATTTAGTTTTAGCTAACTGAACTTAGGACTTTTAAGTGGCTATAGAAGCTGAAAATATTGCTGTAAACCCAAATATTATAAACTAAATTTGGGCTTTTCAAAAAAAATCAACCAAGTAAAAACGACAAGTTCTCAAACAATAAAAAACTAAAAAAATATGAACAGACCAACAATTACTAATCAAAAGCCAAAAATTGTAGAGTTAGACAGTGGCGTTTATTTTGGCTGCACCTGCGGTCAATCTGATAAATTTCCTTTCTGCGATGGGACTCATAAAAATACAGATTTTGTCCCCGTAAAACTCACTTTATCTGAAAAGAAAAAAGTCGCTTTTTGCGAGTGTAAAAAAAGTCAAAATACTCCTTTTTGTGATGGTTCTCATAGCCAATTATAAAACCAATGGATAAAATTAGAAGTTTCTACTGTTTTCGTTAATTATGCAATTTACTCTCATTGTAATTTTAAATACAAAAATTTCTAGTAGCTTAATCAGTGATGAATGGGAGATAATTTAGATGCAGTTTCAGCGAAAATCAATGTTAGAAACATTTCCTAATTAAATTTAACTAAATTTTTTACCCTCATACTTATTCTTAAAGAATTTGTATGAGGATTTATTAATTTAATTTTTTTTTTACGTACTTAGTGTACTAAATCTTTAGGATATTGTTAGTTTAACAGCAAGCTCATTTAACAATTTCGCTCCTTCGGATGAGGTGGACATAAATTTTTTATGGATTAAATAGATTGAGCGAAAGAGCTAAACCCTTCAATTTCGGTTTGGGAGAAAAAACAGATGAGCTTAAAAGGCGTGCTTTTAGATGTAGATGGGACACTGGTAAACAGCAATGATGCTCATGCACAAGCTTGGGTTGAGGCATTTAAAAAGTTTGCTTACGATATCAGCTTTGAGGAGGTTAGACCTTTAATCGGGATGGGTGGCGACAAAGTAATTTCTCTACTTGTACCAGGGCTAACTGACTCAAAGGGCGTAGGCAAGGAAATATCTTCTTTTCGCCAACAGTTAATCATCAACCAATACGGTACTAAGTTAAGTCCGACACCAGGGGCACGTCAACTATTATTAAAAATGCTATCAGAGGGACTTGAATTAATCGTTGCCAGTTCAGCCAAAAGCGACGAACTCTCAGTATTACTCAAATCCGGTGGCATCGACGATTTGTTACCACAAGCTACAACATCGAGCGATGTCGATAACTCCAAACCTGAGCCTGATATCGTCCAAGCGGCTTTAGACAAAATCAACCTCCCCCCTGAGCAAGTTTTAATGTTAGGGGATACTCCCTATGATATCGAGGCAGCCTCAAGAGCCGGTATTAATGTTATCGCTTTACGTTGTGGAGGCTTCAGTGACTCCCAACTTGAAGGCGCAGGGGCTATTTATGATGACCCGGCTCAGTTATTAGAACAGTATGAAACATCGGCTTTATCTAGATAATACATTTGTAGATATTATTAAGTTAAATTGAGTTTAGAGTAACGGCAATTCTTGCTCAACTTAACCTGAAAAACGCAAATCTTATTTTTGATGATTGTGAAGGATATAAAGACTAACCAATCGAGCAATAATAGTTGTCGGATAAAGAATTCCGGCAATTCCTTCAAGATTGGTTAAAACCCTCACCCAAGGACTAATGGGAATAATATCTCCATAACCCACAGTTGTCAGGGTCAAAAAACTAAAATAAAAAGGATCGAAAGTCGAACCTTGTTCGGCAAAGGGAAGATAAAAACTTTGAGGAACTTCTAAATGAATAGCACGATAAATAATGGCAAAAATAATGCCTATTAATAAATAGACATTGATGCCGTTTCTTATAGTATCATTCGTGACTTTATCTTCAAAATATATTCGTCTCAAAATTATCAAAATAGCCATTCCCAAAAAACAAATTTCAATGAAAATATTAAAAGTTATTAAAGCTAAATGGATGGGAAAAAGTTTGAGCCAAATAATAGTGTCTAATAATAAAGCTATAAAAGCTAACAGCCGATACAAAATTTTTAAGGATTTTGAACGAAGATGAAAAATATCAATAATTACAAGGAGTGCTATAAACAGGAAAATATCATGGATTAATCGGCCAAGCCGCGTTTGCCACAAAGGAGAAAGAATAAACAAAATAATCAGGAGCAGTAGCAGACGATGAGGAGATGGTTTTTTAGTAGCCAATCTGAGTAACTCCCCCTTGTGTAAATAAATTACTGAGGCGATTATGCCTGTTCATAGAAAAAAGGAAAAATTCATCGTAAGTTAAAATTTTAGCATTTAAAACCCAAAATAAACAACTCTTAAAAAATGTCAGCTATTTTTGCCTTTTTTTTATTTTTTATTACTTTTTAAACAATAAGTACCTAGACATAAATAAAGCACTTTATGTTAAGAAATGTAAAAACCTTGAAAGTCTTACCTGTTCCCAGATCCGGTGTTCCCTGTTCCCTAATCACACAGTTAACTTTAATGGTGTCCAGGTACTTATCAGTACATTTTTTCTTTTGCTTTCGTCCTTAATTAAGCATATTTACTCAGTAAGTTATTACTGAATCGGTGTTCTAGGGTAACTGTATCAAAAAGCAAATGTAGTTCTTACAGTACCAATAATTTCATCGTTACTACTAGGCACTTGTTCAGGATTAGAAATCCAAATCGCGCCAGGGGTAATATTAATGTTGTCAGTTAACTGATATTTGTAAAATACTTCTACATGAACTGGGTTTTTGTTATTAGTATTTAAAGTTTTATTACCTAAATAAGGTTGAACGCCAGCAAAAATTCCTAAAATATTACCTTCTTTACCCAAATCTGGCAAAGCAAAACCTCCGGCATAAGTCCAATACTCAGAATTAAAACCCCCGATTTGCTTAAGGTCACCATAGGCGAAGAAAGCGGTGAAACTGAGGGCATCAACAATTCTCCAAAATGCCTGAAATCCATAAGTATTAGTAACCCTGTCGCTTTCTGCACCCGCAAAGTTAACAGCATTAGTACCGACGAAAGGTTGTCTACTTCCATAACCAAAAATAGGATTGCCTCTTTTATGAAAACCGTGAACGTATGTTATTCCCAGTTCAATTGTTTTGATGGGCTGGAAATTTAATTGAACCAAGGCAGCATAATCACCGTTAAACAGACCTGAACCTTGTACTGGATTGCCTGCCCGGCCAGCCTGACCCGCTAGGTAGCCACCACTGAGTTGTACAATATTAAAGTTAAAGTTTAGAACAAAACCGCTACCTCCCCCAATCCGATAAATCGGGCTTAAGTTAGCGAAAGTAGATAGAGAACCATTACCTCCATCATAATTAAAGAAAAATGGATTACTCGAAGGAACATTATCAGGCCAAATCCCTCCTAGGGCTGGTATATATGTATTAAATTTAAACTTGTCATTAAGCTTGAATGAGTCAAAATGAGCTAACCAATCGATGACGATGTCATTATTTCCAGTATAGCCCACATTAAAACCTTGTGTTGTTGTCGGCGACTCGATAAAAGCATCATTACGTTCAGTATCAAAAGCTCTTAAATTACCAGCCGCCAAACGAGTCACCAAAAGATCCTTTCCATCGAAGCTAGTTTTAAACGTTAAACGAATGCGATCACCAAAAATCGTTTGTGTGGTGTCATTATTTCCAAAAGTATCGGTGAGAGCAACAACTACTTCACCCTGCAATTTAGTGGTTGTCGAAAACTGGTGATCTTCAAAAAAAGCAACTCGAGCCTCTAAATCATCACTACGCACTTTCAAGCCTGTTAGCTCGGAATCAAACTCTTGTGCCAATCTCTTGAGTGTCTCAATGTCTTCTCTCAAAATAGCAACGTTTTCTTGAATTAAGCTCTCCATATTATTTATACAAATATTAAGACCAACTGCAAACTCCCAGCGAGTGAGAGTTTGATTACCTCGGTCAGTGAGATTAGGATAACCAACAATACATTTATACCGTTCAGCTAAACTCCGTAGTGATTCGTAAGCCCAATCTCTAGAAGAAACATCTTTAAGTTGATTAACTCTGGGAACTTGGCTTCCTAATCCTTTTAAAATTGAATTATCATTTTGACTAATTGGTATTGCTGGAGTTTGAGCCGCTTCTAACTCAGAACTGAAATTTAGAAACGTTTCAGCTTGCGTTGAGTTTTCTGAACAAACTGCTGATGCTAATGTTAAAACACTCATTAAAAGACTAGAAACAGTCAAAATTATTTTTCCAAAAATTTCAAGCATATCTTATTTTACCTCACACCTTTAATGGTTAGACATGGAAACTATGGTTTTTTTCAAGAAGTTTATGCATAGATAACACAGCTTTTTCTTAAAAATATGTGTCAAGCTTTACTTTCTCCAAAACTCATAAAGAATAATATCTAATAAACTATTTTCTTAATAAATGTCAGAATTTTTCAACTGTTAAAATGAGCTTTTTAAAGCAATTTTTTAGACAAAATCGTTAAAATTAGCAGTATTTATCTTAGTTTAAACTAAATACAAATTTATCCTCAATATTAATATGTAAATTAAGATTACAATCTAATTAGTTCAAATTTATTAACTCTTAATAAGTATCTGGACACAATTAAAGTTAACTGTTTGGTAAGGGAACACCGGCTCTGGGAACAGGGAACAGGTAAAACTTTCAAGGTTTTTACATTTTTTAACATAAAGTGCTTTATTGATGTCCAGGTACTTACATTTATTAATATATTAAAATAATTATCAGTTTTTTCGATTAAACTAATGTTTTAAATACTGGCATTTAGGCATGATTTCCGAATTAAAAAGGAAAAGATTTCTGGCTATTTGATCACCTTCGTATGACACAAAGTCATACTTAAAATCAAGGCACATTAATTACATTTTGTCAATAATATTTAGATGCGTTTGCCTTGGGGTTTTATCTTAAGCGATTGCCCAGTATTTAGGAGAAGGATAAGACGACAGCAGGAAAAATTTTCAACCTAAACTCTTTTTCCTTCAACCTAACATTCTGGGATTTTGTCAGAGATACTGCATCTTAATTTCTAGCATTAGCAGAACCGCAACTATTTTTAAGTGCAGATTCAACTCTCTTTAATAAAGATAATTTATCATACTCCCGATACTGACCAGCAGCAATGCGAACAGGATCTCCTGCATGATATCGCTCGTAAAGAAGTTGGCGCTGACCAAAGGCATCTCCGGTAACGTCCCAAGCTAATTTTAGCAAATGAAGTCGCTCCTGTGCCGATACCTCAGTTCCCCGAAAGTAGCGCTCAATATCTGCACCAATAGGAGTATTAAAATCTTGTTCCATTGGGCAAGATATTAAACCTCCAGCCCCTAAAGTCTGGATAACCTCCACCATTCGCGCATTCATACGTGGGAAATGGTAGCGAAGTGCCACAAGAGGCTCAATCGCAGGACATAAAGTGCCCCAGGGGGTTTTTTGGGCTTCTCGTTCCGACAGTAAAACCGCGCCTTTGACAAGTTCTAAATACCCTAATAGCTCCCCTAACATCTCTTGAACGTGCAGGAATGAATTAGTTTTAGCCATCTCCGCTAAGGCGATCGCAATGCCTACCAATAGCTCGGCCTTTGCCAGTGCCCGAACAGCCCCTTGATGGCTGGTGTAATTACGAGCATTTGTTTGAGCGTACAGAACGTTAGCTAATTCCACATTTCCATAAAAGAAAACCCGTTCCCAAGGAATTAGCACATCATCAAATACGCAAGCGGCATCGATTTCCTCGAATCGGCTGCTTAATGGATGATCGAAAAGAGACTGATTAGTGCGGCTAAAAGATTCTCGACAAATCAAGCGCAATCCTGGTGTATTGATGGGAATGCTAAAAGCAAGGGCGTAGGGTTCGTCTCCGGGTTTTAATCCAGGTAGAGGAAAGACGAATAACTCGTCCGCGAGGGGGGCAAGGGTAGAAATCATTTTGGCTCCCCGCACTAATAATCCATCTGCTGTTTCCTGTACCACCCGCAAATGAGCATAGGGATCTTTCTGTTCGCCGGAAGCTTTTGAGCGGTCTACTTGAGGATTAACCAGGGCGCAGCTTAAGAAAACATCATTCTCTTGACAATAGTTGTAGTAAGTCAAGATGTTATCAGCAAAATCGCTATTAACTTGACCGAAAAAGTCTTTAGCGGCAGCAAATGCCATAACGGCGGTATTAAGAAAATCTGGTGACCTTCCCATTAATCCGAAAGTTGCATCCGCGTAGGTTTTAATTGCCATGCGACGCTTTAATAGATGGTCGTGAGTAACGGGGGTCAGGAAAAAGGTACTGGTTTTATTATTGGTATCTGGAGAAGAATAGGTCAAAATCTCCGATAACTCTGGTTGATGTTGCTTGTCATAAAGACTTGCAATAGAGGCAATTGGCTCAGTAAAAGCGTAATGGGTTGTAACGTCATCGATTTTTTGTCCTTCTATCCAGACCTCGCGGTAATTTTTTAAACCCGCTTTGTATTGTGCCCCAGTTCTAATTGTCATAAAATATTTCTCCTTGTCCAATTTAAAGGAATTTAATTAACAGGGAAGATATAAGAGTCAGGAGTTAAAAGGCGAGTTAATTGTTAATTGCAACTCCTGTCTCTTTTAAATAAAGTGATTGCTTGAGATGTTTCTTAGGCGTTTTGAAAAATGGTAGAATTGTGACAGAGCGTCGCTTAAACTCCTACCGCTACACCAGCATTAGCCGTTTCTCGCTCAACCTCCAAAACATAAGGCTGATAATTTGAGTAAATAGACTTTCTTAAGGGAGCCATTACTGGGTTGAGATCACGAGGTAGTGATTTAGGTTCAAACAGCCCATCTTGCTCCCATTGATCGGGATTCAAACTGATTCCCCAAGCATTTAACCAGATAGGCTGCGAGAAATTTTGAAGTTTTTCCGGCATGGTATCTTCTACTGCCAGTAAGAAGATTACTTGAGCCAGTTCTTCTAAAAGTTTTAAACTGTCTTTACATCCATTAATTAATTCTTGATCGGTTTTATTAAATTTCACATGGAGTGAGCGCATTTCATCAACAAAAGGTAACTCTCCTAAATAATCGAAATATTCAAACTTTAGTCTGTTTGATGAATTATCCGACCAATCATTCAGTAATTGTTGGACTCGATGGGCTAAAGAATAAATTTCCGCCAAAACAGGTTGAAATTTTGCCATTCTGTCCGGATCTAGAATCACTGAGTTAAGACTCACCGTTGAGAGAGTAGACCAAGAAACCAACGCTCCCCAGACCGATTGCAAGGCAAACGTTATCGGTTTTTTCCCAATAAGTGCGTAAATATTTTCATAGACTAAGTTTAATTGATCGATAGTGTCTATATAAAAAACGTTAGCATGATCTACCGTTCTTTGGCTTAACTTGTTATTAAGATCAAGTTTGATTAATTCAGTAGTGAGAGAATTTGCCAAAAAAATTAAATCAAATCCAGGAGAAAATAAGGGGTCTACAAATGCTGCGGCTTCACCAACACAAGCCCAACGATTTTGAGAAAATACCTGATGAGATGAGTGGCTGTATTTGGGTATTTTCATGAAATCTTTCGGCTGTCGGTCTTTTAAATAATCAGCCAACGCCGGTTCGTGCTTTTGCAACCATTGGCAGGCTTTTTCATAGGTATGGTAATTGTGAAAATTATGAACCTCGTCACTAGCAACAATGCCAACACTGGTGCATCCAGAAGACAAAGGAATTAGCCACACCCAGTAACCCTCGCCCATTAAATGATTAGTGGAGTAATAGCGCAGATTGTTAGGAACTTGAGCGTGCCACTTTGACTCCGTAAGGGGAACTAGGTCACTCACGTCAACGCGCCCATCGAGCCGAAACCACACAGCACTGCGGTTTTTGGCATTGGCTTTGCCTAAACCAAGCTTGTTCTGTAATAGCCGACGACGACCTGTTGCATCAACAACCCACCGCGCTTTTACGGATTGAGTTTCTTTAGTGTCTAATTTTTTATAAATAACTGTGTGAAACTCTTCACCGTCGGTAAGTTTAACATCCTGTATGGAACAATTTTCTAGTAAATCTATTCCGGCTTCGATGTTAAAATTTCGCAAATCATTCTCTAGTTTCCCTCTGTCAAGTTGATAGGTAAAATCTGAGTGGAAGATTTCAAAATTTCTCACGCCAATTTCTGGGCGCTCGCCGAAGGGGGCTTGAGGATCACCAACAAAATATCGCAGTCCGAGTTTAGGCAGGTGATATTGTTGAATGTAATCTTTTAACTGTAGAGTCTCTGTAAAATAGTGAGCGCCAATTTCAACGGTTGATTCACCTACTTTGAAGGTAGCCTCCGGCAAAGGTCTTGCTAGGCGATCACAGACTAAGATGGATATTTTAGGCAGATTTAGTCTTAACTGTCGTGCTAAAGTTATTCCGGCAATGCCTCCGCCACAGATAACTACGTCATAGGCATCTTGAAGATTAGGAAGCTGAAAATTCTCAAAAGATTGTAGCATCATAACACATCTTAATTTTAAAAAAGTAAACAACATTCTTGTTGAGGCAAGAAAACGGGGACTAACGCCAATCGTCTATGATGTAAGCACCAGGGCGATTAAAAGCAGGTTCGTTGGGATTTAGCATTGCAATGCCCAAGCGATCAATCCGAAAACCAAAAGCGAGCATTTGTTGATAAGCTTCTTGGCGGGCAGTATTAACTCCTCCGATCAATTGGGAAGCTCCTTGCCATCTACTGAGTGTCTCGCATTCTTGGAGTAATTGCTCAAAATTTTGTCCTGCTTTTGCCCCCAAACGTATTGCCGCAAATTTGATATAGCAAGCGTTACTTCCGGCCTCAGTACCTTTTCCGTAATGACAAATTGCGAAAGCACTTAAACCTTTGTCATCCCAAAGAAAAAGAGTATCGCCTAAACTTTGGTCTTCTACAATTCGAATTTCTCGTTCTAAATCTAGACCATCGTAAATAGCGTCGGTTAATTCCTGGCTTGATCTGAGACACTCTATTTGTTTGTCTTTGGGAAGTTCGGAGTATCTAAGCCCCTGCGGTAGCTGTTTGGTTGGTTTGACTTCCTTAGTCATGACAGCCGTTAGAAAACGGGGGTAGAAATCAAATTTTTGGTACAAACTAAGGTGCAAAGGGCTGTTAGGAAAGGTGAAAAGACCCACCTGTTTATTGTTCCATCGTTTAAAACATTCTAAAACAGGTTCGATTAAGCGTGGGGCTATTTTCTGACCCCAAAAATCCGGATGAATTGTTAAAGGGCCGAAAAATCCAAAGCTTCCCCAATTGCTGGCAAAATTTGAACCTACTAATTTTCCGTCAATTTCAGCCGCAAAAACAGCAGTAGGATCGGTAAACCAGCGCTTGATAAAGGTCATATCACCACCATACTGAGCCGGATTTGGTAGTTTTCTAAAAGTCCCAAAAGCTAGTCGGAAGATTTGATCGGCAGCCGTTAATTCATTTTGTTCTAGTGGACGAATAGAGACCTGCATCACCTTTTTACCTTGTGCCTAAGTAATACTGAAGAAATATGACTCATTGCGTCAATTATTAATTTTTTTAGCAGTTACGCACTCTCGATTAAAAACTAAGACTTACGCACCATAACCCAATTTTATGGGTTTGAGATTCCTCGCGATCCTTGGCAAGGCTCAGGACTCAGAATAACATAAACTCGTTAGTTTAGTTTCTAAGTGCGTAACTGCTATTTTTTCAGGTTTTAAGACAATTGACGCAAATGGTCACATTTAATGTTGTTCTAATGAATTTTTGAGGTTAGTAACAAGATGAGCCATCTTGCTTGAGGTTATGGGATTCATTTCCTTTTAAAGCAGGTGTAAAAACACAGACAAGGCGTAAAGTTTTTTTAGCTCGGAGGTAATGCTTATCATGCTTATTCAGCGCATACATACTACCGGCTTTGATGGGATAAATAGTACCGTCTGCTTCGACTTCGCCTTCCCCTTCAATGCAATAACAAGCTTCCATGTGGTTTTTATATTCGAGTAATGACTCGGTCCCTGCATTGACGATGGTGTCGGTTAGAGAATAGCCCATTCCATCTTTTTCAATCAAGAATCGGCGGCTTTTTCCGTTGCCCCATTCAACATCTCTTTCAGTGTTCAGAAGTTCGCTTAATTGAGTGATAATCATTGTTAAAATCTCCTATTTGTACTGTTGAAAAATCTAAAATCAAGGTTGAAAAAAAGCTGTTTTTGAGCGATATTTGCATGAAACTATCGAAACAACATTTATGATAGTTGTACCCAATCAAACGGCTTACGCAAAATCATAAAAGACATTCCTGTTGCTCCGGCAAAGTTATCCAAAATCAAACCATGTTCGTTCCTTGCCACTATTCCCTGTCCCTGGAATAGGCGATAAAGACGATAACGAAAGTAGTTTTTTAAGAGTTTTAGTAATGGTACATACTGCACGTAATTTCGAGGATATAATTCAGCATCCAGTCGCGGAAGTAAATACCAAGGACAACTCATTAACCGATGGTGTGCGTTGTGATAATTGTTGTTCAAACACAGTAAAACACTAAGCCAGGGCCGCAAGACAAGAGAGTAAGAATTAGTTTCTTCATACTCTAAAGTTTGTTTCGGCACTTCTCCTTTAATTTGAAAAGCTGAATAGGTGTGTTGAAAGCCTTCTATAAATTGAAGGGTGTGAAGAAAGCCGATGTAGCCAATAAAATAAAATATTAGGGAGCGAGGAGAATACAAAGCTAAGGCTGTAATTAAACCTCCTCTTAGTATTATGAGCAATACCTGAGAAAAACGCTCATTTTTACGGTTTTTACTCAAAAAAGGAGACAAAATAATCATCCAGCGAAACATAAGATTGACTATTGGGATACACAGCCATTCCAAAACAACAATTATTTTTAACAAAAGTTTGGGAAGCGACTGTAAAAAATCAATCATCGAGAAAGGATAAAAAGGAGAAAAATCAGCCCGGTAGATATGGTGGGCAAGATGATGGGAGGCTAAATCACCAAAGGGGCTATAGCAAGAGCCAGTGATGAAAAGCATGGCTTCTCCAAATACCAAGTTTAGACGAGAGTGAGCAAAAATATTTTGGTGAAAAAATTCATGAACAAAAAAAGCCGCCCACGTTAATGTATGCGTTAAAAGAACAACTCCTAACAAGTTTAACCATCCATTATTTGCCGTAATACAAAATAAGGACAATCCATAGCCGCCAAATATATATGCTATGACTATTCCGTTAAGCCAGTTGTTACGATGGTGAGCATAAAACTTAGGGTTAGGAATTTTCTTGGCCACTACCGATGATATAGGCGCTAAGAGGCTATTAGTAAACATGAGCGAGTTAATTTCAGTCATAGCTCAACAGTTCCTTTTGCTGTGGTAAGAACATCATCGAAACATCCAATTAGTGAGTTTGCAATTTATTTTGCCAATAGATTTGCTCAAACAGCAGTGTAACTGTAACCAACAGTTTTTTAGCTAAAAACTATTGAGACAATTGCACTTATCAGTAATAGCAGGGAAAATATTTTGAGGATTTAATAAGCCGTAGCCACTAAAAGTTTTGGAAAGAGTTTGAAATAGCACTATTGTTAATATAACCCTTGGTTTTAAATCCTTCAATATTTTTATGTAAATTGTACAGTATTAAGTTTTTAAATAAAATAAAACACATCAAAGCTTTATTGAGTTTTAGTTTAACAATCTATTTTGAGAATAAACCCTATTACTATAACCTCTTTTTCTATAAGTACCTGGACAAAATTAAAGTTAACTGTTTGGTAAGGGAACACCGGATCTGGGAACAGGGAACAGGAAAGGCTTTCAAGGCTTTTACATTTCTTAACATAATCAACTTTATTGATGTCCAGGTACTTATAATAATGTAACAGAAAATAAATATTTCTTAACATTGTTATAAGATTTTCCTGAATCTTAAAAAATGATTAATTAATTAATAATGGCTTTGGTGCATGAATAGGCAACGCGAGAATATGATAATCTTAAGATCTCTGTAAATTGTTTTGCTATCCCTGTAAATTGTTTTGCTAATGAGTAAGAGTAAGAATAAGAATAAGAGATCACGTCAACTCTGTCGCGTCTGTAATAAGAAAAAAGACGAAGCATTCCTTAAAAAACGAGGAATTTTAACATTTTGGCTAAGTAGTGACGTGGTAGGTGCAACAAGGCCTTTTTCAAGTCGGAAACCCCAATTTTTGAAAATGCCAATTTGGCACATTTTTAGCGACCTACATCAAGCTCTATCTTAAGGATGAATTTTGTAAAAAAATAAGGAATAGTCTTTAGCACTTTTGTGGTCACAATTATTGCTACATAACAGTAATTATTTGGGGGTGTCCTTTCATGAAGTTTTCTAACTCTTTACAAGTGACAAAATTCGAGGATGAATCACTGTCTCAAATATTACAACAGCAGATAACAGACAAAATCTCAAGTTTTGACTATGCTGTTCTTTCTCCAGAAATCCGAAATCTTGTCCAAAATAGAACTTGCGAACTTAAAAGTTTGATGCGACGAAGCGCTCAGGATATGATTGAGATTGGACAAAAGTTAATTGAGGTTAAAGAACAGTTAGGTCATGGATATTTTCGGGCTTGGCTAAAAACAGAATTTGAATGGAGTATAAGAACAGCAACTAGATTTATGCAAGTCACTACTCAATTCAAAGCAGCTAATCTTGATAATTTAAATATTGCTGTTTCTGCTCTTTACCTTTTAGCAGTACCATCTACTCCAGAAAAAGCACGCCAAGAAGTTTTGGAGCTTGCTCAAAGGGGACAAACGATTACTTATAGTAAAGCGAAAGCAATCATTAAGTTTCATCAACAAGAAGCTCAACTTCAAGCAAAGCTATCTTCTCAGTCGTTAAACTCTCTAGAGATGGCAAAAAACCAGGAGGCTTCGGCTCTGCCCAGTCTTTCCCCGCCATCAAACTCTCTAGAGATGACAAAAGACCAAGAGGCTTTGGCTCTGCCCGCTCCTTCCCCTCCGTCAAACTCTCCAGAGATGACAAAAGACCAAGAGGCTTCGACTCTGCCCGCTCCTTCCCCTCCGTCAAACTCTCCAGAGATGACAAAAAACCAGGAAGAGATGACAAAAAACCAGGAAGCTTCGGCTCTGCCCGCTCCTTCCCCTCCGTCAAACTCTCCAGAGATGACAAAAGACCAGGAGGCTTCGGCTCTGCCCCGTTTTTCCCCGCCGTTAAACTCTCTAGGTTTAAAAGAAGAAAAAGTTGTAGATTTGCCCGCTTCTTCTGAGCCTTTAAATTTTAAAAGAGAAAGCTGCTCTAAAATAACCGAACAATTAATTGGAACTTTATCTGATCATTGCTCGGATGATAATTGGCTTTCTAGAAAATTTTCAAAAACAGCATTTCAATTAGAGCCTGAAATTAGTCCTTGTTTGCGAATCCTTAACATCCAACCAGAAAATTCCGCTTTGCTCATGAATATTGCTCACACTTTTGAATTAAGTTTTTCGGGGACACGAGTGACTTTTGAAGGAGATCTAAAAGCATTATTTTTCTTATTTAAGTATATGCAAAATAATGCCTGTTTTGCGGAACAAATTTTACAACAAGTGAGATATATTATTGATGATTTAGGTTATGATTGGGATGATTTTATTGACCCAACTTAATTATCAAGTTCACTCCCAATTTTAAAATGCTCTAACTGGAGTAGCATATTTTGTAGAGATAGTGCCTAAAATGTCTCTACAAATTTTTTAATTTTCATCAAAAATTAAAGTTTAATAAAATTTAATCTTTAATAATTTCGGCTAAAATGCTAGGAGTTACGCACTCCGAATTAAAAATAACAATTTTATGTCATCCTTCGTTACCGCTTAGGAACTCGGACAATTTTAAACCCTGATGATTTGGTTACAGTGCGTAAGTCCTAAATTCTTGAAAAAATCTGAAAAATTTTTAGCCTTCTAATAAAAAAAATAGTTGACAAATAAGAAATATAGATTTAAGATGATTTTGAGGAAGAAAAATAAGCGTAGCCACAATATCTTAAGTAGTTTCGGAAAAGTTTGTTATTCATTAATTGAATTTAAATAGCCACAATTTAGTTAATCTAAAATCATTAAAATTTTAAAATTTATTTAATTATTAGTGATTTAGAGATAACTAAAAAATTTAGGCCAAGTTAGCTATTGGCTAAAAAAATTCAACGGAGCTACTTAACCATGACAAAGTATTTCACTCCCACTACTGTTGCTATTGGAAATTTTGACGGCATACATTGTGGACATCAACAAGTCCTTCAACCTATTTTGAATTCAGCAGGTCATCAAATCCCCAAAAATGGTTGCCAAAATCAATTTTTTTCATTTTCTACTGAATGTAATGAAACTCAAATTTATTATCCTACTGTCGTTACATTTAATCCTCATCCAAAACAGTTTTTTAGCAGACAGCATCGCCCTTTGCTAACTCCTCTACAGGAGAAAATTAAACAACTATTATCATTAGGCATTAAACAAGTAGTACCACTGACTTTTAATGAGGAATTAGCAACTATTAGTCCTCAGCAGTTTGTTGAGAAAATTTTAGTACAACAGTTAAAAGCTCAAAAAATTAGTGTAGGACATGATTTTCGTTTTGGGTATCAACGTAAGGGAACCGCTACGGATTTACAAGAAATAGCAGGATCTTTTGGCATTCCCGTTACTATCGTTCCTCCTTATACTTATAAAGGCGAACGTATTAGCAGTTCATTGATTCGTCAAAGCTTAGAGCAAGGCAACCTCCAATATATTAAAGCTTTGTTAGGCCGTTCTTATACTCTTCAAGGTTTCACTGAAAAACAGCAGGAAATGGGAGATTTTTCCCGGATTAAACTTAAGCTACCTTCAGAAAAGCTATTACCTAGACCTGGAAGTTACGCAGCAAGAGTTTTTATAGAAGACGCTAACCAAACGGCGTTGGAAACAGCTATTCTAAAAAATTTATCTTGCCAATTTTCTTTTCCTTTACTTTATCAAGGGATTGTTAATATCAATAACTTTTTTGGCATTAATGAGGAAGAATCTTATGTAGAAATCTATTTGTTAGATTGGCCTGGTGATTTACAAGGACAAACCATAACTATAGAACTAGAATATTTTTTACGACCTCAGCTAGAATTTACTTCTTTAGAGGCTCTCAAAAAACAGATTCAGATTGATCTAAGCCTAGCTAAGGTCATGCTTGATGTAAAGCCGACATCTTTTGTTAAGCAACAAAAAGAACATTTGCTTAGTAAGAGTGTACCTTAAACACTAGCAAATTTTTTGAATTTTTTAAATTTTTTCTAAAGCAAACAGATAAGTGGTTGCTTTTTAGAAAAACCCTTCCGTCAACTAAGTTTCAATATTAGTTGAACCTATTTTTTTAAAGGTAATTATTTATTTCTGATTTTCTCATCTTTAATTGTTGGAAAAAAGAATTAAATACAGCTTTAGAAAAAATAGGTATCAAAAAAAGCTCTAGTTATCAACTCAAGGTGGAATCATGGCATTAGTAAAATCTTCTGCTCAAAATCCTACAAAAGTCTATCAAGATAGGAATCTCCAAATAATATTTCTTACCATTCTAATGGCAGTTTTGGGGGCGACCAGTATTACTCCTGCTTTTCCTCGGCTGGCACGAGAGCTAAGTATCCCTACAGAACAGGTCGGATGGCTAACTACAGCTTTCATGTTTCCTGTTTTTTTAGCAACTCCTATTACGGGTCTTCTTGCTGATAGATGGGGAACCAAAAAAATCGTCGTTCCTTCGCTTATTTTATTTGCAGTTGCTGGAACAGCTTGTGCTTTTATTCAAGACTTTAAATCCTTGATAGAATTACGCTTTATTCAAGGAATTGGAGCGGCTAGTTTAGAATCTTTGGGTTTGACATCCATTAGCAAACTTTACTCCGGTGAAAAGCTTACTGCTGCTATGGGTTATAATTCCAGTGTTATTGGCATGGGCTTAGTAATTTATCCTTTAATTGGCGGCGCTCTTGCTACCCTAGGATGGAGATTTCCTTTTCTTCTGCCGCTAATAGCTATTCCTGTAGGAGTTATCGTTTTATTTAAGCTAAAAATTCCTGAAAAAAATAATACCCAGAATTTTAAGGAATATTTAGGCAGTGTCGGAAAAAGTATTAATAACCATCAAGTGATAGGGCTTTTTGTGGCAACTTTTTCTCTTTTTGTTTTACTTTTTGGTGCTTTTTTTACTTACATTCCCATGCTAGTCGGAACGACTTTAGGGGCTTCTGACTTATTCATTGGAACAATTCTATCAACGATGGCTGTCACTATCGCTTTAGTCTCTGCACAGTTGGAGAAATTGATAAAATTTTTCTCAGAACTGATCCTTATTAAGGTATCTTTCATTCTTTATGCCATCGCCTTAATTATTATTCCTTTCATTCATTATGCTTGGGCGGTTTTAATTAGTGCTGTTATTTTTGGCTGCGCCCATAGCCTAGTTTTTCCCTGTAGCCAAGCCCTTTTAGCTAGGTTAGCACCCAATGATTGTCGGGCCGGATTTATGGCAGTCAATGCAACTATTCTTACATTTGGTCAGGCAGTCGGGCCTCTCATCGCTGGTGCGGCTTTTACCCTATGGGGGATGAATGGTGTTTTTTATTTCAGTGCCATTTTTTCAGCAGTCACCCTAATCTTACTTCAATGGCTACTGCCACAACGGTAAGTATTGCTATCAGTCTTTCAAGGGACGGAAAAGGCAGGGGCAGAAGTTTATCAGGTGACTGCAAAATTGAAGTTAATTCTATCTAATTTCATCTATAACTTGTTAAACCTCTTGCATAATTGTCGGCATCCTGTAGCAGATGAACAATGAAATTAACATCCACGCCCAAATTTTAAATGACTGCGCTCTTGTATTAGGGAAAATTTGAATTTTATTTCAAATAAACTTTTGCTTTCTGCCTTCGTTTCCTTCTTTCATCACCTTTTTCTGATCACCGAGGTGGGTTTTGAGCCATACCTCTTGATTGATTTATATCTAACACTCTAGTAGAGGTAATTGATCATGAGTACACTACAAAAATATCATGGATGGATGATTTCAATTATCGACGAACCCATTGGCTTTTCTTTTTACTGCTGTTTTCCCCTAAAACGTATCGCCCTTGATGGCTGCCAAATTTATTCTACTCAGGAACGAGCTTTAGCCATAGCTAAGGATAGAATTGATTTAGCATTAGCTTGTTTGGCCTTAATGAATTTTTTAAATGAAGCCAAACAACGCCTTTACTATCTTAGTTCCCAAGAACATGAAGTTTTAAGTTATTACCTGATTGATTTGGCTCAATTTCAAAAGCAAGATACGGTTTGGGGTATGGGTTCATAGATTTAATTTTTTTGTTTAAATCTCTTGACAGGCTTCAAAATATTTAGTATTTTGGAATTAGCAAGATGACTGGTCATATTAAAATGCCAAAAGCAAACGTGCGCGATAAATTACTAACGGCGGGACTTGATGTAATACACCGTCTTGGCTTCAATAGATGTAGCGTGCAAGATATTACTCAATTCGCCGGCGTACCGAAAGGCTCCTTTTACAATTACTTTGAAAGTAAAGAGGTATTTGGGGCAGAGATTTTAAAACTTTACTGGCAAAAAGCGGCTTCTAGTTTAAAACTTCTCAGTGATAAGACACAATCACCTATCGTGCGACTCGAGCTATACTTTGATTCTTTGGCTGAGTTAACGAGTTTGGACTACCAGCGCGGCTGCTTACTAGGAAACTTCTGTGGTGAACTTTCAACCCAAAGCCCTTTAGTAAGAGAGTTATTATCTTCTCTACTCACTATATGGGCAGAAACACTTGAGAATTGTATATGCGATGCTCAAAATAAAGGTGAAGTTCGCTCAGATCTCGATGCCACCACTCTAGCCCACTTTTTAGTCAACGCTTGGGAAGGCTGTGTATTACGCTCCAAAGTCGAGCAAGACGGACGCTCATTCGAGCAATTTAAAACCATAATCTTCTCGTCCATTCGCGCGAGCGATAGCTAACAAATATGCCCAGTTATATTGCACAAAACAAGATTCAGACTACTACATTAAGAGAGTTTTTTATGTCCAAAACAGTCGTGTACAACCCTTCCATTGCAATTCCTTGCGACGCTTATTCTCAAGCAATCAGCACTCAATCTCTAGTTTTTTGCTCCGGGCAACTTGCCTATGATGCCCAAAATGATCGAGTATTTGACGGTTCAGCAGCCGAACAAACAGAGTATCTGATGAAAAACATTCAAGCTGTTTTACAAGCAGCCGGATTACATTTTAAAGATGTCGTCAAAAGCACTATTTACTTAACCAACATGAATGATTTCCCGGCGGTTAATGAAGTGTACGCCCGCTATTTTTCTGAAAATCCGCCAGCCCGCGCTACTATTGGAGTCGCGGCTTTGGCAAAAGGTGCTTGTGTTGAAATTGAAGTCATTGCCCAACGCCATTAAAACCGCCATTTTATTTCAGTTATTTCTGTTGAAAAGATAGTAAAGCTATCAAAGTATGATTAACTTTGAGTAAAAAGTAAAAGCTTGTCAAATAAAAAAGTCGGATAGCTTCAATTTATTAATACTGACACGGCTTAATTACTTAAAAAAAAGAATTTGGAACTTTAATCAATTCGATGATAAAGATAGATTCATTTCTAATTAGGGCAACACAAAAATTTAACATAACTTGCTCTTACCTAAATAACATCATTGATTTAGTTCCAGCTACTTAGGCTTTACTATCTATTACTTTTAGTCTTTTGGCTTTTAGTAACTCCAAAATTGTAAGGCAAATGCTTTTTGAATAATTATTGATTTAACTACTATGTCACCATCAATCATTTTACCGATAAAAAGTCAACAAAATCCTGACACAATAAAATCAAAAGAGTTAATACTCTTCCGTGAAGAAATTCAACATAACATTCAAAATAGAGAACAGTCTTCTACCAAAAACCACCAAACTCAATCCAGTAAAAAAGTTGACCAGTTTTTAAAAAAATGTGTTTATCAAGGAAAATGTTTACACCCAAGGAAGTTTTGTCGTCGGTGGTTTGGCATAGAAACTCTAGATCAATATGGGATACCTCGCTATACAGAACATCAAATTTTAGCCATTGAATCCGAACATGGCTATCGGGAAAAATGTATTAACTTAATTGCAAGAGTTTTAAAAATTAAGCCCAATACAATTCAGCGATGGGGAAAGGGAGTTGAATTTGATAAAATTCCTCAAAACAAGCGAGAGGAATATGAAACCTACCTAGGTTATATTGATACTTTAAGAGTTATGTCTCTTAGTATTGCCAAGTTAAATGAAGATTTTTTGCCCGAACTATTGCACCGTTTAGATTTTTCTTAACTTTTTGAAATTAATCTTTATTGAGCTAATACTGCCTTAATATGAGAAGTGCCAATTTGGCACTTTTTCCCATTACTACTTATGATAAACCCCTACAAGACATTCAAGACTCTATTGTGTACTAAATCCATGAATGCAATAAAGTACCTGGACAAAATTAAAGTTAACTGTTTGGTAAGGGAACACCGGATCTGGGAACAGGGAACAGGAAAGCCTTTCAAGGCTTTTACATTTCTTAACATAATGAACTTTATTTATGTCCAGGTACTAAGGATTTTTATTATGTCTTCTGTCTCCTGACTGCTGTCGTGCTAACAATCAATAAAGCTATTATCCCCCATATTCTTACTTCGGGAGAAGGTTCTGGAATGGCTTGGGGTTCTTCTAATACTGAAACAGCATATTCTGCAATCAGTTTATGAGCAGTAGTTGTCGGATGGATACTATCCCAGAAAAAAACTTGATTCGGGTTGCTACCACAAAGACTAGAAAGATCCGAAGCGGGTAAAGCACCTATTACTGTATTACCTAAGCAAGAACCGGTTACATCCTTAAAACCAAATTGATCGGGATTAGCAAAAACTTGATTGAATAATCCATTAATATCTAAAGAAACAATATTTACTTGGTTTAGTTCGCTTTTTAAAGCGTGAATACTTTGGGCTAGACTAGCGTTGTATTGAATAGTAGATTTATTAAGTTGGTTAGAAATTTCGCTATTGATAGTGCCTGGCAAATCTCCTAAATTTGGCAAATTAGCTACTAAAATATTTTTAGCTCCCCCTAGAGCAAGATTACGCACCCCTGTTAATATATTCATAACAGGCTCATTAATATCAATAGTGCCATTAGAAACAAAAAGATCGTTAAATCCCCCTGAAACAATGTAAAGCGCGTTCGGATTAACTGATGGAGTAGTCCCTAAAAAATTATTAATTTGCGATAAAACTCCCGTTAAATATAAACTAGGTATTGATGAAGGTGCAACCGCGTTATATAGCCCAGACGTTGCCCCAAGTACGGCAAAATTATTGTTTGAATTAGGACTTAAATTTAAATCCTGAGCCAGATATTCGGCCCAGACATTACCATTGGTAAGACGGCCTTCATAGTAAGGCTGTGGAGGAAATCCTGAACCAAAAATATTTTTGGTGTAATTATAATAATTTCCTACATCTAAGTAGCTATCTCCAAAGGCATAAACGGCTTCAAAGTTGGCGGCTAGAGTTTTTATCGGAAAAATAAAAGACAAAAGACACAATCCAGTTGTTATCACTTTTGACTTCATAATCATCGTTTATAATCCATTAGACAGTAACAATTATTATTAAAACTGTAATTGTTAATCAAGGCTTTTAGGATTAAAATTTTAAATTTAATTAAACTCAAAATTTTAAAAATCTTATGCCTGCTAAAATTCAATCTAAATCTTAAGTTATTTTTAAAATAACTGATAAATTCATGTTTGATTTTTTGATTTTGAAATTAACTGTACTCTTTTGAGTAAATTTGTATATTTTTTGAAAATATTATTAAATAATTAATGTTTAAAATCATTTTTTAAAACCGTTTATAATTTTTATGTAGCCAAAATATAGGAACTATTTTTATGAGCAGTATTAAAAATTTAGCAATTACTGTTGGAGCGATTTTAGTTACTTTAGAAACCGGTAATATAGCTAAAGCAGCTATTTTCCTGGGCAACTCTCCCCAAAAACTAGGAAACGGCATGATTAATTCCTATGTAGTAGTTGATGACCTAACCGGCGAGCCAGCCTCTATCGGTCTGACTTTTGATGTAGGAATTTTGTCAGGTTTATCTGATGGAGAAACTGATTCAGAAGATCATAGCCATGAACATGAGCATATTGACACAGTAATGTTGTCATTGCCTAGTCAAGCTTCCTCCACAGCATTTGAATTCGTGGCAGTGAATTGGAACCCTGATGGACATCCTCCTACGGGTGTTTATAATACTCCTCATTTTGATTTTCACTTCTATACCATTCCGCAATCTATTCAGCAGCAAATTAATCCGGCAAATCCTCAATTTCCTTCAGCAGCCTACAAAGTACCTCCTCCAGGTTTTGTCCCTGCCGATTATTATTTAATCCCTAACACAGCCGTTCCCGGAGAAGGGTCTCATTGGGCTAATTTCAATGCACCCGAATGGCAAGGAGTTCCTCATGGTTTTGAGCAGACATTTCTTTATGGTTATTGGCAAGGAATCATGGCTTTTCAAGAACCTATGGTTACCTACGAATTTTTAATAAATCAACAAAATCGATCAACTTTTTCTGAGGCAATCAATTTACCCGCTTTTTTTCCCAAGACTGCTTTTTATCCTACCAGCTATAGCATATCCTTTGATTCTTCAACAAGTATTTATAATGTGTCTTTAGACCACCTTACATGGCGCGTAGCGACACCTGTTCCCGAACCCTTTACCCTTTTAGGTGCTGGTATAGCCGTAGGATTTGGATTTCTGTTTAAACAAAAATTTCCTTCATGAGATTTAACCGTTTTTTGGCGAGCGCATTCGCTTAACTTACACTTTTGATATTTTATTTAGGACTTACGCACCATAACCCAATGATAAGGGTTTGAGAGTTCCGAGCTATAGCGAAGAATGACATAAACTCGTTAGTGCGCGTTTCTGAGTGCGTAACTCCTAAGCTAACACGCATTTAATTTTTATAACTTTATTTTTGGTACAAAGGTTCAATCCTTTCCCCTTTCCCCTTTCCCCCTTCTTTATCTGGACTAATAATTTAGATGCGTAACAGCTTATTCGCGATCCTTCGCCAGGCTGGTGGATGACATAAAATCAAAGAAAAACAAAAACTGTTTAATTAATTTTTTCAAATCCCGATAACAGTAGAACCAGCGTTAAAAATTATATTGCCTTTAACTTCAATAGAACCAAATAAGGTTGAATTGCCATTGTAAGTAAAGTTTTTAGCCGCTAAGAACTTGCCTCGGGTATTGGCTGCACCATTGTAAGCAATAGAACCTTGAGCAATAACCCGCAATTGACTGTTTGCATCGGTGGTTGTGGTAGCCCCATTAAAGTTAATACTACCGCTATTACTGCTATTAGCTAATAAAGTCGAACCCGAAAAACGCGCTCCTCCATTCATATTAATAGAGCCAGAAGCAAATACCGATAAATTACAAGACTGAACATTAGCTAGATTTACATTACCGTTGTTAGCAATTAAAACTACATTGTTGAGGTTATGACCTTGACCGTTAAAATTAATATCTCCTCCTTCCACAATAATTACATAATTACTGATATTTACGCCGCTAGGAATCGTTAAGCCGCCATTAGTAACACGAACCACAGTAGGCGCAGAAGGCGTACCGGCTGGGGGGAACTTCGTAGCCCAATCTGAGGCATTATTCAGGGGATTTTGTTGAGAATTGAAGATAACAGTAGGTGTTGCTGTGGGAATTCTACTCGTTAATTCCTGATTTAAAATATCTGTATAAGCGGGAACATTGACCGTCTGTTGCTCAATTACTTGAGGTGGAATGAGATTACCATATTGACGAGTAGTGGCATTGCTAACGGTGTAATTAGGAGCTACCGTAACCGCCCTATCTACCAAAATCAGCTTACCAGAATTATCTAGTATTGCATTACCCTGAGCATCTCGCAGAACCGGTAAAGTGATATTACCGTTAAAGGTAAATCCTTTACCCGCATAAATAAGAGCATCGTCTTCAGTAATTAGTGGATTTCCATCAAAATCGCCACCTCCGTTAATTGTGACAGTTCCTTCCGCTTTAATCGTAAAGGCAGGGGGTTGATCATTATTAACGATAGTTCCAGTTCCTTGAGCTTTACTCAAAATAGCATTAATAGGATTGCTTAGATTGAGCTTAAAAGTTTCATCAGGTTCCACCAGAAGATCTCCTTTAACGGTTACGGAAATGGTTTTACTGGTTTCTCCGGCGGCAAAAGTCAATGTTCCGCTTGCCGCTAAGTAATCAAGTTGTGCGGTAGCTGTACCGTCAGCAGTGGCATAATTTACACTGACTGTTTTAGCAGAAGCGGCAGAAAGACTCACCGTAAATATAACGATTTGTGTACCACTGTCCCCTTCAGTAATAGTTTGATCACTAACAGTTAAAGCGGGTTCATTATCGTTATCAATAATCGTACCAACAGCAACCCCATCACTTAGAGTAGCATTTGTCGCTTCAGTCAAATTGAGTAGGAAACTTTCATTAAACTCATCAAGTTGATCATTGAGAATTTGTACAGCAACCGTTTGTGAAGTTTGTCCGGGGGCAAAGGAAAGGGTGCCGCTTGTGGCTGTGTAGTCGAGTCCAGAAGAGGCTGTATCATCGGCGGTAGTATAATTGACCCGTATAGTTTTGCCACTAGCAGCAGAAAGCGTCACATTAAAGTTAGCGATCACAGTACCGTTATCACCTTCAGTAATGGAAATATCTCCCACCGATAGGGTAGGTGCAGCATCATTATCAATAATTGTCCCTTGTCCTTGATTATCTCCCAAAGTCGCTAAACATGGGTTACTCAAAACCACCAAGAAGTTTTCGTCAAATTCATCCTCAATATCGCCAACAATAGCAACAGCAATTGTCTGACTCGTTACACCAGGGGCAAAGGTTAAAGTGCCCGCCGTTGCCGCATAATCCAGCGATGAGTTTGCACTTCCGTCTTTGGTGGCAAAATCTACGGTAACGGTTTCACTACTGGGTTCTGATAAGCTGACAGTAAAGATTGCATTCGTGGTGTTATTATCCCCTTCTACTAAGGTAACGTCATTAATGGTTAAGCTAGGAAGCGGCTTCACATTAACCGTAAACTCGTCAGTCGTGCTTCCTCCGTCATCATCTGTCACCGTCAAGGTAACTGTATAAGCTCCTCCATTAGCATAAATATGAGTAGGTGTCAATGAGTCTGTATTACTGGTTCCGTCGCCAAAATTCCAGACAAAAGTATGAGTATCGAAAATACCGGGGTCTGTATAACGACCCTCAAAATTTATGGGTTGACCCTGATATACAATGCGATTTAATCCGGCTTCTACTGTAGGAGCGACATTAGAGACATTGACTTCTAAGTTTCTGGTGGTCAGTGCCCCTTCTGAATCTTGTACATTAAGAGTCACCAGATAAATTCCATTTTCAGCAAAAACGTGATTAACATTTTGTCCGTTTACTGCATCGCTACCATCCCCAAAATTCCAACTGTAAGTAATCGCATCATTACCCGGATCATTGGCGATAGCATTAAAGTTAGCCGTTGAACCTTCAGAAGGAGTTAGATCGCCAGTAATATTGGTGATTGTCGGTGCTTCATTATTAACTGTAATTGTGACGGTATCGCTATCGGTTCCTCCGTCAGAATCAGTCACTTGTAAAGTAGCTACATAGACCCCACTGTTAGCATAAACATGAGTAGGATTAAGTTGATTACTGAGGGTTGTTCCGTCTCCAAAATCCCAGATAATTGTATGGGTGTCTAGAATACCTGGGTCTGTAAAACTACCATTAAGGGTGATTGCTTGGCCTTCGGAGACGGTTTGATCTAATCCCGCAGACACCACAGGGGCGACATTATTAACTGTTACTAATAAAGTTTGACTGGTGGATGCTCCCTCAGCATCTGTCACGGTTAAAGATACGGTGTATTCGCCATTATTTGCCCAAATGTGGTTAACCGAAGCCGCATTAACGGGGTCGCTATTATCACCAAAATCCCAAGTATAAGTTAACGCATCGTTGCCGGGATCAGTTGCTGTCGCACTAAAGTTAGCAGAACTTCCCTCATTAAGAGTAGTTTGTCCGTTTACATTGGTTAAAGTAGGAGCCAGATTGTTGACTGTAACGGTGAGGGTATCAGTACCGATATCTCCATCAGAATCTATTACACTAAGCGTGACTGTATAGGTTCCGTTATTTGTATAAGTATGAGTAGGAGTTAAGTTCTCGCTTGTTGTAGTACCGTCTCCAAAGTTCCAGACAATGCTATGGGTGTCTAAAATACCAGGGTCAGTATAACTACCGTTGAAACTGACGGTTTCTCCTTCAGAAGAGGCAAAGTCTAAACCCGCATTGACTGAAGGAGCAACATTATTAACGGTAACACTTTTGCTTTGCTGTGCTGTCTCGCCTTGAGTATCGGTAACTGTTAAGGTAACGGTATAAGTCCCGTTATCCGCAAAGGTATGACTAACCACTTGACCGAAAACGGGGTCACTATTATCACCAAAGTTCCAACTATAAGTTAACGGATCATTATTGGGATCGATTGCTGTGGCACTAAACGTTGCCGGGGTTCCTTCATTGACGGTTGAAGGACTCGAAACATTGGTAATTGTGGGAGCAGAATTATTGACATTTACGGTTAAGGTTTGGGTTGCGCTGCCGCCATTCGTATCTGTAACCGTTAGAGTGGTGATATAGGAGCCATTATTAACAAAAGTATGAGTTACCGTTTGGCCCGTAATTGGATCGCTACCGTCGCCAAAATTCCAAGTATAAGTTAACGCATCGTTGCCGGGATCGGTTGCGGTAGCACTAAAGTTAATTGGTGTCCCTGCCTCTACATTTTGATCGGCTTCTACACTGGTAATAACGGGAGGCGCGTTATTAACTGTAACCGTTACTGTAGTTTCATTAGAACGAATTCCCTGATCATCTCCAACCGAATAACTAAAGCTATCAGTACCGACAAACCCTCCATTGGGGGTATAAGTAAAACTTCCGTCAGGGTTGAGTGAAACATTTCCGTTCGTGGGAGCTTGTCCAATTTGTACGAAGGTCGGGTCGATAGTTCCATCTTCATCGGTGTCATTAGCCAAAACGTTGATCACTACCGGCGCGGCTTGAAGGGTTGTGCTAGTATCACTATTGGCCACTGGAGGGACTTGTTGATCCCCTTCACTGAGAATCACAACATTATCAATAGTGACAGAACCTTCTTTTGTTCCAAAACCGAGTAAATCAAAGTAGAGTTTAGCTACCGTACCGGCACTAATTCCCGTTAAATCTACTTTAACCGTGCGAGATGAATTAAGACCGATTACATCCCCTGAAGTAGTTGCCCCGTTTATCTTGACTTTTGGACTAAAGTATGCTTTTCCAGTAGATTGTAGATTGAGGAAAGAGTCTGTTTGAGTCAGTCCGCTTGCGGTTCCCACCAGTGGGGTAAGGGTATTCGCATCCAGTAAAGCCGCTTCAAAAGCATCGCCGGGGGCTAGGGTACTGCTATCTAGGTCACTGTTGACGAGGGTAAACTGAAGGGTTTTAGCGCCTTGTGGAATAACAAAGCTTTGAGAGAAATTGCTCAATAGAGGAGAAGTTTCTCTTAAAACCGCTTGTCCATTAACAATTGCTGTCGAGCCTCGGGTTGACCAACCATAATTAGGATCGTTGTTATTAGTAATATCAAAGTCACCATTGAGAACCGCGATCAGTGGACTGGCGGTTAAAGGTGCGTTGAGGCCGTTTATTGGAGTGTTAGTTAGATTAGCGTGACGAGCCAGATTGAGGATTTGAATATCGATATTTGAGGGAAGTTTGCGAATACCTGGGGCTAACCTTGTATTCATCAGATCATAAGGATAAGCTGTAGTATCGAGGTGTGAGGAATCGCTCGTTAATTGGGCACTGAAATTATCACCTACAAAGACTGGAGAGCCGTTAATCATTTGAATATAGCTATCAAAGCCGCTCCATCCCGAGATAAAGCCAGCTAAATGTCCCATTTCATGAAGTATCGTGGTGAGTAAGTCGTATTTGCCATAAGCTTCTGAGTTAGAAGCGGCTTTTAAAGCCCAATTGCTCAGAGATTGGTTAAATTCGCTGTTTTCAAAAGGCGTAGAATCGATAAACCAACCCAAAGAATTAGCATCCTCGTCGATAGCAATAGTTCCGGCGATGGGACGACCAGAAGAGTCAAATTTAGTAATGTGAGTTTCCGCGAGTTGGCCAGTGGGGAGATTTGTAACCTCAAAATTGATCTCAAAGGGACTAGAAATTAAAAAGAGATTATTCCAAAAATTGAGAGCAGTATTATAGATATTGGCAAATAAATTAGATGTGTAATTATGAGTTTGAGAATAACTGCCCAAGAATTGTTGGAACGATACGCTGCCGGTGAGCGGGATTTTAGTGGTACTGGTTTGAGAGAAGTCGAGTTGATTGATGTTCGACTTCAGGGAATTAATTTGCGAGACGCTGACTTGATTGGTGCTGATTTGACTGGGATTAATTTGAGTGATGCCGACTTGAGTCGGGCTAATTTGAGAGGTACTAGATTGAGGCAAGCTAACCTTGAAAGGGCCAAATTGGTTGAGGCCGATCTGCAATGTGCTGTTCTTGAAGGAGCTAACTTGATCGAAGCTGATTTGACTAGGGCTAATGTCACTGAAGTTAACTTCATGTATGCTAGGCTCATGAGAGCGCAATTGTTCAACGCTAGAGCGCCATTTATCAACTTGAGCGGAGCTAATCTCAAAGATGTCAGATTTTTTAGTTTTATGTTCGATGTCCAAGGAATTATTGTCGATAATACCATTATGCCCGATGGTAGTATTGAGAAAGACTTTAGGTATTTGTATTGAAGGTGCTAAAACTTGATCAGCCAGTAACGGTGACGAAATTGGAGGGGTATATATCTGAAAATCTTTGTTGGCTTCAATACGATTTTCAACGTCATCAGGAAGATTAGCCAGAAAATCCAAACCTGTCCAAGATTCAATTAAATCAACAGGCTGTTTCCATTTCTGCCAATTTCTACTATCTGGGCTTAATTTTGGATCAAAACTTGGATCAGTAAAGTCATTAGGAATGTCAACTGCAATTAAATCGACGATTCCTCCATTTTGTTTATCACTAAGATTATTTGGAGTTAAACCAGGTTTTTCTAAAACAATAGCTACTTTCCAAAAATGAGAAGGAATTTGAATATTACCCTGAAAGACAGTATCGTTTTGTAGGAGGTCTTGCCATACTGGATCGTCATTAAGTCTTCCTCTTCCTCCTGTTATGATATAAATTTCTCGATTTTGGTTTTTAACTAAATCTTTCAAATAGGTTTCTAATGCTGCCCAAACCTCACTGTTCATTTCTCGGGCTTGAGGAAGGGTGTTAGAATATAAGAAAGTTGAATAATAATCTTTATCATTTCTATTTCTAATTGCTGCATCGGTTAAATGTCCAGCAGTATAAAAAGTCGTTTGATAATCATTAGGTTGAACTACATTAGAAAAAGGTAATAAAGGATCTGTATCAAAACGAGGACGAGTATTTACAGTTCCTAACCAAGATTTATTAAGTTGATAACTAGCCCAATTAGGACCTTTAGCAGTGCTGTTGTAAGAAATGGCATATTGAGGTTTTTCAATTAAATAATTATTAGCATAAGCATTGACATTTTCTGGAGTGTACCTAGCTTGAGAGGGATTACCCATTAATAAATTTTTACTTTCAAAAAACACATCATCTAAATAAGCAGTCCCCGAAATAGCTTTAAAAGTAAGAGTTGCTATTTTACCTCTTAACGCATTGGGAATATTTAAATGAAAAGTTTCAAATCCTTGTGTTCCATAAGCAATCTTATTAATGTTACTTAAATAAGATGCTGGGGAATTTGATGGGTCAGTCGCGGTTAAATCAATTGTGCCTAAACTGTAATTCTCAAACCCAGGTTGCTCAGATTGTATCGAAACCTCTACAGATCCGCCTAATTGTAGAGTGTACAAATCAAAGCGCAATGCACCCCAATCTGGAACCACAAAGCGGTTATGAATAAACTCTCGACCTTCACTAAGTAAGAGAGCATAATTTTTCTCGATTGTTGGATTAAAAACTCCAGTGAGTGTTTGACGGTCAATAAGACGGTCTTGCGCTCTTATAGAGCCATTATTGTAATAAGACCACCCTGGAATAGCTTGAGAGTTAAGTTGGGTAGTGATAGCGTCAAAGTTTCCATTAAACAAGGTAGGAACCGCAAAATCCCCGCGCATTCTTCCTTGCATATTGACATTATAAGTATTGTCTTCAGATACCGAAACTCGCCGATTTAAATCCTGTGCAGGTCGATAAAGAGTATTTCCTCCTCCTCCTAAAACCGAGTAAAACCAACCTGTTCCAATTCCTTCCCAAGGAGCCTTAATCTCCCCAAGTTCATAACTGGCTTTAGTATGATTGGGAGTGTACCAGGGGTTGGCTTGTGGATGATTGGAATCGAATAAATCATCGTAGTGTAAATCGCTGCGCCGACGATAAATAGAACTGATAGGATTACTATTTGGCGGGAACTGAGTCATGTTGAGATTTAAACTACCCGCATACCAAGCTAAGGTTCTGTAGTGAGCATTTCCTGATCGATCATCTACGGTAAATCCTACACGACTTGAAGAATCAAAAGCTCCCTCATTATTTACTCCTCCTAAAAACACATTGACATCTGCACCATCTAGGGCACGTCCAGCAAAGGTTAAGGTTGTTTGACCAGGTTGTAAATTAGGAGTTGTTTGGTAGTAGTTATCGGCAAAGGTAACATTATTCCAAACTTTGATCTCAGGTTCACGAACATTATCAAATTGGGGGCCTAAAGACGCTTGAACGAAATCATGAGGGTCAATAGTAGTCATTTGAAGGTCTCGATGGTCTCTGTCGAGGCCCCCTGCATTCGGATAAAAAGTTCCTAAGCGTTGAATAATCTCATCGTTGATCACAGCCCCTTGACCAAAACCAATAAAATGTAAGGGCGAATTAAACAGCGATCCTTGAGTACGATTTAAATTGCCTTGAGCGTCATAACCTCCTATGGTTCCTCCCAATTTTTGATCTAGCCTTACTAAAGCCGCATAGAAAGCATCGGCTGCCGCTTCAGAATAGCCCGAATTCGCGGTATTAGAGCCAACCCACCCCGGTAATAAGACAATAGGCTTACCGAGGTTAGCACTGAGTCGGTTTTCGTTATCCCAAGCCCCCGTATTGGCATTGTAATGTAAAACTAATCCCCCGCCATTTTGGGTGCTAGTGAGGCGGTTAGCGATTTCTTCAAATTCTTGATCGACCCCACCACTGTTAAATTCAAAGCCGCGTGTTAAAACAGTTACGCTACTAAACGGCGTTGTCCCTGCAAAAGGTTTGTCAAGAGGAGTAGTGAAACTTTCATTTTTAATAATTTCTTTGGTGGTTTCTTGCCCTAATCCATCGACATAAGTCCCTCGCACTGCCCAATAATATTTCTGACCTCCCGTTAAGCTAAGGTTTTCAGGGAGAGTAAATTCGTTATAGGGAGCATTAGCTTTTACCTCATTACCCCATTTCCAAGTTCCTATTTGTGAATCCTCTGCATTAGGTGTCCAAGTGGCTGTCAGAATTCGATTAGGATTATAATCTCGAATATCTCTGCCCTTTTCAATCCAGGGCCCTGTTAATAGTTCTTTCTTATTAAAACCTTGGAGAACGCTACTATCTTCTAGTAATTGTGGATTAGTAAAACCAGGAATGCTAAAGCCTGATGTTCCGTTATTTTTGTACAGTCGATCAGTGGGTAGAAGCCCTTGATTTTCTGGGAATACACTAACAAAAAGATTAATTGATTTTAGTTTTGGTCCTTCGGGTAAAGGAATACATTCTTCATCTTCGTTGTGATCATTATCTCCTTCTTGTAAACTCCAGGTAAAAGTCGGTTGACGAGGATTATCAAGAGCAACTCCATCTTGTTTTGGCTTAACCAATTTCAGTAAATCTCTGAAAGAAGCCTCTGTAACACTATAAGGATTACCGCCAATGCCTATTGGTGCAGTATTTGATCCGTTAGGTACACCATATTGATACCTTCTAATAATGTTTCCTATCAAATTTGGTAAACGCCGTAAATCTGAAGCAACACTGATATTAGGATTAATATCATCAATCGCAAATTTTTCTAAATCGGCCTGAGTTGCTTGATGGGTATTGAGAGGATTGTAAAGCCCAGGGTTTAGAAAATTAATTGAGGAATTTGAATAAAGCCCTCTTCCCAATTGATCGATGACATAATTTTCAGGATGTTCAATAGTTTTAATAATTTCTTCGACATTAAATTTGAAAATACTGTCAACCCCTGGATAATTAGCCGTGAGATATTTACTTTGATTTGAGATGGCTACTCCATAAGTCCAAGCATCAGGAATGGGTCGAGTTGCCGCTACTAAGCGAGGATTAGTTAACCCTTCATCAAATTTGATAATACCAATATTACTACCGGCTTGAGAGCCATCAATACTAGGAATTCCACTTCCCAATAAGCGGCTATTACGACCTGCTACAAAGCCATATTTTCCATCTTTTGTAACTGTAATTCCTACCGCTTCATTAACATCAAATTCATCATTTGTGCTGCCTAAACCTAAAGCTCCATAAGTGGTAGTAGCCTGGAAGTTGGCAGGATTGTCAGTAAAGCTAATAACTCCTATACCTTGAGATTCTTCATAACGATTAGTGAAGACCATTTTATGAGGATCAGAGGCAACAGAACTAATTGCAAATGTACCTGGACCACCATCAATTGTTCCTATTTGTTTGTTCCAGGTACTACTACCCCGGTCATTTAAATCAATGTTAACAACTAAAATTTTCCCTTTACTAGAACTAGAACCTCGAGTAGTGGTAACGAAAAGTTTACGCCCATCGCTGCTCATCGCCATCCGTGCTAAACCATCAATTGTGGGCCCTACATCAATGGTTTGAAATAATTTGTTGTATGTACTAGAGTTAGGATTAATATCAATAACATAAATCTTGCCTCGTCCATTAAAAGAACGAGTATCCGCCACATAAGCATATTGACTTCTAGGTCCAATTACAATAGCCCCAGGTTTTGCCCCGCTACCTAGATCAATTGTTGGATCAAAATTAGGACTATTGGGGTCTATATGGGTAGTATTGATCTGTCGCCGAGTCATTAAGTCCACTGCGGCAACACGCCCAGATCTTTCTAAAGACACATAAGCGGCGTTAGCATAATCATTAACCGCTACAAATGTAGGTCGATCTACTCGATTAGGCAGCCCTACAGGGATAATACTTTGTAAGAGATCTTGACTACCAGTTTCTCCAATCACATGAAGAGGATTACTGGTATTGGTAATCGCCAAACTGTCGCCAGACGCTCTCGGTTCTAAAGCCAATTCAACACAAGTTAAAGTGGGCAATTTAACGAATTCGCTCTCAAATTCGGTTTCTGTATCTGGATTTTGGCCAGGTCTTGGTATTGTATTAACTGGAACTCTCCGTTTAATTTTGATTTGATTAGGCGCTCTAAAGAATTCTTGGTCAGTGGGTTCGACAGCAATCTTCTGAGGTTCAATAACCGTAGTATTTGGATCATCTATTAGATTGCTAAATTGACTTAGTTTTCTCAACTGATAAGTTCTTCCATCAGGAGTAACATATTCTACATCCAAACTGTTTAAGTCGTTACCGAAATTAGTACCTGTCAGGTAAGCGACTGGAGTGACGACATTGTTATCTATCTGTTCATATTTTAACTCTACGCCACTGATAACTGGGTTTAATGTAGGGGTGGTAGGAGGTGCAATCGATACTGAAGCTGTAGGTATTTGTCCTGGATTGATTTGTACGCCAGCAGTAGTTCTATAGGGAAGACCAACTTTTGGAATTGTGAGAACTGTTATTTCTCTCTCAGAAGCTTCTATTAATGCTGGTACTACTACGGCAAGTATTCCTATTCCAGCCGCCAGAAGACCCGTACCGACGATATAGTCAGGTTTTGCATAGGTCAATGCAGAAAGTTTAGGATCGATTAAAGTTGCGACTCCGGCAAATGCTAAAGCAGCACCGGTACCAACAGCAATTTGAGCTAAAGTGACTTGTAATTGAGAATAAGTAAATTTGGGTACGGCAATGCTATAAGTGCCTGAATATCTAGCTCCTTGCCAAGGTGGAGATTGAGTGCGAATGAAACCATCAGAACCCACAATACCAGATTCTTCCATTAACCAAATAGGATTCCATGTTCCCGTTTCATCTGGAAGCGATCCCTCTCTCATAAAGAAGACTTCTGTACCTGGTGCTAAGTCTACCGGGGCGGGTATTGCTAATTGAGCAGGAATATTTAAGGGATCATTGCCTACATTTAATTGGAATGCGCCTTTAAAGTCAAATTTTTCAGGAATAGGCACAGTTAAATTTTGTAATTGCACAGGAGTCAGGCTAACCGTTGTGTCTGTGCTTAATGCCCCCTGTCCTAACATTACTAATGATCCATCACTCGCTTGGACAATTCCCCCATCTTTGCCTAATGTAGTAGCACCGATGTGAGGTGATTCGACATGAACAGGCACAACAGCCTCAGATGCTCCGTAGACTACAGTTACATTAGCGATACCTTCTTGAAGCGTGGTAATTATGCCATTTTCATCTACTGTTAATACATTCGAGTTACTGACAAAGTAGCGTGTTCCGTTGCTAGTAGCGGCTAAATTAACTGAATTTTCGACTCCATTTAATCGAACCAAAAGTTTTCGTTCTATTCCTTCGGTTAATGTCACTGCTTGGGGATAGAGATTTAATCCGTATTGTTCAGCAATGGCTACATTTAATTCTGCCTCTGTCGTCGGTGTTGCTTGTCTTCCGACTCTTGTAGCGGTTACTGCTGTAATTCCATTACGCGACGCACTTAGCACCGATACCCCATCGCTTAAACCTGTGACGTTCCCTGTGCCGCTAATCGTTGCTACAGTTGCATTATCGGAAGCAAAGGTTAAGTAAGAAGGACTTAAAATGACATCTTGTTGATCGGCAAAGTCTCCGATAGCTACTAATTGAGTATTTTGATTAATTTCTAAACGCGGGTTCCGTTGCTTAAAGTCTAGGTTAACTAAAGGTGCGTTACTCACATTAACTGTTACTGTTGTCGCTGCGGCTTGACTAAATCCGTCATCAGCGATAATTTCAAAACTAGCCGCTCCACTGTAGCTTTCTGTCGGTAAGAATTGAACGTTTTGCCCATCTGGACTAAATTTGAGTGTTCCATTAACAGGATTAAGGAAACGGTAATAGATGGGATCATCTTCTGGATCAGTAGCTAAATCCTCTAAAGAAATGATGGCTTCTAAATCTGTATGAGTCAAAACGGTTTTAGGTTTGACTACGGGAGCGCGATTAGCAATAAAGCCGTAATTGCCGCCTAAAATTTGCACATCTGTGCTATTGATAACCCCATCTCGATTTAAATCAAGAGTCGTGCTATAACCTGTCTGCCCGGCTTGAGTTCCTAATGCAGCCGCTATTAATTGTCCATCTAACCCATCCACTAACCCATCACGGTTAACATCTCCGGCGACAGATACTTGTAACGAGTAATCTCCGCCATTTAAGCTATTAAATTCAATCAGATTTAATCCGGCACGAGAGACAGCAAATAAAGCGTAGGTACTATTATTATCTTGTTGAGTTACTAGGGGAGTTAATCCAGTTAGCATCGGAATTGAAGGCGTTACCCCTTGTACCTCTACTCCAATCACCACAACCCCATTAGTAGTAGTCTCCAGTTCCGAATCTCGTAAGCTGAAGGTATAACGAGCCGCATCATTAGCAGTTAATGTGCCTTCTGTCGGTGTGGTATTAAATTGGGCCGCGCTTCCTAAATCTCCTAAAATTGTCCTTATTTGAGGGGTAGAACTATAGGAAATCATTTCTCCGGGAGTTCCGGGAGAACCGGTTGCTAAGGTTAATTTCTCAAGAGAATAACCGTAACGACTCGATTTTCCGGCGGCTAAATTGCGAGCAGAAATTAATTTTCCTGACTCATCATAACGGTAGATAACTTGTGTTCCATCTGGGGCGGTAATTTGAGTTAAATGTCCTAATTTATCTTTAATAAAGCTAACCACTTCCCCGCTAGAACTGGTAATGCCGCTATCGCTGTAAATTAAATCAGTTCCGTTTGTAGCCTTAATTTTTTCTACACCCCGTTCTGTGGAGAGTTCATATACTGTCCCATCTGGTGCAGTTAGAGTATATTCAGCCCCTTTAAACAATTTACTAGCAGGATTATAAGGATTACCACTATTTAATTGGTACAAACGATTACCCGCAAGGGTTAACTGAGTCTCTGCACTGGTAAGGGTATAATTAACTCCTGGATCGGCTACCCATGCCGGTGTGTAATAAGTTAACCCCGAAATTTGATGACGTTCGGGGGCAAAGGTAAAACCCACTCGCTCACCGGTGGGTAAGGTTAAATATAGACGAGTCCCAATACGGAAAGGATTATAAACTCCTCGAGTCTCCTGCTCACTCTTGGGTACATCGGTTTCTATGTTGGTTTCTATTGTCCCGAGTCGCCAACCGCCACCAAAAAGTCCGCTTTCATCAGCATTGAGAGAATCATAAACACGAACTATAGACAGAGGTACACCGCCCAAAGACAGACTTACATCGGTTTCGCTGCGTTTATACTGAGTTTGTTTCGTATTCGTATTGACTTCTAAGGCGATTTGTGCTGTGCTGGTTCTGCCGCTCAGGTCAGTTGCTTTTAAGCGCAGTTGATAGAATCCATTAGAGAAAGTAGAGGGATTAAACTGGGTTAAAGCGGCGTTATTAATCGCAGTATTGCCACTCGCTAAAGTGACATAATTATCCTCACCTAAATCAGCTATTTCTAACAGCCATTGGTCTAGATTGATGTCATCAACAGTAGCAATAATGGGCGTGATTGTATTAATTATATTTCCCTGTAATCCAGCCGCCAAAGCGACACTTGGGGCAGTTATATCTAGAGGGTTACGAACTTTAAGTATTTGAGTAGTGCTGCCGGTGCGTCCATCTGCATCAGTAGCAGTTGCTTGGATCGTATAGCTGCCAAAAGCAGTAGGGGTAAATTCAAATCGACCTTGATTATCTAAAGTCAGAGTTTGACCGTTAATTTTAGCCGTAATGTTAGTGATATCTGCTAAAGACGATGCAACGGTTTGAATTAAAACTTTTTGTCCAGGTACAGCCGGGAAGCTAGGAGTCAAATCTATTGTTACCGCCGGGGTGGCCGGAGTGGTCGTCACTCGCAATAAGGCGGCTTTAGATACAGTAGATTCCCCATCAGAAACGGTAAAGTTAACCGCATAATCTCCCGGTTTGTCCGGCATTAGGTGTCCAGCTAAATTTACCCGTAGTAGCGTCTAAAGTTGCTCCTTGAGGTAACTTATCAATCCCGTAAGTCAAGAGTGTGCCGCTATCGGGGTCAGTTCCATTGACGAAAAATTCGAGTTTTTCAGCCAAAGCAACCCCATGAGAAGAAACAGCGATCATTGGGGTGCGGTTAACATTTGCGATCTTGAGGGCGACATCTTGAGTATCAATTGCACCCGTTGGATCAGTTACCTTAAAGGTTAAGACATAATCCCCGGCTTGAGAGTATCCAGGTTTCCAGGTAAACTTACCAGTGCGCGGATCGAAAGATGCACCTGTGGGTAAAGCAGAAATCACCGAGTAAACTAACGGGTCATTATCTAGGTCGCCGGCGGCAAGGTTAAATGAGAGTTCAGTGTTTTCTTGTCCAGGTTGTATGGGTAAAGGTGCAATAACCGGTGCTTGATTGACGTTATTAACGGTAATGGAAATAGTTTCTGTAGTGCTGCGGTTTCCGTCACTTGCTTTTAAGACAATTCCGCTATAAATTCCTGCACTTGAGAAATTGGGGGCAAAGGTAAGCTTTCCGAGTTTAGCATCTAAGATGGCACCGTTGGGTAAATTGGTAGCACTGTAGGTCAGTTTATCTCCATCCCCATCAATTGCTGACAAGTTAATGGTTAAAGTTTGTCCTTCATTGACGGTTTTATTGCCTACTGGAGTTAAAACGGGGGTTTGATTGCTGGTGCGTGTGACGAGGTTAAAGGTTAGCTCATCGGTTAGAATTTGATTGGGATCGCCGTTACCGCCGTCTGTGAGGCGAATAGTAACCGGATGAGTGCCTATATCTGCATTGGTGGGAGTCCAAGAGAAGCGTGCTTGTCCATACACAGAAGTGGGGGTTAACGTTGCGCCACTCGGTAAACCGACAGAACTAAAGCTGAGGTTTTCTTGGTTGCGGTCATTTCCTTGGACTAACAATTCTAGTAACTCACCCACTACGGCCACTTGATCACCGATGTAGTTGAGGTGAGGCGGCGCATTGGGAGCATTAACCGATACGACAAAGGAATAAGTATCAGATTGAATTGTCGGTCCGCCATTTCTATTATCGGTTGCAGTGAGGGTTATTGTATAATTTCCGCCGTCATCAGCAGTAGGCGTTAAGCGGAGTAATCCGGTTCCATCTCCATTATCGATAAAGGTAGCAAAAGAGGGAATTTCAAACCCGGGTAATCCTTTTGCCGTTAAGGTAATGGGGTCACTATCAGCATCCGTCGCACTAATGGGAATTTCGAGGATTTGACCGGAATTTAGGGTCTTATTACCCAGTTCAACGATTTCGGGAGGACGATTAGTATTAAAGACGGTAATAGGAACTGTGACGGTAGAAGAAGCATTTACACCCGTGTTATCGCCGTTATCTGTCGCGGTAAAGGTGACATTATAAGTTCCGGCGCTGGTGAATCCAGGTGTCCAAGAGAAGATGGCGGTTTCTGGGTCAAAACTAGCCCCTGTCGGGAGATTGCTGGCAATGTAGGTAACAGTGGGGTCACTACCTTCAAGTATGGTTAACGTTCCTTCATTATTACGTTCTTGCGGCACAAAACCGGGATTATCTGCATCAAAAGCAAAAGCACGGAAGCGAACTTGTTGACCTTCTTGAATTTGCCAAACGCCTAAATTATCAAAAACCGGAGCCGCGTTAACATTAAGTACCGTGATTTTCGTTGTTTCAGTATGAGTCGTCTCTCCATCACTGACGGTAAAGGGTATATTATATTCTCCGGCTTGGAAGAAAGTGGGTGTCCATTCAAATACACCAGTATTCGGGTTGATAGTGGCACCACCGGGCAGTATATTGCTACTATAAGTTAAGGTTGCCCCTTCTGCGTCCCTTCCTTGTAATTGAATGCGAACATTATCCCCTTCTAGGACGGTTCGTTCTGCCGGCTTAATTAAATTCGGTTCTTGATTGGTGGGTGCAATGAGGAAAGTCGTCGTTTGAATAACTTGAGTTAACCCATCGCTGACGACAAATTCTACATCTTTATATGTACCTGCCGCATCATAACCCGGTGTCCAACTGAAAAGACGGGTTTGAGGATTAAAGGTTGCACCCGGGGGCAGATTATTAATCCAGAAATTGAGGCGGTTATTATCCGGGTCAGTAGCGTTTAAGGTTAAGGTAAAGGGTTGTCCTTCTGCGCCCCGGATTTCTTGGGGAATGGGAGTAAATACCGGTTGACGGTTGCCGCCAGTTAATTCAATCGTAAAGGATTGAGTCGCGGATGCCCCACGCCCGTCATATACTTGCAAATCTACCTTATTACTGGCCAAACTACTCGCCGTCGGCAACCAAGTAATTAATCCCGTATTTGCATCTATGGTCATTCCCGAAGGTGCATTATTGAGGAGATAGCTAAAAGTGTTACCATCAGGGTCATTCGCTACTACTTGATAGCTGTAAGCCTCTCCTACCGTTGCACGGGTGAGGGGATTAGAGGTAATAACAGGAGCTTGATTGGGATAGGGCAGAGCATATAAGCTAGTAGCAAATTCGATTCTTAATGCATCAGGGTCATAGACGGTAATGGTCCGGTTAGTAATAGATTGACCGGGTTTTAAACGCCCATCGGGGAGACTGCTACTTAAATCGATTAGATAACCTCCGTTAGTGGTTTTTACTCCATCTAGCGGTTGTCCAGTAAAACTCGTGGGCGGTTCTAATAACAGTTTTAGCGGCAGTAATAAATCATAATCCGCGTGGCTAGTAATAGTTATATCATAAGAGACGGTTTGATTTTGTCGGTCTAAACGCGGGTTGCTAAATTGTAAATCGATATAGGGTAAGAAATCTGAAATCGCCGTAAAATTTTCTCGGTAGTCTTGAGAAAGGGTTATTCCGGCGGCACTTTGAAGGTTGTCATCTACTCGAAGTTCATAAGCACCCGGAATGAGAGTATTAAATGAGAGTAAAACTGAGCGAGTAGCGGGGTCATATTGCACTGAGCGAGGGGTTATCGTGCTGCCAGCACTAATTAGTTGATAATTAGCCGGATTAAGGACAGATGCAGAGTCAGTGGCCGTCCCCACATACATATCTTGATCAAAAGTAATGGTAATATTGCCTTGAGGTAAAGGAACTACTGCATCAGGTGGCGGGTTAGTCGAGACAACTAGCGGCGCAGAAAGGGGATTTAAAACATCAATCTGACCTGATTGACTTAATAAAACTCGTCCATCGGCTGTAGTTTTAATATTTTCTCCACGAGTTCCCCCACTAGCGACTGTAATCGCTTCGAGAGTGGCTAAGTCAACCATTTTTAATTCCCCGTTGTTATTGGAAACAAAGAGTAAGCCGGCTAGCCGCGTTCCTTCAGTACCAAAAGCGATAGAATCCACAGGTGAATCGTATTGTAGCATCCGTTGAGGTTTGCCGGTGGCATCAAAACGAACAATGTTACCTCTTGAGGGCCAAGTTGTCGCCCAAAGTTTTCCATCAGGGGCAAAAGCCAGAGAATCTACTCGTAAATCACTATAATGAGTGAAAGTTCCGCTAATGGAGTTAAAAATTTCTATTCCATCCCCAGAAGAAACATAAATTAAGCCGCTTTGACTATCAATCGCTAAAGCTTGAGTGAGTCCATCTCCATATTCTTGTAAAATTTGCCCACTTTGAACATCAAGTTTAACCAAAGGTCCACCGCCAGTAGTTGCCCAAAGGCTACCTTCTCGGTCTAAAGCGAGGTCAAATATAGGATATTTTAGGGTCGAGAGGGGATTGCCGGCAGGTCCTCCCGTCTCGGAAAAACGATACAATGAACCTCGATTTGCCCCGCCACTGGCAATCACTGAACCATCCGCAAGCGTAACGAAGGCCAGAGGTGCTATGTTAGCGTGACTGGTGGGAATTCCCGTAGCAAAGGCCGAGGCACTAAAGGGGCGTAGGACGAGATCAAATTCTGATGCACGAGTGGCAGGAACCGCCGCCGGAATATTTTCTTTTGCTTCAATAAAAAGGGAATTTGTAGAAGGAGTAGGGGAAGGAGGAGGTAAAGTGCCTAAATCTGGTTGTGTGCTTTCATCACTTGTGGGTAAGCTTCCTAAATTAACTGCTCCTCCATCATCGGGGGCGGCAATTCCTAATCCGGGTTTTTCGGTGTTACCGGCGTTATCTGTGGCTAAAACTAGGAATTCATAAGTATGTCCCGCTTCTCCTGCATAAACCCCAGAAGTATCTGTCGTTTGCTGCTTCCAAATCTTGAAGTCTCCCCCGTCTTTTGCTACATAAACTGTCGCATACTTAACACCACTTCCTTCTTCATCGTCGGTGCTAGTCCATTTCACCTCATAATTAGAACTACCGGCCCCGAGTGGGGTTACTGTCACTGTTGAAGTGGGTGCTTTTCCATCAATAATGCTGCTTATGGTTGTGGTATCGATAGGAGCCGCCGTATTATAAAATACTCGTGCTTGGGCTGTTATTTGGGTTCCGGTCGCTAAACCGTCTTTTGGTAAAACGCTATAAGTGACAAAACCCGTACCAGCACCATTGGCTGTATTCGGGGGTAATAATCCTATATTAGGATTGGTGAGGACTTCGCCGCTATTGGGGTCAATCGCTTGTAGTAACCAAGTTGCGGTATTAGATAGGGGGTCTAGTCCGGCACTAACTCGCAAAATAAAGCCTTTAGTACGGGTAAAATCAAAATCCCCTTGGAATGCACCTCGTCCTTGAGGAATATGCAATTGTATATCCCCTATTCTTAAGTCCCCTAATTGGAAGTTTCTCGGGTCTAAATCTTCGTCAAGTTGGGTTACAATGCGAACCTCACTGACGCTACTCGATGCTGTTGCCGCATTTTCAAAACGAATCGTATAGGGAAGTTTCGTGTCTGTGGGGATAAAGTTTTCATTCCCATACCCTAATGGACCTGTTAAGTTGGCCAGGTTGCTAACGGTCCCTGTCGCATTAAAGAAACTGGCAAAAGAAGGCGGCGGAATAGGAACAGCCGGGGGTAAATCTTCAGCCGCTTCCCCAAAGGGTACATAGACATTAAATGCTTGGTAATGGGTGGGTTTAGATAATCCTAAGTCGAATTGTTTAGCATCTGGGGGTGATGCGACTCCAGTTTGACCAGGTTTATCGCCGTACCATTGACGAATTTTCTCGAAGAAACTGATGAGATTTCCATTAGAGATGACTTGCTCCCCTACCGGACCGAGTAAAATTCCTGTAGCGAGAGTAGATAAAAGACTGACAACTAGAGGATTTTGGCGGATAGGCGGGGCCTGGTTTTCTGGACGTAAGAAACCGGCTTCTTCTAGGGCGGCTAAATAAGCATTAGTCCAAGTGTTAATATCAGCCGCCAGTACCGTTAACGCTTGTGATGCTGTGGAGTCTGCAAGGATGGCGTTTCTTAATTTTTTGGCTTCGGCTTTTTGTTGTTCAATAAATTCGTCGCGGGTTAAAGCGGTAGCACTGGCTAAAATGTGGAAAGTGAAGGCTATTTGATCGTCTGGGACATCATCTAGAGCGGTGGGGTCTTGTTTTAATTTTTCTAATAATCCTGGATAGGTTTGAACATTAAAGGTTTGTCCAGCAAAACCGGCTGTCGGTAAATCAAAAATATATCCAGGGGCCAGAATTTCTCCGTTTTGATTGGTATCTGATACTAAACTCGCCCAAGGTACATCTGTATTTGAACCTTCGGGACTGCCGCGCAGGTTAGAACTAAAGACGACATAGGGTAATCCGAAAACTTCTGAATTTGTGCCTAATTCAGGGATGCCAAATTGGAAATTCACATAAGGAGTGTCGAGGTTGGTTAAACTCTTGACAGAAACGCCGTAAGTTCCCGTATCTCCAGGAGCAAGCACTCGCGGCCCGCCTAACCCTACTGTAACATCTGGCTCAATCGCCCGCTCAACTAAGTAACGATAGGGAACGATAGATTCTTGTCCGTTAGGATTAATGACTTTAACATCATATAAACCGTGAGGAACATCGGTAAAGTCAAAGATAGCTGTTATTTTGGTACTATCGACTACCTGATAACGCACGGGTGCAACTTCAGCGATGCCCGGACGAACTAATTTTACAATGGCGTTTTGATTAAACTGTGCCCCCAGAATATTAGTGGTGACATAGCGGCTATCTCCTCCTTGGTCTGTTATTACATCGGTTATTCCGAAGGGTAAGACATCTGCTAACAAGGTAACGGGAGTATTATTGGTCGGTTCTGAATAGCCGCGTACTAAGACATAATAAGTTCCTGGTTGGGTTGAGGCAATAACTGCTGATTGGTTGGGACCTAAAAGCCCTGTATAGGCGGCATCATAGACAATACCGGTAGGGGCATTATTAAAGCGGACAAAGACTTCATTAGCGGCTGTTGTGGCGGCTGAGTTAACTTTAACTTTTAAGGTTTGCCCTATGCCTACATTGACTTGATATAATCGCTCTTGCCCTGTGTTGAGGGTGGTTTGTAGAGGGACTCCTAATTGTAGTTCTTCTACCGTAACATTTAGGGTACTGGCCGAGGCAGTACGGTTATTCGCTTCGTCTTCGGCCTCATAAACTTGATTGAAGATATCGGGACGGACGATGAGCCGGTATTGACCGGGTGTTGCGGGCGGTAAAGTAGCATCTAAAGTAGAGGTGTAAGATTCTCCCGTGCCTAAAGTGCCGCTATGGGTAACGCGCCCAACAGGACGGTCATTGATATCCCATATTGCATCTGTAGACAGATAAGCCGCATCTGTCCAGGTCCCTTGGGCAGGGTTATCCCCGAGATTGCTTACTGTCCAGCTAAATCGTACTGAATCACCGGATTTCGCATTGGGAGGAAGGGTGATGGTGCTAACTTGTAAATCTGCCGGTGGGGGGAGTTCTATAATTAAAGGTTGAGTGCTAGGGGTGGCGTTGTTGCCGTCGTTAGTGCCTTCAAAAACTCGATATTGAGAATCAGCCAGTACAAAGACATAGAAAGGCCCGCTTAAATCGTTCGGTAAAGCGAGGGTTTTATTAACGCTATAATTTTGTCCGGCTAATAATTGTCCTGTATGTTCAGTGTAACCTAAATAACGGTCTGTTTGTAGGTCTAAAAATTGATCTCGAGATAAATAAATTAAATCTTGCCAGCTATTTTGGCGCGGCGGTGTATCCCCTACTCCGGTATTAGTAACCGTATAAGATAGATTAAATGATTGACCCACTTTTGCCCGTTCAGGAATGGTTAAAGTAGTTACTTTTAAATCGGCAGGTGGTTGTAAATTAATTCTTAGGGCATTAGAACTAATATTATTTCCTTCATCTTTAAATTCAGGAACTCGGGCAAATTTTTGGTCGCCTTCAAAATTAAGATTTAAGTTACCTCGTTTATATTCATAAACATTTGAATCGGTAAAGACTAATAAATAAAAGTCTCCAGAAATTCCATCAGGTAAGGTAACTTGAGCATTTTGAGTATAACTGCTTCCGGCGGCTAACAGGCCTCGACGTGTATACTCTCCTAAAAAGACATCCGCTAAATCTAAAGACGGGTCACGAGACAGATAAACTCGGTCTATCCAAGAATTTTGACGAGTATCTCGGGTTCCCGAGTTGGTAACGGTCCAGCTTAAATCAACCGTTTGACCCGATAATTGCGGCGTTTGAGGAGTGGTTAAATTGCTTATCTGTAAGTCGGGTTCTCGATAGGTAACCGCTAAGGCGGCACTATTTAAGTTATTAGAAGTATCTTCAAAAACTCGATATTCAAAACTTTCTCTTGAAGAGGTATTATCGCCACCATAACGAGGGATTTCGCCACTAAATCGAGCCGTGTTGTAATCATAGCTATAATCGGTACTGACATAAACATAATAGTTTCCGTCAATGCCGGCTGGTAAGGTAATGTCTTGGGTCTGAGTATAGCTTTCTCCGGTTGTTAAAGGTCCCGTTTGACTGTGTAGGAAGAAACCGACTTTTTGAGCGCGAGAAGGAATAAAGGTGGAGTCGGGAGATAACCATACTTCATCATACCAGTAGCGTGTACCTTCCCAAGTGGGGGCCCCAGTATTGGTGACGGTCCATTTTACAGTAGTGCGTTCTCCTGAGAAGTTATTGGGGGTGGTTACAACAGAACTGACAATTAAGTCGGCGGGGGCGTTAGTGACGTTAGTGGCGGCGGAGCGTTCGTTATTATTGTTATAAGGCCCTTCCCAAGTGGGTTCAAATCCTGAATTAGTTTTAACGATGACATATTGACCGAATGCGCCGGGTGTTAATTGGGTACTGAGTTGTCCGGTGTAAGTTTGTCCTACTCCGAGGGTTCCCGTGTGTTGAACGGTTCCCAGTTGCCAATATTTGCCACCAGGGGTGTTTAAGGTGGGACTGTCGGATAAATAAACGGTATCTGACCAAGTATTACCAGTGGTCTCGTTTGCGCCCTGATTTTTAACGGTCCAATTGACGTTAAAAAGTCCTCCTCCTGTTGCGGTAGCAGTTGGGGTTACTGAGGTGACGACTAAATCTGGCGGCGGTGTCAGTAATACGGTAATGGGTCGAGATTTATAATTATTACTATCGAGTTGGTTGGGGTCATCTGGGTTGCTGTTGATGTCTAGAGTGTCTTCGGTGATGACATCGTAAGCATCCGACCAAGGGGTAATATACCACTGACCGGTGATTTGACTCGGTAGAGTAACCGTGGCGGTTTGTCCGTAACTTTCCCCGACTTTTAAGGAACCGTTGTGTCCGATGGTTGTCAGTAGGATATCATCGGGTTGAGGGGGCGTTCCTTGAGCAACTGGAGAAGGTCGATTTTTATCTCGGGTTAACCATATTGTATCTGTCCAACCATCGCGGTCTGTTTCTCCTATCCCTTTATTAGTTACGGTGTAGCGAACTTCTATTTGTGACCCTTCAAAAGCTTGGTCCGGTGCAGTGACATTACTGGTTACTAAGTCTGCCGGGGGCAAGGGATTCACATATAATGCTTTGGTGAGAATATTGTTGTCTTCTTGAGGATATTCGTTAACTTGTCCGCCTGCATCCGTTTGTACAATGAGATAGACTTGTCCTCGGAAGCGCCGGGGAATAACTAGCGTGTTAGCGGTGGTGCGGTAACTTTCACCTGCGTCGAGGGCAGAGGCGTTATTAAAGTCTCCTAAAGAGAGGTCATCACCGCTTATTTGATTATCTAAGGACAGGTATACTCGGTCAAGCCAGTTGGGGGTAGTGGTAATGACAGTTCCGTAATTTTTGACCACAAATTCTAAGGATACAGTTCCGCCGGCTGAGACGGTATCGGGTGCGATAATGGATTCAACTCTTAAGTCAGGTCGTGGAGGTAAACTCAGTAACAAGGTAGCGTCATCTACAGTCGTGTTATTCCCTTTTGCTTGTGGTCCGTGTTCATAAAGGGTACTGGTTGCATTGGTTGTGATGACAACTTCATAGAGTCCTTGTAGAGTAGAAGGAAGCGTTATTTGTTCTGAACGGGTATAAGATTTCCCGGCTTGAAGTCCACTGCCATAAGTATAAGAGCCTAAAGAAATGAGTTGACTGTTAGGGTTTCCGGCTGCCCTTAAATAAATTTGGTCTGTCCAGGTACCCGCCGCATCCCCTATTCCTGAGTTATTGACGGTCCAGGTAATGTCAGCTTTCTCACCGGCAAGCATGGCGGGCGGCGCGGTAATATTCGTTACTGTTAAGTCTGGAGAATTACTTAAAGTTACTGCTGTTACGTTCGAGACTTTTTGATTATTGTTATCGTAAATAAATTCAAAAGGCCCTCCAGTGCTGACGACGAAATAATATTGCCCACTCAGTCCATTCGGAAGGGTTACCTCTGCGCTGCGGCTATAACTACCCCCTACCGCAAGAGAACCAATATGCTCAAAACTTCCTAAATTAGCGATAATATTTTGTCCGGCGGCATCTGTGGCTAAACTGAGGGTTTCTGACCAGGAATTGCTGCTAGTAGTCCCGATACCCTGATTTTTGACCGTCCAAGAAACCGTCGCCGCTTGTCCACTGTTGCCGCTTACCGGGGCGTTAACGCTATCTACAATTAAGTCTGAATATGGAATAGGCATTACCCCAAAAGGATTAGCCGCCGCCGCACTATTATTACTTTCTAAACCATTCTCGAAGACTTGATTCGTCGCATCAGTTTGTACAAATAATTGATATTGTCCAGTAAAAGCGGGAGGTAAAGCAAAGGTTTCAGAACGGGTATAATTTGCCCCCACTTCTAAAGCGCCACTATGGGTAAATTGTTTGAGAATGATATCGTCCCCATTACCGACTATTGCGTCTCTTGAAGCGATAATTCGGTCTTCCCAGGTATTAACTCGCCCTGCTCCTGTTCCGTTATTGCTCACTTTCCAACCGATAGTCACTGAAGCCGGGTCACCAATGGTTAATTCTGGGGCCGTGACATTAGAAACCGCTAAGTCTGCGTAGGGAGCAAGGGTAATGGCTAAGGCAGACTGGGCTAAGTTGTTATTTTCTGCGCCCCCCTCGTTGATGTTTGCTTCTGCATCGGTGACGAGGAGTAAATAACGATTTCCACTCACATCTATGGGCAAGTCTAGGTTAATTTGGGATGAGTAGCTATCTTGTGCGGCTAAAGAAGTGTTTCTAATGATTTCTTTTAATAGGATGTCTCTCCCGTCGTAACTGGTATCCGAAGAGAGATATATTTTATCTTTCCAATTCGTTAAGGTGGCGGCTGAACCGATGTTTTGTACTGTCCAAGCGAAGGGAATGGTTGTGCCAGAAGTCGCATTACTTGGGGCAGAGGTGATAGTGGGAGTTAAATCTGGATGACCTATCTGTAAAGAATTAGCCCCAACAGTTAAATTATTTGTATCGCCTGTGCCTTCAAATAACGTATTATTTGCGTCTGTTACGACTATTATTTTGTAGGTTCCATCGCTTACTAGCGGCAACAGTACCGATTGAGAAACGGTATAATTTTCTCCCACTGCTAAGTCTGCATTGCGGGTAACACTACTCAGTAGGGTTGCTCCATTTAAACTTCCGTCAGGGGATAGATAGATGCGATCTACCCAACCCCCTACTGCCGGGGCAACTCCGGCATTACTCACCGTCCAAGAAACCGTCTGAGTTTGTCCGGGTTGTCCTGTCGCTTCATTGGTTACAGCACTCACTTTTAAATCGGGGTCGGGTTTGCGAGTAACGGCGAGGGGGCTAACAGTGCGGCTGGTGTTGTTGTTATCATAGATATACTCGAAAACCTGGTTATTTATATCTGTTACGACGAAGATGTGATAGTTACCACTAATGCCGTTGGGTAGGGTATAAGAAGCCGATTGAGTATAACTATCGCCAATAGCTAAAGTGTCGCTATGATTGAGCCGCCCCAATTCTAAGTCATTATTATCGAGTTGGTCATCGCTTGATAAAATAACTCGGTCTGTCCAAGAATTACTATTGGTAACGGCGTTACCCTGATTACGAACTCGCCATAATACTTGAATCGCGTCCCCACTCAGAGCAGTAGAGGGAGTTGAAACCGCTTCTACCAGTAAGTCTGCATGAGGAGGAGCCGCAATTTGTAAGGGAGCTACCGCGAGGTTATTGGTTTCGTTGCTTTCGGGTTGCTGCCCGTTATAATCAGGGGCCAGGAGAAGATAGTAATTACCCGGGGTTAGGTTGGGTATGGTTACGGATGAAGAAAGCGTATAACTTCCACCAGCTAAAAGAGGCGTTTGATTAGCCGCCGAAATTGAGTTTAAAAAGACATCATTACTGTCCAGGTTTGCATCTGTAGACAAATATAACCGGTCTTCCCAATCAGCTACCGCATTTCCTTGCCCTGTATTCGTTACTGTCCAAGATATCGAGGGGGTGTCTCCCCATGTGACCGTAGTAGGTGCATTGGTGATAGTTGCAATTAGGTCGGCTGGCGGCTGTACGGTAAAGGGTTTTGCATAGATGTTATTGGTTTCATCGGTTTCGGCTTGATAGTTGTAGCGGTCCGTAATAAATAAAAGATAATAGCTTCCAGCCGCTAAGGTCGGAACGCTAAAGTTTTTAGTGAAGGTATAATTTGAACCGGCGGCTAAAGGCGTTTGGTCCCCCGTCCAAAATTCCCCTAAATAGGTGTCAGTAGAAGCATTAAAGGTTTGGTCCGTCGATAGATAGACACTATCATACCAGTCTGTGGGGGCTTGAGCGGTTCCTATGTTTTCTACTGTCCAACCGAGGGAGATATTTTCTGCCCAATAACCGCTATTGGGTCCTGTTACTTGTTTAACCCTTAAATCTGGGGCCTCTAAACTGATGGCTGTCGCATAAATATTATCATTTTCGTTTGTTTCTGCTTGATTGTTGTTGCGGTCTGCGGCAAATAAGAGATAATAATTGCCTGGGGTTACGCTGGGAATGGTTACGGTTTGTGTTCCATTGTAGCTTGCACCAGCCGCTAAGGGTGTATCATCTCCCGCCCAACGGTTTGTTAAATAACGGTCATTATTATCGAGAACCGTATCACTAGACAAATAAATATAATCATACCAATCATTTAATGCTGCCCCTGTACCTTGATTATTAACGCTCCAAGATAAATTAATATTTTCTCCTAAAGCGACACTCGTGGGAGCAGTTACGGCCGAAACTACTAAATTAGGGGCTTGCAACAGGATGGGAATTGAATAAATATTATTGGTTTCATCGGTTTCTCCTTGATTATTTCCCCCGTCACTGGCAATTAATAAATATTGATTGCCAACTCGCCCAATTTGGTTGGGAATGGTAACATTTAAAGATTGAGTATAGCTGCTATTGGAAGCTAAGGGAGTTTGGGCATCAATGTTTATAGAACCGATGGATAAGTCATTAGTATCTAAAACCGTATCATTAGATAAATATAAATAGTCAAACCAGTTCGCCGGTGCGGTTATATTACCCTGATTCGCTACTGTCCAAGATACATTAATTTCTTGTCCCCAAGTTGCACTTGCTGAAGTTGTGGCGGCGGTTACGGTTAAATCAGGTGCTTTTAATTCGATGGGAACGATACGAATATTGTTATTTTCATTGCCTTCGGGTTGTTCAAATTGACTATCGGTGACAAAGATTAAATAGCGGTTTCCTAATGGGAAGTTGGGTAAGGTGACGTTAGGGTTAAAACTATAAGTCCCGCCGGCTGCTAAAGGTGAAATGGCGGCGGCTGATTGAGAGTAAATGGCGGTATCATTACTATCAAATATATTATCTTGCGATAAATAAACGGTGTCTATCCAATCTGCCGGCGCGTTACTGGTTCCCGAGTTGCTCACTGTCCAATTGAGGTTAATGGTGTCTCCGACAATTGCCGTAGCGGGTGCGGTGGCGGCGGTAATATTTAAATCTGGCTGTTGAGAACCTAACGCGATGGGAAGGGAATATGTATTGTTATTGTTATTGCTTTCTCCTTGATAATTATAGGCATCAGCAACGAATAAAAGATAGTAGCTTCCGGTTGCGACGTTGGGTAAAGAAAGCCATTGGCTAATACTATATTGATTGTTGATTTGTAGAGGACTTAAATAATTTGTATAAATTTGTTTTAATTGTTGGTCGTTATTATCAAAAGTGGCATCAGTTGAAAGATAAATATTATCATACCAATCATCTGCCGCTACTGCATTTCCTGTATTTTTAACTGTCCAACTGACTTGTATTTGCTCAGTGGGTAAGGCAGTTACCGGGGCAGTAGCATTGGTAATTTCTAAATCTGGTGCTTTTAATGTGAAGGGGACAGAATAAACATTATTAGCTTCATTAATTTCATTTTCATAATTATTTCTATCGGCTACAAATAATAAATAATAATCACCAATAGTTAAATCATTGGAAAAGTAAATAGTTGTAGAGGCGTTGTAGCTGGCTCCGGCGGCTAGAGCTTGATAGTTATTAAAATAGCCGCTATATTGGTTAGTTAGATAAGTATCAGAATTATCATAGATCGTATCTTTAGAAAGATAAATATAGTCATACCAATAGGTATTACTGGTAGTTTGTGCCCCTATATTACTGACATTCCAATTAACTAAAATCGAGTCTCCCACAATGCCGGTGCTTGGGGCCGTTGCACTGGTGACATTGAAATCTGAACCGGTACCATTAAAGGTGATGGGAACAGCGTAAACATTGTTATTTTCATTACTTTCCCCTTGATAGTGGTCGCGGTCTGCAACAAAAAGTAAATAACGCTGTCCTACAGCATTTGAAGGTAGATTAATGGTTTGATTTTCGGTGTAACTGGCTCCGGCGCTTAGATTATTGTGATAAACATAGCTAATATAACTATCTGTATCGTCATAAACCGAATCCCCAGATAAATAAATATAGTCATACCAAGAGCCATTGGCATCCAGAGTGCTAGGATTAGTTACTGTCCAAGAGACTGAAGCCGCACTTCCTGGCGTGACGTTAGTGGAGGGAGTGACGCTGGCCGCCGTTACGGTTAAATCAGGGCTGTTAATAGTAATGGGAACCGCATAAACATTATTATTTTCGTCGGTTTCTCCTTGATAATTGTCCCGGTCTGCTACAAATAATAAGTAGAGGTTGCCGCTTGGTGCATTATTGGGTAGGGTAAGGTTTTGAGTTTGAGTATAACTACTTGATGGGTCTAGAGGGGTGGAACTACCTGTATAGTAATAGGAAAGATTTGTATCTGAACTGTCATAAGTGGGATTGCTCGATAAGTAAACATAATCATACCAGTCGGTGGCGGCGACGCTTTGTCCGGTGTTGGTGACCGTCCAAGATATTCCTATGTTGTTTCCTAATGCGCCTGAGACGGGGGCCGAAGCGGCAGTTACCGTTAAATCGGGTGCTGAAACGTTGACGGGTATTGCATAAACATTATTGGTTTCGTTGCTTTCTCCTTGATAATTACCTCGGTCAGCTACCACTAATAAGTAGTGGCTTCCTAGGCGACTATTGGGAATGGTTAAAGTCTGAGTTTGAGTGTAACTACTGTTGGCGGCTAAGGGTGTGTTTGTTCCTGTCCCAAAATCAGTAATATAGGTATCTGTATTATCATAAATTGGGTCATCTGACAAGTAAAATGTGTCATACCAATAAGTGGCGGGTGCTGTAACCTGGCTAGGATTATTCACTGTCCAAGTTACTGTAGTCGGGGCATTTACGGTCAGGTTTTGAGGGGCACTCAGATTGCTGACGGTTAAATCCGGTGCTATTAAGGTGATGGGAATGGCATAAACGTTATTACTTTCGTTTAACTCGATTTGATTGCGACCCCCATCAGAAACCACAAGCAAGTAACGGTTTCCTAAACCACTATTGTTGGGAATAGCAATATTTCTAGTGAGATTATAACTTCCTCCTGCGGCTAAGGCTTGATAATTAAGGTCATCTCCGAGATATTCGTAATCGATATAAGTATCTTTGTTATCTAGTACGCTATCGTCAGATAAATAAAAGTAGTCAAACCAATAATAATCAGAAGTGGCTTGCCCTTGGTTAACGACATTCCAGTTAACGGCAATTGATTCATTAAGGGCTGCATTTTGAGGGGCCGTGGCTGAAGTGATGGTTAAATCCGGACCTGAACCGGTAAAAGAAATCGGGACTGCATAGACGTTGTTGGCTTCGTTGGTTTCTCCTTGATTATTATCCCGGTCAGTTACAAATAGTAAATATCTTTGCCCAAGGGCATTATAAGTCGGGAGCGTAATGTTGCTTGATAAGGTGTAATTCGAGCCTGCCGCTAGGGGAGTTTTTGCTCCTGCCCATTGATAGGTTAAGTAAGAGTCTGAATTATCTAAATTCGCATCATTAGAAAAATAAACATAATCATACCAATCGGCTGTGGCGCTGATGCTGCTTTGATTGGCGACTGTCCAGTTCACTGATACACTAGCACCTGGTGCTAAATTGGCGGTTTGGCTGACGGTGGCTCCTGTAACGTTTAAATCGGCTCCGTTGATGGTTATAGGAACGGCATAAGTATTGTTGCTTTCATCAGTTTCGTTTTGCTGTTTATCCCGGTCAGCGACAAATAACAGATAACGATTCCCGGGTTTTGATTGGGCGGGAATATTGATGTTTTGGGTTTGGGTGTAGCTTGCACCTGCGACTAGAGGGGTTTTACTTGCTGCGGAAAAATAATTAACTGAGGTGTCGTTATTATCTAATGTGGTGTCATCTGACAGATAAATATAATCATACCAATCGGCTGCGGCACTCACATTGCTTTGATTGGTTACGGTCCAAGATACTGAGGCGTTAGTTCCTACATCGGCAGAAATGGGCGCTGCTGCTGTGGTAATGGTTAAGTCAGGTGCGTTTAGGGTGATGGGAACCGAGTAAACGTTGTTGGTTTCGTCGGTTTCGCCTTGGTAGTTATCCCGGTCTGCTACAAATAGAAGATACTGTTGACCTGTTGGCGCATTGCCCGGTAAGGTAATGTTCTGAGTTTGGGTGTAGTTATTGCCCGCAGCTAAAGGGGTTTGGGAGTTAATATAAAAATAGTTTAATGAACGATCTGAGTTGTCGTAAATGGTATTATCTGATAGATAAACATAGTCATACCAATTGGCATCGGCAGTATAAGGACTTTGATTGCTCACTGTCCAAGATACGGGAATGGTACTGCCTACGGTTCCTGTGGTGGGAACAGATGCGCTAGTGATGCTTAAGTCTGGGGCATATAGGGTGATGGGAACCGAGTAAACATTATTGATTTCATTGGTTTCCCCTTGGTAATTATCCCGGTCTGCTACAAATAAAAGATATTGTGAGCCTAAATGGGCATCTCCTGGCAAGTTAACTGTTTGAGTTTGACTGTAGCTGTCTCCGGCGGCTAGGGGAGTTGGTGTATTAATATAATAATAATTTAAGCTGCGATCTGAGCTATCATAAACGGCGTTATCTGATAAATATACATAATCGTACCAATCGGCGTTAGCGGTTACTGAGCCTTGATTTTTGACGGTCCAGGTGGCTTGAACGGTACTAGCAACGATGCCTGTGGTGGGCGCTGATGCTGCGGTTACGGTTAAGTCGGGCGCGGTTAAGGTGATGGGAACTGCATAAGTGTTGTTGGTTTCGTTGGTTTCGCTTTGATAATTGTAGCGGTCTGTGACTAAGAGTAAATAGCGGCTGCCTAGGGCTGTGTTGGGAATTTTTAGGGATTGCGTTTTACTATTCGTTGCTCCTGCTGCTAATGTCACACTATTGTAGAAGTCGTTAATGTAGGTGTCTGAGCTATCATAAATAGTGTCATTCGACAAGTAAAAAGTATCATACCAACCGCTTGTCGTTGCCTCTGTTCCTTGATTAATTACTCCCCAGGTAACTGATATGGTTTCTTGTAAAGCGGCTGTAGCGGCTGTATTAATGCTGTTAACAACTAAATCGGCTTGCCCTGCATTTTCTATAGAAATAAGTTGTCCATTTAGGGTTAAGGTAGTATGATCATCTTGGTTTTTTAAGGCTAATAGTTCATCTTCAAGTAAATTTTTTCCTTCGGCTAGTGCAGCAAAAATTTCTCCTTCGTCTCCGGGCGAATCATGAAGGTTAATTTTACTGTCTAAATAATGCCCTATTTCTTCTAGGAAAACATCGGTTATTAATTCTGGATGTTCGATATTTTGGCTAAGGAATTCTTGAGAAAGATAAATGGTTTTTGTTTGAATACTAAAGGCTCCTTTGGCGTTGAGAAGGGAACCCGGCAAAATTTCGATTTTTAGTTCGCCACCCGAATTAATCAGATCACTGATTAGATTTTGACCGGTTTGAGGGTTCCAATTGTTCCCAAAAGCCGCCTGGAGATGGGCTAATTTTGTTGAATCATTTTTTAATTGGCCCAGGGTATCAATGGCGGCTGATAAACCCTCAATTAATCCTTTTTCAGTGAGGTTTGATGTTTTAACGCCAGTTAATGGATCATTAAGGGAAAGACCAACTAATCCTGTAACTGACGAAGTTTGAAAATTATTTACTTCAATTGGGTTGATTGATGGCTCCTTTAAAATTGCTATCTCTTTTAACAAATTCGAGAGCGGTATTGTTAAAGGATTAGTGTTTGGTAATCCTAAATTGCCATTTAACAGACTGAGAGGATTTAGCGGCTCGGGGAATAAATAATTCGAGGCTACTGACTCATGGAATGATGATGACCAATTTTCTGATTCGTACATATTCTTTCTAACTAAACGTAGAGGTTACTGATTAGTTTTTCTGCTATTTTGTATTTTTTGTTTTCTAATTTTAACCAGCCACTTAAATGAGGATTAGCTTACATTCATTAGCTCATATATTTTTCTGGGTAAATGAAAGAAAAACTCATCACTAAAATAGTGAAAAAAAACTGAATTTTTCTCGTTTACTTGATATTTTTACTTTTATAGCAACCGCTCCTGTGGCTCTTGACAAATTTAAAGAATTAAACTAACAGAAGGCAAAGCTTTACCTGTTGCCTGTTGCCTGTTGCCTGCTATCTTTTGCTATACAAATTTAGAACGAGCTACTTCTAGGAAATAAATCAGCCGCTTCGGAAGTGTTGACTTCTAAATGAGCTAAAAATCCCTCGTTAATTAAATTTGTATAAGTATTTAAATCCTCCTTCCAATTAGCTATAATTTCTCCTATATTCTTAAGCCGCTCTTTCGGTTCAGATTCGCCTAAATCATAGCTAAAATTTCCCGAAAATAGAACAACGGGTAGAGTGACTTGTTCAGGAAACTGAAGTGTCGCTTCATTAACTGACAAGCTCAGTTGCCGATTTTCTAAATTATAAAAATAGTTGATCGAAGCTTTAGCTGGCGTATCTCCATAATTTTGCCATTTTCCCGCCGATAATAACTTATTACAAATATATTGATAAGCTCCATCGGCATCATTTTCATAGCCGACGTAAGAGCGTAAGTTAATACCTACTGCTTGATATTCAGCACGGGGAAGCGCTTCTATATACTTATAAGCGACCTCAGCTACTTCGAGGGTATTTAAGTTTTTAGTCCCTATGGCTTCTAAAAACATTATTCGGTCTGCTTGAGCCGCTATGCTAATACCATTTTGAAAGATGATTTGTACTACTTGATTCGTATAGACGGGAGGACGTGCTAATTCCCATTCAGCAGGGACTACACCACTGTACTTTAAAAAATCGGCGTTTAGAATAGTTGGATTGTTATTCTTTACAGCCACAACTATTACTAACTCTTGAGTGGTCAAGCTCTGAGTCATATATCACACTTTAATTGCTTTGTATTGAAATCAGTCTCAGGGTAGAGAAATTTCACAGAAATATTATACAGTGATGGCTAGAAAAATACAAACATTTTAAAAATTTTTTTCGGGGTCATCTCGCTTGTTTCATCGGAAGTTTAGCTAACAAAACCAAAGCCGGAACAATAGCAAACCCTCCACCAACTCCGACTAAACCCGTTAACATTCCAACTCCTATCCCTTCTGTCATCACCCACAACCAACAATATTTACAAACAGGTTTAGAATACTGTTCTATTACTGTTTTCAAATCTTGAGAAGTTTGAGCTTTGCTAGTTTTACGGATCATTAATAGGGCAGCCAGTAACATGGTGGTCCCAAAAATCAGCATTTGTAAGGTTCCGCTCATAAAAGGGAGAGTCGCTAGACGCGCTCCGCTATAAGCTCCGATCATGGTGGATAAGCCAAACACGGCAGCCGTTTTGAGTCGTACATTGCCGAGTTTCCAATGGGGTATTACCCCCAATAAACTCACGCTTCCCACTGCCACTAAAGTAACAGCGATCGCTTCTTTGGGTGGCACACCCATGATATAGACAAGGGTAGGAACCGCCAAAACTGATCCTCCACTGCCGATTAATCCAAGACTAATACCGATAAAAACCGCAATAATATGACCAATAAACCAACTCATCATCTATATTTCTCCATTACAATTTAAGATTGGGCAAAAAATCGCCATTCCAGTAATACTGGTGAAGGGACGAAAAGAGAGCGTTCTTTTTCTAAAGGCAAAATCAGCCGCACTCCTTTGTTAGTAGGCAATTGAGATAATATTTTTTTGAAGTCATATTGACCAACGTTAGGAGCGGGTGCTTGTTCGGCAAATTGATCTTGAGTTTTTAAAACGATTCCATCACTAATGATTATTTGCAAAATTTTAGGATGAACAAAAGAAGCTCTTCCGGGAAATCCGACCAGACGTAACTCAATGGTTTTAACTTCCCCATCTTGAACACGCTTAAATAAAACGACTTGCCAAGTGCTGCCAGTTTCATCTGATAAACTATGCCGGGATTGATATAGCAGTTGTCCAGGTGCTTCTTCCTGTTGGCGGATCAACGCTATTCCAGATTGAGAAATGCTTAAAGAGATAGATAATAGAAGAATAATACTTAAAGTCAGAGAAATAACAAATTTCATAATCAAACCGCTCAAAAAAATCTCTTGGACAACTTCCATGACTGACTTCTGCTATATTTACTAAACAGTTATATAATCATATCATAGATTAATGAGCAAAATTGGTCACGATTAAATTTTTAGCTAATGGAAAACAATCTTTCTTTCTAATTGGACTTTAGACAATTAGTAAATTAAGGGTTTATTAATTGAAAATTATAGCCTGTTGGATAAGTTTTTGAAGGTACTACTTCAAGAATAACTGATTTCATCAGCCGATAGCCATTGGGTAAAAATAGTACTTAATTATTATGATTGGAGCTATTAAATGCAAGGATATAAAGACTTGGTATAAGTTCGGTCTTAAAGCCCTTAAGTCATTTCTATATTTATTTTTCAGTTTGTTAAGAGGAATGCGATGCGCGAGCTATGACAAGAAGTTAAGTTTTGCAAAGCTCAAGGGGAATTTCATAAAAACTTCACAAAAATTGAAGATTGTAAAGTATGGATAAATTGAACTAGACAACGGATTATTCTGTGGAGAAAATCAATGCTGCCCTTTAATCCTAGAGCGGGTGAAAATGATGAAGTAAATTTAATAATTAGTGAAGCCATTCTACGGGGGTTTATTTGTCAAATTGATGAGAACAAAAAATGGAAAATCCATTTTAGCGATGATTGGGCTTTATCGCAAACCGAGACGGAATGGTTATTATTATTTAAAGCCGTGCCCCAGATGGCAATTTCTCATGAAAAACTTTTAAAAATGTTAAGATCTTCAGGAAATTGAGTGTGATAGAATTGAGGAAAATTTTCAAGATTAGTATTAAATCTCTTGGGTTAGTTTTTTGCCCTTTTAACAGATGAATGATCTTAAAAAAACCAAAGCACAACTGCTCGCTGAACTAAAGGAATTACGGACTCAAGTCGCCACTCTCAAGTCCTCCTCTTCAAAAGGGGGTGATCATTCCCTAGAGACGTTACATCAAACCTTTCAAGCCGAAACTGAGCATCAAGGGCAATGGCAACAACAACGACAACAACTAATTTATCGAACAGCCCTGTTAATCCGTCAATCTTTAAAACTCGAAGAAATTTTTGACACAACAGTAACGGAGATCAGAAATATTATTAAGAGCGATCGCCTGATCATCTATCAATTCTTACCAGATCGATGTGGGATAGTGGTGGCTGAATCCGTGTCCGAGCCGGTTTGGTCAATTAAAGGGCAAATCATGCCAGAGGAAACATTTCCTTATGATTGGGTTGCACCCTACCAACAGGGACGAACCCGGGCGATGAATGATATTTATACAGATCCCCATTTAAGTCAGTGTCATGTAGAATTTTTAGAATTTTTACGGGTGAGAGCGAATTTAATCGCTCCAATTCTCCATCAAAATAGCTTATGGGGGTTACTGATAGCCCATCAATGTAGCACCCCCAGACAGTGGACAGCCTCAGAAGTTGATTTAATGAAAGAATTGGCCATTCAAGTGGCCATTGCTATTCAACAAGCTCTCCTAGTCCGACAACAGCAAGAGGAATTAATCAGACGACGGGAGATAGAAACCGAACTCAGACAGCAAACACAGCTATTAGACCTCTCTGACGAGGCGATTATTGCTCTAAATATCAATAGAAAAATTATTTACTGGAATCGAGGAGCCGAACGTCTTTATGGTTGGACAAAAGAGGAAGCATTAGGGCAAAAAATTGAATCTATGTTGCAAACTCAGTTTCCTATCTCCCTTGAAGCCGCTCATCAGACGATTATTGAGCAGGAATACTGGGAAGGAGAACTATTGCATATTAGGCGAGATGGTCAGCCGCTTATTGTAGAAAGCCGCCAGGTGTTACAACGAGATTCAAAAGGCAATCCCGAAATCATTTTAGAAACCAACCGGGATCTGACTCGACGAAAACAATTAGAAGAAAACCTAAAGATAAATGAAGAACGCTTGCGTTTAACTCTAGAATTAACCGGAATCGGAAGCTGGGACTTCAATTTAAAAACTGAAGCCTTTATTTCGAGTGATAATGTTTTTCGGATGAGTGGATTAGACCCAAAAACGGCGGCTCCGAGTTATGCTCTCTGGCTCGAACAAATTCATTCGGATGATAGAGAGCGAGTCGAACAAAAATTACAAGAAGCGATACAGAATCAAACGCCTTTAGAAGTAAAATATCGAGTTGTTCACCCCAAAGGTCATATTTGTTGGATTTTGTCAAAAGCAAGTTTTATATGCGATCAAACGGGACAGGCCACAAGAATGCTCGGTATATGGATGGATATTACAGCCCAAAAAGAAACTGAGTTCGCCCTCAAACAAGGAAAAGAAACCCTCAAGCTATTTTTTAAATATGTCCCGGCGGGAGTGGTAGTGGTAGACCGTAATATGTGTTATTTGATGGCGAGTCAACGCTGGCTCGACGATTATAAAATCAGTTCCGATGATACGCTACAGGGGCACTCTCTTTATCAAATTGTTCCCGAAATCCCCCCGAAATGGCGGCAAATTCATCAACTTTGTGTCAAGGGGGCAACCGAAAAGTGTGACGAAGAGTTATTCATCCGTTCAGATGGAACCGAACAATGGTTACGTTGGGAAATTGTTCCTTGGTACGATAATTTAGGAAAAGAAGCGGGGATTATTATTTTTACTGAAAATATTAGTGAACGCAAACAAGCCGAAATCGCTCTGCAAGAACTTAATAGCCAACTCGAACAGCGCATTATCGAAAGAACCGAACAACTGCAAAGAGCGAAAAAGAACATCGAGCAAGAACTCTTAGAACGAAAAAAATTAGAGCGAGAACTCAGAAAACGAGAACAATTGCTAGATGGATTTTTCAACGCCGCCTCAGATGCTAAGGTGGGGATGTGTATTAACGACCTTAATTTTCGCTTTCTCAAGATCAATCAAGCTCTAGCTGACATTAATGGTTATAGCATAGAAGATCATTTAGGACGAAACCTTGATGATGTGTTGCCGGAACTGGCTCCCACCCTTAAACCTTTATGGGAAAACGTAATAGATAGCAACCAACCGATCAACTTAGAAATTTCGGCTGTTGTTCCTTCGAGTCGGGGGGTAATGCGATATTGGTCAGTAGCCTATTTTCCTATATTGGCAGAAAATGAAAATTTAATAGGGATAGGGGCAGTCGTTATCGAAATTACCGAGAGCAAACGTTTAGAACTTGAGCAGGCTAAGTTAATTGAAATTTTAGAAGCCACTCCTGATATTATAGCAACAGCCTCTTCAGCAACGCAAAAAGTCGGGTATTGTAACCAAGCTTTGCGGAAATTGTTAGGAGTAGCCCCTAATAGCCCCGTTACTGATTTGACTATCGCTGATGTTTATCCCCAATGGGCTTACTCCATGATCCAAAATGAAGGGATTCCCACCGCCATTAGAGAGGGAATCTGGAGAGGAGAGACGGCTTTTTTAGGGATTGATGGAGAAGAAATACCTTTTTCTCAGGTCATTATTGCTCATACTTTCGGAACCGAGGCAGTACAATCTGTTTCTACTATCGCCCGTGATATTAGCGAACAAAAGCAAAAAGAAGCTATTTTGCGAGAATCGGACAGACGTTGGCAATCACTACTCAATAATATTAAATTAATCGTAGTCGGGTTAGATTTGCAAGGTAATGTTGAGTATGTCAATCCTTTTTTCTTATCCTTGACTGAGTACACTGAACCTGAAATTTTAGGCAAAAACTGGTTTAACCAATTTCTTCCGGCTGACATTCAAACTTCCCTAACAACCACTATTTTTCGAGAATTGTTAGAGCAAGAAAAATATATTTACTATCAAAATCCAATCCTGACTAGCTCAGGAGAAGAACGGCTCATTGCTTGGACAAATACGGTGCTACGGGATGCTAACGAGCAACCAATTGGTACGGTTAGTATCGGGCAGGATATCACCGAAAGCGAGAAATTAGCACGTATGAAAGATGAATTTATTTCCGTTGTCAGTCATGAGTTGCGAACTCCCCTTACTTCCCTACAAGCGGCTCTCAGTTTATTGTATGAGAAAATTATCGATCCGACCTCTGATGAAGGACAAGAAACGATTGAGATTGCCACTGAAGGAGTTAATCGGTTAGTTCGTCTTGTTAATGATATTCTTGACCTCGAACGGCTATCTTCCGGCAAAATCCGCCTAGAAAAGCAATTTTGTCAAACTGATGGCGTGATCCTAGCAGCACTAGACCAAATCAAAGAGATAGCTAAAGAAGCTCAAATCATCATTAAATCTGAGTATGAAAACTTCTTTTTCTGGTGCGATAGTGATCGTCTTGTCCAAATTCTGATTAATCTTCTCAATAACGCCATTAAATTCTCTCCCCAAAACAGCATCATCGAACTGAAGGTTCAACAGCAGAATTCCCCGATGCCTAGTCTTTTATTCAGCATCAGCGATCAAGGGCGAGGTATTCCGAGTGATAAGCTAGAGAGCATTTTTGACAGATTTGGACAAGTCGATGCCTCTGACTCCCGCGCCAAAGGCGGCACAGGATTAGGTTTAGCTATTTGTCGTAGTATTGTCACGCAACATGGGGGCGAAATTTGGGTCAACAGTAAGCTTGGCCAAGGTAGTACCTTTTATTTTACTATTCCCCTAAATAAGCACTAAAATTTAATTATTAATCCTTCCAATTTAGCAGCGATTTCATTTGCTTGACTAAATCAGGAGCTTTGAACGGTTTAGTAATAATACCTTTTACGGGCAGCTTAGTAAACTCTTGCTGTTCGGAAACGTGAGCTTTGGCAGTGAGTAAAATTGTCGGAATCGCTCGAGTTGAGGGGTTAGATTGAAGTTGCTTAAAGGTGGTAATCCCGTCCATCTCTGGCATCATAACATCTAAAAGAATCACATCAAGAGGTTCCGTTTGGGCGATTGACAATCCTTCACTTCCTGATGCGGCTACCAAGACTTCCCAACCGGCGATCGCCTTAAGAGAAATTTGAGTAATTTTGCGAATACCCATTTCATCATCAATAATCAGAACGCGCTTTGACATAATGCCTCTCTATTCTCGAGTTTTTTTAGGTAATGTAAAGTAAAAGGTGCTACCTTGACCGGCAATACTCTCTGCCCAAATTTTTCCGCCATGTTGCTCAACGATACTACGACATATCGCTAACCCCAAACCCGTGCCCCCTTTAGTGCGAGAGTCGGAGGCATCAACTTGCCCAAATCGAGCGAAAATACTGTCTAGATGGGCACTGGGAATGCCCCGTCCCTGATCGCGCACCCCAAAACGCAAAACTCCTTTGACTCCCTCATCTTGTTGTTCCTCTACTGATAGCTCAATAGTCGAATGATGAGGAGAAAATTTAATCGCGTTACTCAGTAAATTGGTTAACACTTGTAATATTCGATCAGCATCAGCTTCAATTTGAAAGGAACAAAGAATAAATTTAAGGGTAATATTGGCTTGGTTAGCCATTTCCTGCATTTGAGCAATGGCCGTTTCGATTAGATCAATCACATTACACAAACTTTTCTTTAAGCGAATTTTGCCGGACTCTAAACGTTCTAAATCAAGAATGTCATTCACTAGACGCACTAAGCGATCTGTTCCTTCTGTGGCAATTTGGATGGTAGCTTCTCCTTCAGGGGAGTTAGGATCGATAATTTTTTCACTCAAAAGACTAAGGGCGGCTTGCATTGAGGTTAAAGGCGTTCGCAATTCGTGGCTAACCACTGAAATGAATTCCGCTTTCATCCGTTCTACTTTGTCGCGTTCTGTAATATCTTCTCCTATGCTCATCGTACCAATGGGTTCCCCTGCCACATCTTTTAAAATCGTGTTATTCCAAGCAATCATGCGTTCTTCACCGGATTTAGTCATCACAGAATTTTGATAGTAAGGATGAAAGTTTTGCTCTAGAACTTCTTTAAAAATAATTTTGAGCGGATGTTTCTCTTGAGGGTTGAGAAAATCAAACCAGTATTGACCCAATACTTCCTCTAACTGATATCCGGTAAGTTTTAAGAAGAATGGATTTGCGTATTCAATATAACCATCGAGATCTAACCCAATTACGACTAATTGTACATTATCGAGGAGCGATTGCCAGCGCCGATCCGATTCTCGAAGTGACGCTTCTATATGTTTGCGATCAGTAATATCCAACAGTACACCCAAAGAACGAACAGGTTGACCCTCTAGATCGTAAATTGCTTTTGCTCGGGCCATTAACCAATGCACCGATCCATCCGGATGGATGATGCGATATTCAGACTCGTAATCTGTATGAGTTTCTATGGATTTTGTATAAAGTTGCTCGACACGCTCCTTATCTTCAGGATGAATGCAATCTCGCCAATCTTCATATCGAGGTTTAGGATTGTTAGAAGGTAAGCCTAATAGGGTAAAGTGATTTTCATTCCAGATCAATTGTCCAGTGGGGATCTGCCAATCCCAAAAGCCGATGTGAGTCAAATCTAATGCTAATCGCCGTTGTTCTTCACTTTCTAAGAGAGCCGCTTCAAACAGTTTGCGGTCATTAATATCGCGATGAATTGCAATCATTCGCAAGGGTTTACCCTTTTCGTCTATAGCGACAACTTTACCATAATTAGCAATCCATTTCCACTCATTTGATTTTGTTTGTAAGCGGTAGTCAAAACGATAATCTACTGCGGTGTTTTCTAGATGTTTTTCCAGTCTTTCTTTTACCCAGATTAAATCTTCAGGATGTACTAACTGTTCCCAAGTGCTAAACGAGGAGGTTAATTCATCAGCTTTATAGCCTAACATTTGAAAAAATTGCGGATCAAGATAAACTTCATCCGTAAGAATATTCCAATCCCATATTCCATCACCAGACGCTTCTAGGGCCAGTTGTAAACGCTCTTGACTTTCCCGTAATGCTCCTTCTACCTGTTTTAACTCGGTGATATCCCGCCCCACTGATTGCAATTCAATTAGATTACCCTGATTATCGAATAACATACGATTAACCCATTGCGTCCAGCGTACCTCCCCCCGACCGTCGATGACCCGATTTTCAATCACTAACATCGGAGTTTCAATGCTCATCGATTCGACTAATTGATTGACTTTTTCTAAGTCCGCCTCATAAATCACAGGGCTATAACTCTTATTAAGGATTTCCTCTCGTTTAATATTAAAGTAACGACAGTAAGCCTCATTAACAAATAAAACAGTGCTATCAGGTAAGAAACGGGCTATCATTTCGGTTTGATCTTCGATAATAGCTCGGTAGCGAATTTCGCTCGCCTGTAAAGCCTTTTCGATGCGTTTCCGTTCAGTGATATCCACAGCAATACCACCGACTAATTGTTCGTCTGATGAATTAGGAACGAGGAAATTGTAAACTAAAAATTCGCCCATTGTTCCATCGGGTTTTAGACTATGCCTGGACGTTTCTAGTGTTGTCTGGCTTTTAACAACAGCTTGAATATTATTTAGATAATGTTGAGCAATTTCATCAGGATAAAGCTCAAAAAGATTATGCCCGATTACTTCTTGATTTAATAATTGAAAAGTCTGATAATAAGTTTGGTTAGCATAAAGCATCTGTCCATTGGAATCTGTTATCCAGGCACAGGCGGGATTATGAGCCATGAATGCTTGAAATCGCGCTTCACTATGACGTATCTCTTGTTCTATACGTTCTCGCCGCAGTAATTCTTGTTCTAATTCTACGGTTCTTTGACTGACTCGGATTTCTAATTCTTCATTTAATTTTTGTAATGCTAATTCTGCCTGTTTCCTTGCGGTGATCTCTTCGTAAGTACAGACATGACCGATGATTTCTCCTGTAGCTGATTGCATTGGCGCAACTTGAACCCAAACCCAGTGAACTTTTTTTTGTGGAGTTAATAAACGAAATTCGCTTAAAAATCTTCCTTTCCCTTGAAGATAAGTTTTCCAGCCCCTCAAACAGAGGCCGCGATCTTCTGGGTGAATCGCTTCTAGCCACCCATAACCGAGAGAATTTGTCAAGTCCTGTCCTGACATTTTCTGCCAGCGACGATTGCTATAGATGCACATTCCATCGGCATCAATTTGACAGATCCCTATGGGAGCGGCAGCGCTAAGGGAGCGAAATAACTCCTCGCTTTTTTGGAGAATATTTTGTATTCTTTTGCGCTCTGACAATTCGCGTCCCCTTTGCTCATAGAGTTCGGACTGTTGTACAGCAATGCTAACTTGGGTGGCCAGTCGCTGTAGTAGCGTAATTTCCGACGATTGCCAGACACGAGGGGCGCTACAATGATGGACAATTAGCAAACCCCAAAGCTGTTCTTCTAGCAGAAGGGGAACCACCAAGTTAGCTTTAACCTGAAAAGTTTTCAGTAGCTCAACGTAGCAAGTTTCTAGCTCTAAGCTATCAATATCGGACATCATCGCCACTCGCCCTTGGCGGTAAGGATCAATGTAGCACTCGCTAAAACAGGGGTCATAAATGGTGGTCGAAAGGATGGGAGTCCATTGTTCTGCAACCGATTCGCTGATGACATCGCCTTGCCAATCCGGGCGAAAGCGAAAGATAATAACACGATCTGTCTGGAGGAAATCTCTGACTCGATGGACGGTGCGAGACAATACCTCGTCTAGATTGAGGGAGCGTCTAATGTCTGAGGCGATCTCGCCGAGTAAATATTCTTGCTGAATTTGCTGTTCGAGAGTCGTTTGGGCTTGTTTAAGCTCGGTAATATCTTCCACAAAGATGAAAATACCGCCGATCTGTCCTGTTTTGTGCCGCCAAGGCTGAACTTCCCATTTCAACCATTGTACAGTTCCATCGGGTAAGGTAAAGCGGTCTTCCTCACATTTGATTAGTTCACCCACTAAACCGCGCTGATGGATTTCTCGCCAACGCTGAGGAATATTAGGGAAGATTTCGTAATGACAATGCCCCAATATTGCTTCGATTTCGCCCAGATGATAAACATCTACCCAACGTTGACTGACGGCTATATAATTCATATTCGTGTCAAGCATCGCTACACTAACCGGGGCACATCTGACAAATAAACTTAACTTTTGTTCATCTTTGGCCAGGGTTTCTTCCCTTTCTTTGCGCTCGCTAATATCAAAAGTCACCCCAACCATCCGCACTGCTTGACCTGCCTCGTTGTAAATCCCTTGCCCTTTGCTTTGTTGCCAGCGTATAGTGCCATCTTTTAATAAAACTCGAAATTCTACATCATAACCTGTTTTTTTGGTCAATGCTTGAATGAGCTTGTTTTCGACAGAACCGACATCATCGGGATAAATCTGATTACGCCAGAGTCGATAGCTTGGCTCAAGGTTCCCAGGTTCATAGCCTAATAAGCGGTAATAATAATCATTCCCCTTCATCACTCCGGTTGTTATATCCCACTCCCAAACGCCAATATCGTTTAGCTCCAGAGCCAAGCGTAACAAAAGTTCACTTTCACTTGATATAACTTCTAAAGTTTTTTGCTCCCATGAGGGGGGTTCGTTATTACTAATATTATCTACATTTTGTGAATGATTCATAGAACGATTACCCGTTTCTATTTTATATATTAAACTCCTTTAATTAACTGTCAATAAAATTAAAAAAATATTAAAATATCTTAAAATTATTTTTAAAAAAGTTTTTCAGTGGTTTCTCAGTTGTTAGGTTGGGATTTTTCGGCGGCTATTATTCGTCTTCTCCCTGCTTCCTTAGCCTGATAAAGGGCTTGATCTGCTGCTGTATAAAGCATTTGTAGCTCATTCCCATTTTCCCTTAATTGAGCAATGCCGCCACTAAAGGTAACTCTAAAAGATGTTCCATTCGCGGCTACAAACAAATAGTTATTTAATTTTTCTAAAATGTTTTCTAAACGCTTGCTCCCTTCAAGTTTAGTCATGCCAATCATGCCTACTACGAATTCTTCCCCTCCCCAGCGTCCGATAATGTCTTGAGAACGGAAGGATTTATTGAGTAATTGCCCAAAGTAGCTAAGAACAAGATCGCCAGTTTCGTGCCCGTATTGGTCATTAACCCGCTTAAAGTGGTCTAGGTCTAATATTGCTAAACAAAAAGGTTGTCCTTGTCGTTGCGCTAAATGAATAGCTCTCGTTAAATCTTCTAGGGCTTTGCGGCGGAGGCTAACGCCGGTTAATTCATCGTACTCGATAATTTTCCACATTTTTCTCTGTTTTAAGCGGCTTCGTACTCGGATTAACAGTTCACTAGCGACGACAGGTTTACTCAAGAAATCATCAGCCCCAGCCATAAAACCACGTTGAACGGTTTCTAAATCTGTGTGAACCGACAACAAAATTACCGGTAAGCGATTCCAACGCAAATCATTACGAATCACTTGACACAATTCAATTCCATTAAAAAATGAACTTCTTTCCTTTTCCTGGTCTGACGAGGCCGGCTTAGAGAATTTAATATCTAAAATCAACAAATCCGGCTCGCTTTGCTCTAAGATTTCCCAAAATTGTTGTGGTTCACTTAGTAACGTTAATTGATAACCCGAGGGCGTTAAGAGGGTACTCAGAAGCTTTAAGAGAGAGGAATCGTCATCGACAATTAATATTTTCGCGCTCGATTCACTCGCCTGTCGCAAGGTTTGAGTGACAACCGCTAAAATTTGAGAGGGCACTACAGGTTTTACCAAAAAGTAGTGATTTCCCCATCGGGCGGCTTCGATTCGTTTTTCAAAGCTTTCCTCTGCGGTTAATATTATTGCTGGAAGGCTTGGATGCTGACGGTTAAGGGTGGCGAGAAATTGTAGCCCTGTTGGCTCAGAATCGTAAAAATTAAGGTCTAGCAACATTACATTACATTGACCGCTATTGAGTAATTTCTCGGCTTCGTCCAAGGTTGTCGCCACTTGGGTTTCAATCCCCCAAGTCAATGCTTCTTTAACCAGAAGTTGTCTTAAAGTCATGTCCGACTCTAATATTAACAGGGTTCCGCGTGGGGACAAAACAAGGCTAACAGAAGATTTTTTTTGCCTCAAATCGCAACTATTTGGATTGGGCAAATTACAGCTTAATGCTTCAGTTAATTTGGTTGTCCATTGAAATAATTGTTCTGTTTCTAACGGGTTTGGCGGCTGGGGTTGCTTGAATATTTCTTCAATTCGACGCGCTATACTTGAAGCGTTTTCTAGACCAAAACTTCCCAAAGAACCTGCTAGGGTGTGAGCTTCTCGTTCCGCTTGATGTTGCAAAAGGGGGGTTAGAGTTCCCTTTTTGAGAGCCGTTACAGCTTGCTGGATGATTGAAGCGCGATCACAGTAAGACTGCCGGCACTCCTGCCACACTTCCCATAATTCGGGCGGGATTTGGAAACAAGAAAGACAATAGGGAGAAGATAAGTTTTTATCTCGATTAACTAGGCGTTTATCTTCGGCTTGATCTACCTTTTTCAATCTATAACCCATTTTATAAATTGTTTCTAATGGGTCGGGAACTCCTGCCTGCTTTAATTTTTGTCGTAATCCTTTAATATGCGCTCGCACTGCCCCTTCTGTCGGTGTTTTTTCGATACTCCATAAACTGTCAACTAATCGACTGAGGCTAAAAATTTGCTCGGGATTTCGTAAAAATAGCTCTAATAATTTATATTCTTTTTGAGCCAGTTGAATTTTTTGCTCAAGATAGGTGACTTGACCACTATTGGGACACAAGCACAATTGGCCCCATTTTAACATAGGCGCTCTCTCTCCTGACTTACGGCGTAAGAGGGCACGGATTCTAGCCAACAATTCCTCAAAATCCAATGGTTTTACGAGGTAATCATCGGCTCCTGCATCCAATCCCATTACTTTACTGGTTGTGGTATCCAACCCCGTCATCAGCAATATGGGAGTGTCTTGGTTTTGGCTAGGGATAAGACCATTTCTAGTCCGTAATTTTTCACAAAGTTCAATTCCCGTCAGTTTCGGTAACATCCAATCCAGTAGAATTAGGTCGTAAGCCGAGGTAGTGACTAAGTTCCATCCAGTCTCCCCGTCTGTTGCTATTTCTACTTCGTAGTGTTGCTTTACCAGGATTTGATAAAGCAGTTTGGCTAAACTTTCATCATCTTCGATACAAAGGATTTTCACAAATCTATTGATCTTTTGTGCTGTTTGCCATCATTATAGCCTTTATCGGCTTAATCAAAGTTCAATTTTGTCTTATCTATACTATAAATAAATCAACACTTTTTCCGAATTTTTATGGAGAAGTCCCCTAAGTTGATTTGCGCAGCCCACAGGGGTTGCTTCTAGCAGAGGCATCTCTTGCCAACAGTTTCGACAGAACCAGTACAACTGATGGTTACGAATGTGACGGAGCATGATGTGAGAGCAGCAAGGACAGTTATTCATTTTTACTCTTCTCTTAAAACTTTATTTTGAATCTCGGTTCATTTTTTTAAAGGTCGAGTTGACTTTGTTTAAACATCTAAAAAATTTATGAATTATTTATGAATTTTTGGCTGATGTAAATTAAATGTAATAATTCTCTAATTAACTTTTTAATTGATTAATCTAGTGTAGAAAATGGTTTAAGCATAGTTACCATAACAATATATTAATAAGTCAAGGTAAGTGATACATACAACCATAATAGACCGCTTAACATTAAGAACCGGCTACGAACTGCCCCCTGCGCCCTTGTTGACAAAAGAAGTTAATTTTCGTTTAAAGTCCAGCCTACAAGCTTGGCTATTTGTTGAGCTAACGTGTTAACATTAAAGGGTTTAGTTATCACTCCTTTAATTTCAATATTGTTTTTGCTTTCTGCCTCCATAAAAATGATTTCTGCTGTTAATAAGATGACGGGTAATGTTCGAGTTTTGGGGTTTTCTTTTAAATGTTTCAGCACAGTAAGGCCATTCATTCCTGGCATCTTTATATCTAAAATTAAAACATCAAATTGTTCTTGGTTTGCTTTCAATAATCCTTGATACCCTGTACTCGCGGTTGTTACTTGCCATCCAGCTAGATCTTCTAGAGATCCCTGTACGACTGTTCGCACCCCCGCGTCGTCATCAATCACTAAAACTCGTTTTTTAGCCATTTTTTCAAGATCCTTTAGGTTTTTAACAATTTTTTTTATTATTTAAGCCATATAATCTTTGTTTGAAGATAGGGAAATTTTGTGAATTATTTATGAATTCTTGGCTAATGTAAACATCCAGCAACAATTCTCTACATTACTTTTCAATAAAGCTTCGTTTTTTTATTGATATGTTTTTAATAACTACCTGTATAAAAATCAAAATTACTGTGTAAGAAAAGTAAACCTTTTTTTGTTTTCACTTCTCTTTAAGATACTGTTTAAAAAAAATAAAGAAAACGGCTTGACGGGGTGACAAGCAATGGCTAAACCCAGATGCGGCTTGAATTTAAAATATGCGGAAGAAGCAAAAAATCAACTTAAATTATAAAAAAAGCTAATTCTCAAATAATTTGAAATAAGTTTAGCTAAATTATTGTTGGCAAATTTTCTGAACTTTCTGGGGTTGATTTTTTCGTCAAGTACAAGGTTATATTAAATTATTAATAATTTTTTAAAATTCAAACCCCAAAAGCATTTAAGTTTTAATAAATGGCACTAATTTGAGAATAAGCTTTCATTCCTTTTTGATAATTGAAAATTTTATGCCGGTTAATAATCATTATTTCTTGTATAAAATTAAAGCAGAATTCTACCGCAAAAATCCAGTTGTCGCCATATAAACCTACCCAAAAATCACTATGTCGCTTATTTTTTCTCTTGGGTTCGCTCAATCTTGAAATATATTTTTGATATCCTTTATTTTTGATGACTCTACCAAGTAGTGCTGAACTTGTATAAGCTATAGCTATTAATAAAATTAAATTTGTGAGTCTCACCTCATTTCCTTTACTGCCTTCAAGATTATAACCACCTGTTTTACAGTCTTTAAACATTGCCTCAATACCGCTTCGTTTTTTATAATATTTTATTGTTTCATCTAAAGAAGGCAAATTAGTTAAAATAAACCAGGGTTCTTTTTCTTTATAGTTTAGATAATTTCTTTTCCAATAAATTCCTAAATTAAATTGGCCAAAACCTTTCTTTTTCGTGATTTGTACATTTGAGAGAAAGATTTTTATTCCTGGACCTTGGACTAGAGTCTTGAGAAGTTGATAATCATTTCTTCCTTTTTTAAAATTAACGTCTCCTTTTTCTCTAAAAGCAAAGTGAATTTTATTTTTACTTTTTCTATCTAAATTTTTTAACCAATAAGCCAATTCTATACCATGAAACTCTCTATCTCCTAGAATAACTAAACTATAATTAGCCAATAATTTTAAGACTGGCTTAATAATAGCTTGTTGTTCCTCTAAACTACTTCTTCCCTTTTTATTTAAAATTAACCAATATAAAGGAAAAGCTCTTTTTTTCCAGATTAAACTTATCACAAAAATATTATTATTTTTCCACTGCGTTCTATCTAAAACAAGAATAAGACGTTCTTGAACTTGAAAATTTTTTTGAATAATTAATTGAATTAAAGGAAACCAAAATAAAGTTAAACTTAATTTTTTTAAATTTAAAAATCTCTGAATTTTTCGGCGACGGCTTTCATATAAAATTGGAATAGGTAAACAAGCCGCTAATCTCTCTATTTTAACTTGTTTATGAACTTGAAGTAACCAAATTAATAATTTTAATGTTAACAGTTCTGAAGAAGTTAAGGTATTTTCAAAATAAGTTTGATAATATTGTAAAAAATCCATGAATCAATTGGTCTATTGAACAGTAATAGACCAATATTTTTAGCACTATTAACAACAAGTCATGATGATTTTCAAGAAAATTTAATTTTTTGAGCCGCTCTTTCAGGGTTTGGGGATTTTTGTACTAATTTACGTACTCAGCCGCACCCAAATTTTTCACGACCCCAAATCCTCAACCTGTGAAAAAACCAAGCTTTCAGGCTGCTTGTCACCCCGTCAAGAAAACGGCTAAAGAAGATTTTTAGGTTCTTGCGTACTTAGTGTGCTAAACTATTAAGACAATGCCCAAAAAGTAAAGCTAGTATTTCAAAGTTATTAAAATTTTAAAATCCAAATCCACTTACAATTATCACATTTAAATATACGACGATTTACTCTTAATATTACTTCTTTATTTCCTATTAGTAAATCTTGACTAAATACTTTTTAGTTTGATAAAGACGATAGCTTTTTTAACGAAGTAAACGCAGTTTGCGCCGTCGCACGGTGGGAAAACGTTGACCACAACGAGGACATATTGCTGTTTTTGAAGCTTTTTTTACTGATAAAATTAAAGTATTTTCTGCAACAGCTTATAACCCCTGGTAAATTTAGGAGAGCCATAAAATTTCTTTTGTCTAAAGTCCAATACTATAAATTTGCCGCCCGAAATTTCTTAAACATTAGAAAGGCAAAGATTTCAGGCGACTTGTTACCCTGTCAAACTCTAGGGTTGTGCGTCACGGGATACGAGATCGCACCAACGATTGAGCAACCGCCGCTTTCCGGCCGACAGGTCACGAGTAACGGACATATAGAGGGTACTCTCGAACATATCATCAGCGCTGACTGCCTTCATTTGCATCCAAGCCCCCTCAATTAACGTGCGATCGTCTAGGGGGAGAACCTCGGACATGACCGGATAAATTAGGTTGTAGACCCGGAAAATGTTGTTGTAAATAAACTCCCAATTGAGTTCTTCATCAGGCTTGCTATCCAAATCGTTGTCAAAAGGCATAGCCCGAATAGTTATATAGTTGTTGTACTCAGTATTCAACGGGTTTGGCAGGATCGGCATCTGTCCACCAGAACCGAATGGGAAAAGCCCAAGATTACAACAACCTGGTTTGACGGACTGTAAGTCAATCTTAACTGTTCCGTCTTCGCCAACTTCCACAACCGTACCGGTAGGTATGTTGACGCGCCCTGAAGGCTCTTCCTTGACTGCCTTTGCCGTTCTTTCTGCCCGTAACAAGGATAAGTCAATCTTGCTATCTTCCTTGATTGATCGAGAAGAAGTGCTGTGATCAGAGCCATTAGGATCGATTAATTTTGGTCCATTATTATCATTATCATATTGTGCTAGGAGTAATTTCGTCCCCGCAGGAGCCGGTTTACCTTTATATTGAACTTGGATGAGGCAAGATTTGGTTTCACCCTGTTCGATATAAACTCCCCGGTCATCGCTGATCGCCGTGTAGGGTTCCTCTAAAAGTGCTTGGACACCTTTGTCGCAGGGCAATCCTTGGCTTACTGACAGTGCTAGACAACCCTTCTCAATTTTCTCAATTAGTCCTTCATCCTTGAGCTTAAGATCAATAATCCCGGCACGAGCCTCATAGGCTTGTTTGTTGTAGTCTTTGTAATAAAGGGTAGCGATGTCCGTGATGCTTTGATCGGGGTTGATGACCTGAACTTTTAATGGTCCAAAGTCGGCTTTATGGGCATCTTTGTCGATTTCAGGGATTGTATCCAGAAAGTCAAGGCTCAAAGTCTTGCGCTTGGGATCGAGTTGGGCGAGTGCGGGTTTGAGGCGGAGGCGCTGAGTGCTATTTGGGGGTGTGACGGGATTGCTGGCCACTAAGTAGCGACCTCCAGGGGCAGTAGCCGGTTCACCTTGGTTCCAGATCCCAATCGAACCAGTCACAAGACTGTAAGCTGGATTCATAACCAACTTACCCTGTAAATACAACTGGCTCAGTTCCTGATTATTGCGAGGTTGGTATGGATATTTGTTCCGTATGCCATTTTGATAGTAGAGGGTTCGATAGGTGCTAAAACGAATCATTAACCCCTGAGCCTTAGGCTGCTGCATAGCTTCGATTAGGGCTGCCAGGAGGGCGGAATTTTCTGGATTGTTGATGGTAAGACCCTCAAAGGGGATCGCTGTTTGCCAAATGACACTAAAGGTACCGGCGATCGGCAAAGGGGCCAAAGAGCGCTTTCCAACCCAGTAAGAATACATCCTCTGATATCGCGGACCTTGAATTCCTGTTTCCTCGTCTCCGATGGCTAAACGATTAAAAAAGATCTGTGATGACCAAACCGAGTAAGGATCGACATCCACTAAGCGGCAGGGGGGTAGAGTTTTTTGGGCGTTGAAAGCGTTGCCGAGAATCTGAACTCCTTTACCAATAATGGGATCTCCGACCGTAACATCACGCCCGTCAGGCAGAGTCCCCCCAACTATTTTAGTTTTTCTGGCTAAGGTATCGTCATAGTCAACGAAATTGCAGGCATGGTCGCCGAAATAATTCCAATCGCCAGGAAGCTTACCTTGTTGATAAGTCATCATATATTGCTTGTAGGTCTCATAGGTAACCCCTTGCGGCAATGGTGTTGTGACCTCATTAGTAGATTCGTTGTAGTTGTCAGGAGTATTGTTAGCCGTATCTGGATTCCAGAATATTTCTCCTGTGAAGTAGAGACGCGGCAGAGATAGAATGCTCATAAGTTTATTCCTCTTGTTGTTTGATGTTTCAGCTATTTATAAACAGAACTGAAGTCGAGTTAAGTTTCTTAACGCTGGCGCTTGGCTAGTCGTAATGACCAAACGAAATCCATAGGGATGAATTCCTTTTGCTCAATCTGGTCTAAAATCTCTTGAGGAATGTCGCCCACATAGTAGGATAAGTTACCTCCTCTTGTATCCACAAACGACAGGCGGAAAGGTCCCGTATTCTTCGTGGCAATGCTGGCAAAGGCATGACAAGTAATACAAGACGAGGCTGGCTGAAAATGAGATTCGATTTGGGAATTGGCTAATAGCGTGGGTTGGTTGAAACCTATTTGGGCCCCGACTAATTCGTAATTAGCATATTTGCTTCCCTTCTCTCGCAATAGAGGTTGAATCTGATTATTGACGGCTTGTGCTTCCTCGGGAATTCCTAACTCAATAAAGGAAGTCGTATATTTGGCGTTATTGACATTTTCAAAGGTTGTCCAGACCCAATTGGACAGGGCTTTAGAGGTAATGTGCATTCCGGTTAGAGCGGCGCGTCCTACTTGATAGACGGGTTTCCCTGCACTATCGATCACTGGCTGACCGTTTTTGCCGATCTCCTGATAGTAAGCATTGCTGGTTATGTAGGTGTTGTTGATCGTGTCGTACTGAGGATTAGTTTTGTCTAGCCACAACCACGAGGTTTTGATTTCCTTGGCATTCCAATTAAAATCGATACAATCCCAGGCCGGAATCTGACTGTTTTGACAAGATTTTGCCGCTTGTTCCTGGCCGTTAATTTTGTAAAGTCCTGTTTGGTAGGGATTCTTTCCCAAGATATAGTCAAAAGTGCTTTTGTTCATCGCTAATTCATAGCGAATCGGTTTACCTTGATTGTCTTCGTTAGCTTTGAAGACTAGACCGGATACCTGCTGGATCGAACCGATATTTTGAAAGGGTTCATCAACAGGTAATCCTATTTCTTTTGCTTTTTGCAGGACCTCTAGGGGGACTTGCTTCTGGGTTCCCCAAGGTTGAGGGGTAGCCCCGTTTGGTAAAAAGACTTCGCTGGTTGTTTTCCAACCTTCCCAGACCACTACCCCCGGATTACCAATTTCTTTGTTAGGATCAGGCCGCCAAGGTTGATCTTCCCGCCCCGGCCAGTTCAAGGCGATGAACAAATCCCAAGCGTAGCAATCTGGCTGAGTTTGAGCAAATTGCTTAGAAAGTTCTTCGTCAGCCAATATCGCCATAATCTTCTCAATATTGAGTCCTTGACAGGCTGAATCTATTTCAGTAGGCGCACTACTGGCTGCTGGTATATAGATCAAGCTGCTCAGGAGAAAACAGAAGCCGATAATCGTTATGAATAGGCATCTTTTGAGTAGTGATCGCCTTTTTGATTTATTCATGAGTGTTTCAATCCTCTCTAGCTGGAAATTTTCAATCAACTAATGCTTTTAGTCTCAAGTATCCGCAAGTTGCGGCCGTTGCCGATGAACAGGGAGCCATTTGGCACTTGACGCTCCTCGAAGGTTGCATGGTTGTAGATCCGGACTAAGTATATAACTTGAAGTTTAAGACTTAACTTACATAGGATGACACCTTGTCTAAACATTAAAAACAAAGCAAAATGAGAATCTAGTTTCAGTATTCTTTGTTAGTCAATCCGCCGTTTTAATCCTTTAACGAACATGAAATTTTTTCGACTTAGCTAAGTCGATTTATCTTCGTAGTGGCTGTGTTTCTAACTTGGTAAAGTCTCTGAGGTGACTAATGCACCTTTCTTTCATAGTAATTTGGATGAGTAATATTGAGATCGCTCGTTTACAAAAGTTAATTTTACCTAAAATAGCTTTAAAAATCTATTTTATGTTAATATTCTAAGTTATAGTGGCAAGGAAGATCTGAGGCTAACGCTTGATGATAGGCAAGCCATTAAAACCCTTCGCTCTGGATGGTGTTCTCATCATTGGAGTGTGGACGGGGTTGCTTGTAACCTCTTACTCTTTGTTAACTTATTACTCTTAAAAGTATTGGCTACAGAAAATCATAAATTCCTAATAACCAATGGGTGCTTTTTCCGAGCGCTCCTACCCAATGATCAATGACGTACTGACAAATTTTATGAATTATATAGATCCTCATATTCACATGAGTTCCCGTACTACGGATGACTATCAAGCGATGAAACAAGCTGGAATTGTCGCCGTGATTGAACCCGCTTTTTGGTTGGGACAACCCCGCACAAATGTGGGAAGTTTTCAAGATTATTTTAACACTCTAGTAGGGTGGGAACGCTTTCGAGCCGCACAGTTTGGAATTCGTCATTATTGCACGATAGGATTAAACTCAAAAGAAGCCAATAACGAACCCCTAGCAGAAGAGGTAATGGAACTGTTACCTTTATATCTGAGTAAAGAAGGAGTGGTTGCTATTGGTGAAATTGGTTATGATGATATGACTCCAGCAGAAGATAAATACTTTCGTCTCCAGTTGGAATTAGCGAAAGAACTCGATATGCTGGTGTTGATTCATACTCCGCACCGCAACAAAAAAGCAGGTACTCTTCAAAGCATGGATGTCTGTTTAGAGCATGGGTTAAAACCGTCTCAGGTAATTGTGGATCACAATAATGAAGAAACTGTCCGGCAAGTGTTAGATCGGGGCTTTTGGGCGGGTTTTACCCTTTATCCCCATACCAAAATGAGCGATGCTCGGATGGTAGAAATTGTCCGTCAATATGGATGTGATCGCATTATTGTAGATAGTAGTGCAGATTGGGGGATCAGCGATCCCTTAGCTGTTCCTAAAACGGCTCAGTTAATGCGAGAAAATGGTATTAGAGAAGGGCAGATTAAAGCCGTATGTTATGAAAATGCCTTGGTGGCTTATAGTCAAAGTGGTCAAATGAATGAGCATGACTGGCTTAATCCTCAACCCGTTGATCAACGACAACTATTTGGTAGTAGTTCGGTTTTGCGAGGACAAAAGCCTGTAGTAGAAGAATCCAGCCAAAATTATATTCTCATTGACTAGAGAAGATAGATTATGCAGATTCAGAACTCCCATACCTCACCTGAATAATCTTTGGCAAAAACCAGAATTTTTGAAGAAAACTAATAAAGGATTAAGCCTTTGCCTCTTCCCCAAGAACCATGAATCCCGAATACAAGCAAGCAGTTTACTCGTAGCTTATTTTCTTACTCATACGATTATGACCATTAGGATTGATCAAAAACCACAAGTAGATTTTCAACCGATTCATCAAAGTGTTCCTATTACATTTCACTATGATGTTCATTTTACAAGAGGGCTATTTGAAACCAACAATCCTTTATTAGCAAAAATTATGGTCGCCGATAGAAAAGCCAGAATTAAACAAGCTATTGCCGTCATAGATTCAGGAGTTTTACAACACCATCAGCAGTTATTAAAAAAACTTCAAGATTATAGCGAGCATCACCAAAACTTTTTTACTTTAGTCGGCAAACCTATTATTGTCAAGGGGGGTGAAGAGTGTAAAAATTCTCCCAAATTAATAGAGAGCATTCATGCTTTTATCGATCAAGTAGGATTGTGTCGTCATTCTTATATTTTAGCTATCGGTGGCGGAGCCGTTCTCGATCTAGTGGGTTACGCTGCTGCTACCGCTCATCGGGGGATTCGTTTAATTAGAATTCCGACTACTGTATTAGCTCAAAATGATTCTGGTATTGGAGTTAAAAATGGGGTCAACGCTTTTGGGAAAAAAAATTTTCTCGGCACTTTTGCGCCTCCCTATGCAGTTTTAAATGATTTTAATTTTTTGACCACCCTAGATGATCGAGATTGGCGCTCAGGGATTGCAGAAGCGATTAAAGTCGCACTCATTAAAGATGCTGATTTTTTTGAGTTCATCAGTATATATGTTGGAGAACTTGTCAGTCGAGACAGGTCAATTATGGAACAAGTAATTTATCGGTGTGCCCAGTTACATTTACAACACATTGCTAACAGTGGTGATCCCTTTGAGAACGGGTGTTCTCGTCCTTTAGATTTTGGTCATTGGGCGGCTCATCGCTTGGAACATTTAACGAATTATCGCCTCCGCCATGGAGAAGCAGTAGCAATTGGCCTTGCTCTTGATTGTACCTATTCTTATTTATCAGGGCTACTTTCACAACAGCATTGGCAAAAAATTCTCACAACACTGGCTGCACTCGGTTTTAGTTTTTATATATCAGAATTAGGACTAACCAGTTATAACGGTGAATTATTTCAAGGGTTATCTGAATTTCAACAACACTTAGGAGGAGAATTAACTATCACTTTATTACAAGAAATTGGAAAAGTAAGAGAAGTCCATCAAGTTGATCTAAAATGCTATCAACTATCTGTTAATGTTTTAGAAAATTGGGTAAAAAGCCAAAGAGAAAACTTGTTTTCTTAGCAATAATATTTATCAAGAAAGATGAAATAGCTGGAAAAATATTTGAAGACGAGTATGATTATGTATTAAGCTATATAGCAAATATACATTATATCAGAATATGTCAGAAAAATAAACTCAATACACCCAGGAAAAAATAATATTAATTTTTGTAAATTAACCGATTTTAATATATCTAAGTTAAATTACCATGAACAAAAGGTATATAACTCACCTCAGAGACTTGACCAACTGAGTAAAAAAGCACAAATAACTACCTGAACAACAATAAAGATAACTTGCGTTTGACAGGTGGTGGGCAAGAAAAAAAGGTGTGGAAAAAAAGTAGGCATTTTAACTTATTGCGTTACTTGAAAAACTACAGCTAAACAAAAAAAGCTAATCCGAGCAGAAATATTAAGTTTTTACTGATTTTTTTCTTCTTTAATTGATGATTGAAGCCAATCAGTAGAAGAATGTTTTTGATAATTTTAGTCCAATAAATAGATTAAAAAGAATCTAAAATTTAGTCATTTATCAAACTTGATGATTGACTTATTTTCTCTTTTCAACAATATTTATTGATAAAATTTAGTTTAAATTTTGTGATGTGTTTAATACAAAAAACTTGATTAATATGGCAGAAAAAAATGATATGATCGCTATAGTTTATTCTGTTGAGAGTTAAAAACAATAATGAGTTATCTAAATCCATTACGTCTGGTGTTTGCAGGTGACTTTCAAGCCGATGTTTCAACAGTCAACAACGATGTTCGGATCTACGACAATACGACCTTCGAGGATCGTTTTCAAGAGCTTTTTGTCAATGCGTATCCCGCCGGTAACCCAGACATAATTTATAACGGTTATTGGAACCCAGTAGGTTCTGGGGCATTCCGCATCATTAACTCGACGGTTCGAGGGGTTTACTATCAAGATGGCAGTAGTGCAACAACCCCTATTAACGGTGATCACTCAGTAGGTCTTTACATCAATGGTTCTAATAACCGAGTTGGCGCTAAATTAGTAGATCTTGATCCTCAATGGCAGTCCTCTTCGGAAATTTGGGGGCTGACCATTCGGTTAAGTGACAGTAATGGTAAGGACTTGCTTGTTGGTCAATTTGAACCAGCACCCTTTAGGGATCTCTGGTTAAATCGGCAGCAAGGAAATATAGCAGATTGGGATCAACCCGCCTCTGCGGCTTTCCAATCAGTGCTTACCCATCTACAGTGGGCGACAGATTTATCTCAATATCGGTTTCTCCAAGAACTGAAAGAAGTGACTGAAGCATTTCAAGGGGAAAATGGAATGCTGTCAATTATGATAAATACCTTTGCCTACAAAAGAGACCCTAAAGTCAACAGATTTTCTCTCGGCAGATTAGTAGGAGCCATTGGCCCCTATGTACCGAATGAACCTCACTCTGTCGTAATTGGACGACGCATGGTTCCGAAAATATTACCAAACCAAAATCCTCTTCGACACAAAATCAACTTTTTCAATGGCACAGTTGATCAACCCTCATCCTCAATCTTCCTGGATTTAGGCAATGCTCTGCCATTCACCATCGAAAATGAAAATCAGAACAATGAATATATAGAGATGTGTGATCTCGGCAGGTTACGGTTGGCGGTGCTTTGCCCTCAAAACGAAACTTATCCTGCTGAAGGGGATCAAGTCACTAAAGACCACAATTTTATTCTTTTAGGAAACGAAATTGTTTACCAATATGATCAAGATCCAGACTGGCTAAATCGAACTGCTGGGATATGGTCTACAAAAATACCAGAGGCGTATTATCCTTTAGTTTTCAATCAACCCCTCGCCCTGATTCAGATGATTGATAACAGTAACGGAACCGTACTCATTCGGGAGAGTGAAAATGGTTTGTTGGTTCGTGCAGACAACTTTGTTAACCGTGTTGAACCAGGGAACACAATTGATGTAACTCTGTTTGCGGCTCAGTATGGGCAACCCTTACCTCATGCAAACGTGATCATGTCCCTTGCAACCCCTGAGCAGGAGGCAGGAATGCCAGTTGACAGTAAGGATCATCCCCTTGCTCCTATCCCCTATACGAATATACCCGCCGAGGCGGTCATTTTTCCTTCATCCCTAACAACACATAATCAGGGGAAAGCTATCTTAAATATTAAGACGACCGATCCCAATAATCCTCGCGGTTATATTGACGGACAAATTTACCAGATTATCTACCTGCTTGACCGTCAGCCTTCAAACCAGCAACATATTCTTGATGGCGCTATTCTCCTGTTATTCAACACCTATCAAGTGCCTGAACAACCTACATGGCTTGAGCATATTCAGCCAATCTTTCAGCAATATGCCAATCTTTATCCGATTATGAGCAAAAAATTGGTTGATCTGAGTAATTATGAATCAGTTAAGACCCATCGAGCTATTCTTGATCTAGCTTTTTCTCTCGCTCCTAGCGATCCCAACTATATGCCAGTGGGTCGTGACTTGTCTGACCCTAAACGCACGACAATTTTGAAATGGTTACGCCAGAAAAATTCAGATGGCACATATACCCTAGCTTATGGCTCTCCAAGCCAACAGATTGTTTCACCCTGTAAGATGACCGTGCCCGATCAACCTATCTCTAGGTCAGCAGATAAGAACATCAGCAGCCCAACCCGGAATTACAAAAATTTCAAATAGATGGCGCTCACAAAAGCCAAAACCATCGGCAACAGGACATAGTTTGACAAAACTCTCAATGCGGCGAGACGGCACTGCTGATGAGGGCCAAGAACCGAGTTTAAATTTAGGTAGTCACAGAACTTCCCTTTAAACCTAATAGCCAAATACCCTTACTACTTTGAGGAGAACCCTATGGTAAAGATACTGCAAAAACAAATTCAAAAGGTTCGTCAAGCATCAAGTGCTTCTGAGCTATACCAACCCCTGCAAGATGCTATTGATTTAGAACATTCAACGATTCCGCCCTACCTCACTGCCTTCTACTCGATCAAGTCCGGTTTCAATCAAGAAATTGCCGCTCTGATCCTATCGATAGTGCGTCAAGAAATGTTACACATGACTATTGCCGCCAATGTTCTCAATGCTATTGGGGGTCAACCAGTAATCAATGAGCCTAATTTTATTCCCCACTATCCGGGTAACCTACCGGGGAATGTGGAACCAGACTTAGTGGTTGGTCTTGCGCCGCTCTCCTTGAGCGTGGTCAAAAATATTTTTATGAGAATTGAACAACCAGAGAATCCCCAAGAATTTCCCAAAGAATATATTCCGATCTCCTGTGATCTTGCCGAACAGGAAGCACAGTTTAATTTTATGTTGAGAACCCAGGAAGAGTATAATACCATTGGGGAATTTTATCAGGCAATTATTGACAAAATACATCTATTAGGGCCTGACATTTTTATTGGAAAACCCGAGCGACAGGTGGTTAACGAGCAATGGTTTGCCCCTAACTTACTATTTGCTGTCACCAACCCAGAGGAGGCGACCCGAGCTTTAATGATCATTGCCGAACAGGGCGAAGGAGTGGGGACAAGTCCCTTAGATTCTCAGGGAGAACTGGCTCATTACTACAAATTCAGCGAGATTTTTCAAGGATATCACCTTTATCAAAAAGCACCCTTTGAGTTTGTCTATAACACAGCGCAACCTATCCCTTTAGATCCAACAGGCATCTATAATTTAGTGGAGAATTCTAAGGCTAATATGTATGTACCGGGTACGATGGCTCGACGTATGGTAGACCAGTTTAACTACTCTTATACTAGCCTCCTCAACGGCCTACACAAAACATTTAATGGTGAGCCGAATTATTTGAATACAGTGATGGGTTTAATGTTTGATCTGAAGTTACAAGCCCAGAAAATGGCAGAGACAATACTAACCCCTGAAGACTTATCCAGCCCGAAAGCCTGGGACAATGTAGATAAGTCCCTGGCCCCATCCTTCGAGTATGCCTCAAACGACTGATATAAGTATCTAGACCTCAATTTGACATTTATTTACATATTGTTCACGAAGTGGCGCGGAGTGCTTCTTTATTTATGTCCAGGTACTTACCTACATCTTACAGTTAACTTTATTTACTCACGACGGAGTCTGCATGAACTGTTTAAGTTGGATACTCTCTATGAACAAACGAGTCATAGTTTCTTTGTTGGCTTGTTTTTTAGTGGTTACCGTCTGTTTAGGCGGCTGTAAAGCTGTTGCCAATAATCCAAAGGGACATATATATTTCTCGCAAGGCGTACATAATACCGAAGGGTGCGGCCAATCAAATGATAATTGCATAGCAACACGAAATTTAGATGACCCCAGTGATCCAGAATACCCCCAGTGGTGGATTAGTGACTGGACAATGTATCGAGTATTTCAACATTATAAGGAGGTTCCCCCTCCCTACGACTTGCCCCCAAAAGACTTAACTCCCGATGATTATGAGGTTTCCTATGGGACAACCTACTACGACTCCACCTACATTCCTGAAGATGGCGACGGGGAAGGTGCAATGCTGGAGCATTATGAAAAGCGGTGTTTGCCTATCTTCCCCCAAAACAACCACTATACCTGTTCTTTTGTCTCTCTGGGTAATAAAGCTTATTTTCTGCGTTATGACGACCAAAACCCCAACCAAAAGCCAAATATCTGCTTTTTTTCACCTTACAACCATCCTCCCCGCACCGATTTCATCAAGCATTTACCCTATAATACAGAAGAAAGCACCCATCTCAATAATTCCCTGCAAGCTTATTCCATACGAGTCCCCAATGGCGATCAAGACATTCTGTTTGGGTATGCTTTTAATAAAAACTCAACCGGGGATAGCTTTAACAAAAGTGCTAAACCCTATCGGCATCCACAATCTTTCTACTTTTCTGGCGATCCTAACCCTGAACCAAACGCGCCTATTGTCAGTCAAAACTATACCAATTTCCGTATGGAACAGCCAGAGCCACTGATGTGGAAGGAAATTGTCGAAATATTACCCCCCAAATTGGAATCGTGCTGCTTGTTTGCTAACGACTGCCCGAATAGCGTAAGCAAGAGCAAGGATCAGCTCTCTAGCGGTCTGGATGCGCTAACCTATAGCAAAAATTAGTCAGTTTCTAGGCTGTTGAAAATGTGAAGAAATCCAGAAAAATTTTGTACACAACTTTTATGTTAAAAGCGGGAGAAGAATGGTTAAGACAATTTGACAGAATAATTCTGTATTCTTTTCATTTATCGCTCAAATTGCTCAAATATACCCATTAAATCGCTTAATTGCTGCTGTAGATGAAGCAGTAGCCTTCTGTCGAAGGTGGTTAGTGGAGTATTAACGGGTGAAACCCCTCTATTGCTCTGTCTCGGTTGAGGCTGCTCCTGAGCCATCAACAAGAGTCAGTTGTCTATGTATATCCTGGATAAGATTCCTTCAGGCGAACGCTTCCGCGTCATTGCGTGTTCGCCTTGATCATCTTTTTAAAAAAAACAATTGTACTATCAAAAAATTAGGGCTAACAAGAGTTTTTATTCTATGAGTGCGATAGATTTTAGGCTATAAGCAAAAACTTAAAATAAATTTTAGATAAAGTCAAAAGACTTAATATGAAGATTTAGTGAATTTAAATCAAATAGGGCGCGAAATACATTGACAAACAAAGTAATGTGAGATAAATTAACTCGAGAATAGTCAGTAAATTCAACTATTTTGAGGAAAAAATATTTAAGTAATAAATTTAGAAATTTTATATCAATGTCAACTATCCTGTAAATATTGGTAAGTTATGAAAAATAATAATGTAAAGCTTGAGATTGAATCTTTAGCTTCAATCTCAAACGAGAAAAAAATTATCTCTTCTTTAAAAGAGTGCATAAATATTAGTTTTTTTTTGATAGTCGGTATTTTGGGATTAGACAATCGAGTTTTGGGCGCAGAGCTTAACTTATTATCGGGATGGGAAATAGCTGGAGATGTACAAATCGAAAGCGCAACTCGAGTAAATTTATCTAGCGATGGCTTATTCGATGATGACATAGACTTAGCTGTGCAAACAGGAGAATTTAACTTTTCTGGCAATGCCGCCTCAGTTGTCGGTTTTGGCTCGTTAGAAACTTTTTTAGGAATTGATGTAGCCCAACTTAATTTGGAAGGCGTAGCTTATGAAGGTTCTGCCATTAAAACAAACCTGAGTGTCAATACTCGCAGTGAATTGAGTTTTGACTGGGAATTTTTAACCAATGAAACTTTTGAATTGCCGCTAAGGCCATTCAACGATTATGGCTTTGTCCAAATCGGACAACAAGTTAATAAATTAACTGATTACCAAAATACTCAAAAATCGCCCAATTGCTCATTTGGGTTTGTTGGTTGTACAGGAGTAAAAAGCTTAAAGTATACTCTCGCTGCCGGACAATATACTTTAGCTTTTGGGGTTATAGATGTTGATGATTTTGCTATCACCTCTGCCTTAAAAGTAAGCAAAATTAATTTAACGCCAAATCAAGAAGAACCCGTGACTGTGCCTGAACCGAATTTGGTGTTTGCCATATTTACCGCCCTTTCATTAGCAACAAGCTTATCGCCCAAAAAATCCAACAATAAAAATTAAGCCTCACATCAGGTAAGAAGACGAAAATGGAAAATTTAGAAGCCAATTTTTTCAATTTAGAATCTTTAAACAATGGTAACGATGCAGCACTGGGGTTAAATGATCCTTTTGCCCAAGCTCAACAATTTTTAAAAATGCGTCCACAACAGTTAAATGTGGAGGAGATTGGCGAAGAAATTGCTTTAATATCTCCGGAAAATATTGTTCACCCTCAAAGCGGCTCTGTTGAAAATCGTGTACCGTTTGGCTCTGGAAACAACTCACTTTCAACGGGAGCTAATTTGCCTAATTTACTTTTTCAAGCCAAAGAAAAAGTTAGTCATACTCTAGCTCAATTTCTCGCTCAACCTGACTACCGCGAGCGCTTAGAAACAACTTTTGGCACAGTTTGGAATATTGAGACGGCTACCACCCTTATAAAACCTTTAGCTAGTGGCCAACAATATCCCTCTATCGAAATACTTTCCCCCGATATATTGCTCTCACAAGGGGCATTCAGCCAACAAAACTCGACAATTTATCTTTCTAGTCAGCTTTTTAGCGGAACAAATAGCAATGTAGAAAATATATCCTCAATTTTACTAGAAGAATTGGGACATTATTTAGATGCTCAACTCAATCTGGGAGATACGCCAGGAGATGAAGGAGCAATATTTGCCGCCTTGATTAAAAATATTAATTTAACGCCGCAACAGCAACAACTTTTACAGTCCGAAGACGACAGTACCACCCTCTTAATAAATAATCAAATTCTCAAACTCGAACAATCAACTAAAGAGATTATAGGAACAAGTGGACGGGATATTTTAACGGGAAGTGCAGAGAATGAACGATTTATAGGTGGACAAGGAGCAGATTTAATCACTGGAGGGTTAGGAAATGATGTCTTTGTTTACCAGAGTTTTAGAGATGCAGGAGATACAATTAAAGATTTTGAAGTCGGCAAAGATAAAATTGATCTGACGCTTGTTTTGCAAAGTTTTGGCTATACAGGATTAAATCCTTTAGAGGATGGCTATGTTCAATTGAGTGTTTACAGTGGAGGAACGGTTGTCTCGCTTGATAGTGATGGCAACGGTTCCTTGACCCCAAGACCTTATATTTATCTTGAAAATATTCAACCAGAGCAGTTAACTTTTAGAGACATTCTTCCTAATAAGGGTGAACCGCCGACAATTACTGTCAGTTTACTGAATGATACAGGAAGTTTTAATAATGATCGCCTGACTTCTGACCCGACAATAAGCGGGCAAATTGTTTACAAGAGTCAACTTACTAATGTTAAAGCTCAATTAAATAGTAACCCTGTTGAAATTTTATCACTGATAGCGGCTGATGGTAAATTTACCCTTAATAGTGCCCAACTAGCTCAAATTAACGGAGGAAGTTTAGCCGATGAAAATTATACCCTAAAGTTGACTGCACAAGATGAAAAAAGGAATATTTATTCAGTTTATAGTTACAATTTTATTTTAGATAAGACTGCACCAAATTTAACTTTAGACCTAGACCCTAACTTCGATTCTGCCCCCGTTGGAGACTTAAAAACAACCTTTGAAACAGTAGATTTAATAGGCACAGCAGAAGCAAATTTAACAGTGTTTTTAGGGGGATTAGGTACGACGGCAAATGGATTAGGAGAGTTTAAATTTAAAGGTCAGTCTTTAGAATTAGGTAATAATATTTTTAGTTTATCGGTCACTGATTTAGCCGGAAATATAGGAAAATTTAATCAAACAATAGAAAGATTAGCTCAACAAATCAATCATGCTCCAACAGACTTAATTTTATTTCCTGATACCCTAGCTGAAAATAGTGGGAATAATAGTCTTGTGGGGATGTTTAATACTCAAGATATCGATGAGGGCGATAGCCATATTTATGAGCTAATTTCAGGAGCAGGAGATAGTGATAATTCTGCCTTTACTATTGTTGATAATGAACTGAGGATTAAAAACTCTCCAGATTTTGAAGCGAAACCTGATTATAACATCCGAGTGAGAACCACTGATACAGAGGGGTTAACTTACGAACAAATTTTTACTATTAATATTACTAACGTTAATGAATCTCCTACCGCGTTGACCTTGAGTAGAAATGCGATTGCCGAAAATCTTGCTCCTAATTACCCGATTGGAACATTTACTACCAGCGATTTGGATGCGGGTAATATTCATAGTTATAGTTTAGTGTCGGGTACAGGAGATAGTGATAATTCTGCGTTTACTATTGTTGGGAATGAATTAAGGATTAATCAATCTGCTGACTTTGAGACAAAACCTTTTTACAATATTCGGGTAAAAACTACTGATGCAGGGGGATTAAGTTATGAACAAACCTTTACAGTTAATGTTATTAATGTTAATGAATTTCCTATTGCAGATGAAAATAAATTATTAATTGTTAATGAAGATAGCGGCGAAACTCCCTTGAACATTCAATCTCCTACTGATGTGGATGGAGATTTATTGACGATAACGGTTAATGTAGTTCCCAATAAAGGAATAGTTCAATTAAGCAATGGAACTATTCTAAAAACGGGAGAGACTTTAAGTATAAATCAACTAGAAAACCTCAGCTTTATTCCCAATGAAAATGCCAATGGAGAGGCAGGAACATTCAGCTATACAGTCAGTGACGGGAATGGTGGTACAGATGCTCAAACCATTAGCTTTATTATTAACCCCGTTAACGACGCACCCACTTTAATTGTTCCTCCTGGAAAAACAGTTAAAGAAGCAACTAACTTAGTCATCTCGGGTATTAACATTAATGATATTGATGCAGAAAACCTCAGAATTAGCTTAACAGTCAATCACGGAATACTCAGTCTCAGTCAAACTAATGGATTGACATTTACCAGTGGAGATGGAAGCGGAGATAATACTTTAATCTTTACGGGAACCCTGGCAAATCTCAATGCTGCACTCAATAATTTAGTCTATCGTAGCAATAATAATTTTAGTGGAGATGATCCTCTCACAATAACAGTTAATGACCTCGGTAATACAGGTTCTGGAGGAGCATTAGAAGTTATAAAAACTCTCAACATTACAGTGACAGCACTTAATTCTCCCCCAGTCGCCGACGAAGATAAACTGCTAACAGTCGATCAAAATAGTGGTGCAAATTCCTTGAATATTAAGCCGCCAACAGATGTAGATCAAGATCTTTTAACTATTACGGTTACTGCTATTCCCGAGCCGGCTAAAGGAAGTATAAAATTAGGAACACAAACCCTAACAGTTGGGCAACTTTTAACCGGACAAGAGTTACAAGAATTAGGATTTATCCCCGCTAATTCAGTGACCGGAGATGGAGGAATATTTAGCTATACGGTTTCTGATGGACAAGGCGGAACGGATAGTCAAACTATTACTTTTAATATTTCACCAGTCATTATTTTACAAGAAGGAACCAACTTTAAAGTTATCCACTCTGAACAAATAACCGTTCCCGCCGCCCTTTCTCTCTTACGTTTCACCTACAAACAACTGAATTTTGATAAAACCGATACAGACTTTATTAACGATGCGTTTGAAGTTGCCTTAGTTGATAGCGATGGAAATAGTTTAGTTCATACGATTTCATCAGGAAAAGATGCTTTCTTTAATGTGACGGAAGATCAATCAATTGCCGTTGGTGCTAGTGCTACTGCCGCCAATGAATCGGTAACTTTAGACTTATCTGGAATACCAGTAGGAACAACAGGTAAATTAATTTTCCGTCTGGTCAATAATGATAGTGATACTTTAACCAGTGTTCGTATTAGTAATATAGAAATTCTCCCCAGTGGCGGCAGTGGAATTAGTAGCTTTACCCCTCAAGTTGGTAATTCATCCAATAATAACCCCATTAACTTTGCGGTTCTAGATGATGTTTCCAGCAGTGCTAAAGCCGAGTATCAACAGACATCTTTTAATGAAGATAGCAAAATTTTATCAACAGAAGTTGGGATCAAAAATATTGGAAATTATGGGTTTAATGGGTCGTTAATTGTAGCGATTAAAGGGTTAAGTGACCCAAATATACAAGTAATAGGGGCAGATGGGTTTACGCCTGAAGGTTTACCTTATTATGATTTTACCAATTTAGTTAATAATCGAAAATTAGATCCCAGTCAACTCAGCCAAACCAAAACCTTTACCTTCAAAAATCCTCAAGGAATACAGTTTACTTACGAGTTAGTTATTCTCACAGAAGTTAATAAAAATCCAGTTATTGAAACCACGCCCGTCATTGAAATTATAGGGGGACAAACTTATCAATACGATGTCAATGCTACGGATGCAAATGGGGATACTTTAACTTATCAGTTGGCGATCGCCCCTACCGGAATGACCATTGATCCCCAAAGCGGATTAATTAATTGGACAACAACCCTTGCAGATATCGCCAATCATCAAATCACCCTACAAGTGACTGATGGACGGGGAGGAATTACACAGCAAAATTATAGTCTTTCCGTGATTGCTGCGCCACCAAACCGTCCGCCAATCTTCACCTCTATTCCCGTAGTCGATGCTTATATTAAACAGTTATATCAATATGATGCTAACGCGATCGATCCGGATCAAGACCCTTTAACTTATAGCTTAATTATCGGTCCCAATGGAATGACGGTTCATCCCGATACTGGGTTAGTAGAATGGACACCCCCACCCGCCTTAATTTTAGGGGATACCGTATTAGGACGCATTGCGATCGCCGGCGAACAAGATGAATTTAACTTTGCTGGAGTCGCCGGACAACGTATCTATATCGATTCGCTTCAGTATTCAGGTAGTTATAATAACTGGAGTTTCGATATTTTCAGTCCTAGTGGTACTCAAATTATTAACGATGATCTTGACGGGGGATTACTATTTACCCTGACAGAAGACGGTAACTATCGCATTGTCGTTGATGGGAATGATGACTTTGTTGGCAGTTATGCCTTTAAGATTATTAATACAGCATTAGCACCCGTCGCTAACTTTGATATAGTTATTTCCAGTAATTTATCACCGGGTTCAGAAGATGATATCTACACCTTCCGTACCGGCGGAGGACAAAAACTGTATTTTGATGCACTCAGTGCCGATGGAAGCTTAGGATGGGTACTCTACGGGCCAGGTAATCAAGTGATCGGTTCTGATAATAATTTTAACGACCTTGAACTCAATCTATCCGTATATGGTGACTATACTCTACTGGTTTATGGAAGGGACAGTTTCACCAAGACGGTTAATTACAGCTTTAAGATTATTACCCCGGACTTAACTACCCAATCTTTGATGCTAGATACTAATATTACGGGTAGTATCAGTGAAAAAGGAGAATACTATACCTATACTTTTACTGGAAAAGCGGGACAGCAACTCTTTTTTGATAGTTTAGGAAGTGACTTCTTCTATGGTTATCTTTACGATCCCAACGGACGACAACTCTGGCAACATAATATTCAAAATGATCGTGGAATAAACGATGGATTAGTATTACCTATTGATGGGACTTATACATTACAAATTGATGGGGGACGAGATCAGGATAATTATGCAGTTACGGGTAATTATAAATTCCGTCTTTTGAGTCGAGACAAAGCGAAACCTTACAGTTTAGATACTGATATTACAGGAACATTTGACGAGTCAGCTAGAGGAAGTGTTGAGTATAAATTTAGCTTAAGCGATCGCACTTATATTTATTTTGATGGACAAAGTAATACAAATGCTTGGATTCTTTACGGTCCAAACGGACAATATATTAGTTCTAATAACTTAAATTCTGATACAGAATTCTGGCTTAATAGCGGAGATTATTATCTAGTTACTCAAGGTTATGGAGATGCTAATAGTGCTGATTATAAACTACGTTTAATTACCCCAGAAGTTTCTGCTACAACTCCCTTATCTTTAAATACTACTATTAATAGTAATATTAGCGAGAAAGGGGAACAGGATATCTATACATTTACCGGCAATATTGGACAAAGATTGTATTTTGATGTCCTTAATCAAGCAGGATACTATGCGTTAACCAGCGCCAATCTCTACAGTCCCAGTGGTCGTAATATTTTAAGTCGATGGTTATATGACCAAGATCCCGATCCGATTACCTTAACTGAAGCGGGAACTTATCGCTTAGTTATTGATGGAAATGGGGAGAATACTGAAAATTATAGTTTTAGTTTATTAGATATAGGATTAACAACGACGATTAACTTAGATACGGATATTACCGGACAATTAGAACCCGGACGAGAAACCCATTTCTATAAATTTACAGCTAATGCAGGACAACGATTATACTTTGATTCATTAAGCAGTTCTTCTAATACCAATTGGACACTCTATAATCTCTCAAATCAAGCATTAGTTAATCAAGGATTCAGCGATTTTGAATATACCCTATCTAATAGTGATACTTATTTTATCGCTGTACGAGGATATAACAATACACCAGTAGATTATAAGTTCCGTCTCATTACTCCCGACACTCAAACCTTATCTTTAACGTTAGGAAGTGTTATTAATTCTGCGATTAGTGAAAAAGGGGAACAAGATGTTTATACCTTTAGCGGAAATATTGGACAAAGATTATATTTTGATGTCCTCAATCAAGGAGGATATTATGCCTTAACCAGCGCCAATCTCTATAGTCCCAGTGGTCGTAATATTTTAAGTCGATGGTTATATGACCAAGATCCTGATCCAATTACCTTAACTGAAGCGGGAACTTATCGCTTAGTTATTGATGGAAATGGAGAGAATACAGAGAATTATAGTTTTAGTTTATTGGATGTGGGATTAGCCACCACTATTAATCTTGATACCGATATCACCGGACAATTAGAACCGGGACGAGAAACTCATTTCTATAAATTTACAGCTAATGCAGGACAAAGACTCTATTTTGATTCGTTAAGCAATTCTTCTAGTACCAATTGGACACTTTATAATCTCTCAAATCAAGCATTAATTAATCAAGGATTCAGCGATTTTGAATATACTCTATCTAATAGTGATACTTATTTGATCGCTGTACGAGGATATAACAATACACCAGTAGATTATAAGTTCCGTCTCATTACTCCCGACACTCAAACCTTATCTTTAACGTTAGGTAATGCCATTAATTCTGCAATTAGTGAAAAAGGAGAACAAGATATCTATACCTTTAGCGGAAATATTGGACAAAGATTATATTTTGATATCTTAAACCGAGGAGGATACTACAGCACTAAAGCCGACCTTTATAGTCCCAGTGGTCGCAATGTTTTAAGTCGGTGGTTCTACGATCAAGATCCAGACCCAATTACATTAACTGAAGCGGGAATATATCGCTTAGTTATTGATGGGAATGGAGAAAATACTGATAGTTATAGTTTCAACCTAAATGACCTTTCTTTAGCAACAGAAATTACTAGCAGTATAGGAAAAGGAGGTATTGTTAATCCTGCTAATAACCATACTTATTTCTTGACAAATTCAGCAATCTGGACTGATGCCCGAACTCAAGCACAAGCTAAAGGAGGATATTTAGTTACTATTAATAATGCTGCTGAAAATCAATTTTTAGTCGATACATTTGGGGGTTCAGAATATTTATGGATAGGGTTAAATGATGCTACTGTTGAAGGTAGTTTCCAATGGGATAATGGCGAACCAGTTACTTATACTAATTGGAATGCAGGACAACCCGATAATTATTTAGGAATAGAAGATTATGCACACTTAAACTTTGCCAATGCTGGACGCTGGAATGATTTACCCAATTCTCCAAGTCAATTAGGTGGTGGTTGGTCTTCCCAAATACGCGGTATTATCGAAATTAACAATACTTCTGGTGTAATCCCCGCCACAGAAATTTTTGGAACATTAAATTCTGCACAAACAACCAATTTCTATAAACTCTCAGGCAAAGCCGGACAAACCCTACGTTTTATTCCCACTCTGTCTCCTTCAAACACCAACTGGTTCCTCTATAATTCAGCCAATAAAACTATTATTAATTCTGGGGCAAATATAAGTCAAACAGTAACTTTGTCAAATACTGATAATTACTATTTAGGGATTCAAAGTTCTAACAGTACCCCTGTTAATTACCAGTTTAAAATTGTCGAACTTAATAATCCTAACTCTTTGCCTTCAACTGATATTCCATTAACGATCGGGTCAATAGTCAATGGCACAATTAATACTACTGGTCAAACTCAAAGCTATAGTTTTAATGGAACTGTCGGACAACAGTTATTTTATGATTCTTTAGGAGGAAATTACTTTAAACTCCGATTCTATGATCCAACGGGAAGAGAAATTTATAATACTGATAGTCGTTATGATCGCAGTTTTGATAACGGTTTAGTATTAGGAATGAACGGAACCTATCGAGTAACATTAAGTGAAGGTACAGGTAATTATAGTTTCCGATTTTTAGATAAAGCCTCAGCAATTTCAATTAATCTCGATACCAATATTACAGGAACATTAGACAATGGCGGCATAGAATCAGATAGTTATCGCTTCACCCTAACCGACAAACAATATTTATACTTTGATGGACAAACGGGAAATTATGATAATGCTTGGATTTTATATGGTGCAGGCGGACAATATATTACCAGTAAATATTTCTATCAAAGTCAAAATTCTGTTTCTTACAATGATGCCGAATTTTCATTAGATGCTGGCGACTATTGGTTAGTGATACAAGGGAACGCGGCTGAGTCGTGGACCGGCGGAAGTAACGATTACAAATTCCGTATTGTTACTCCTCAATTGAATACTGCACCCCTGACAATGGGAACAGTAATTAATGGCAGTATTAGTGAAACTGGAGAACAAGATACTTATACCTTTACTGGCACAGCCGGACAACAATTATTCTATGATGCTTTAGGAGGAGATTATTTAAAATTCAGATTCTATGACCCCACAGGACGAGAAATATTTAATGTAGATAGTCGTTATGATCGCGCACCCCATGACGGATTAACATTAGCCTTAGATGGAACTTATCGAGTAGTGATTGATGGGGAAGGAGACGGAATAGGTAACTATAAATTCCGTTTATTAGATAAAGCCTCGGCAATTTTAATTAATCTCGATACAGATATTACAGGAACTTTAGACAATGGCGGCATAGAATCAGATAGTTATGGCTTCACCCTAACCGGCAGACAATATTTATACTTTGACGGACAAACCGGAAATTATGATAATGCTTGGATATTATATGGTCCAGGTGGTCAATATATTACCAGTAGAACTTTTTATCAAAATTACAATTCTGTTTCCTATAACGATGCCGAATTTTCATTAGATGCCGGCGACTATTGGTTAGTCATACAAGGAAACGCGGCTGAATCTTGGACAGGCGGAAGCAATGATTACAAACTCCGAATTGTTACCCCTCAATTAAATACTGTACCCATGACAATTGGTACAATAATTAGTGGCAGTATTAGCGAAACTGGAGAACAAGATGCTTACACCTTTACTGGCACAGCCGGACAACAATTATTCTATGATGCTTTAGGAGGAGATTATCTAAAATTTAGATTCTATGACCCCACAGGACGAGAAATATTTAATGTAGATAGTCGTTATGATCGCGCACCCCATGACGGATTAACATTAGCCTTGGATGGAACTTATCGAGTAGTGATTGATGGGGAAGGAGACGGAATAGGTAACTATAAATTCCGTTTATTAGATAAAGGTGCTGCAACTGTTGTTAATCTCGATAGCGACATTATAGGAACATTAGACAATGGAGGATTAGAAGCTGATGGTTATCGCTTCACTCTTACAGAAAGAAAATATTTATACTTTGATGGACAAATAGGAAATTATGATAATGCTTGGATATTATATGGTTCAGGTGGACAATACATTACCAGTAAAACTTTTTATCAAAATCAGAATCCTTTATACTACAACGATGCCGAATTGTGGTTAGATCCCGGTAATTATTGGTTGGTCATACAAGGGAACGGCGCAGAACCTTTTACAGGAGGAAGTAACGATTACAAACTGCGAATTGTTACCCCCGAATTAATCACCAATCCGATGACCCTCAATACAGATATTAGTGGCACAATTAATGAAAAAGGTGAACGAGATTACTATACTTTCACGGGAAAAGCCGGACAAGAACTGTTTTATGATTATCTCGGCGGAGATTACCTCAAAATGTATGTATACGATCCAGCCGGACGATTAATTGTCGATACTGATAGTCGATCAGATCGCGGACCCGATTATTACAGTAACGGATTAGTGCTAAAAATAGACGGAACTTATCAAGTTACTGTAGATGGGGAAGGAGAAGGAACAGGAAATTATAAATTCCGCTTCTTAGACCGTACAACAGCTAAAAAAGCCACCTTAGATACAGATATTACAGGAACCTGGGATAATGGGGCGCGAGGAAGCGATGCTTATCAATTTAGCCTCACCGAACGCACCTATCTTTATTTTGATTCTCAAGGGGGTGCAGGCGCTTGGATTGTTTATAAAGAAAATGGGCAATATGTAGATGCTAGAGACTTACGGAATAACGATAACGAATTCTGGCTAGATGCCGGCAACTATTTTTTAATTATGCAAGGCTATGGGGATAGTAACAATGCTAACTATAAACTGCGAATTGTCACCCCAACCTTAAATACTACTCCTTACAGTTTAGGCAGCGTCATTACAGGATCAATTAGCGAAAAAGGAGAGCAAGACTACTACACCTTTGAAGGAACCGCAGGACAACGACTGTTCTTTGATAGCCTCCTTTACACTAACAACACATACCTATCCATAACTACTCCCAGTGGTAAAGCGATCGTTAATGGTGCTTATACTCGAGATAACCGGATTAACATTATTCTCGATGAAACTGGAACCTATCGAGTGACATTTGATGCCAATGGAGAAACAACCGAAAATTACAGCTTCCGTCTGTTAGAATACGGTGCAGCCTTTTCTCATGCGGTTTCACAAGCAACCCCCACAAGCTTAAATACTGAAATTAGCGGCACGTTTGACGATCCCCAACAACGAGAATCAGACTTTTATCGCTTTACAAGTACAGCCGGACAATATCTCTATATCGATACTCTAGAGGGAAATTCTCCTAATGGCTGGACAATTTTCCGTCCTAATGGAGAATTGTTACTTAGCGGCTATCTCTACGAAGATAAAGAAATCCGCTTATCCGATACAGGAGAATATACCCTAGAAGTTTGGGGTGTTGGTTCTGGAAATAAAAACTATAAATTACAATTAATTACCCCAGAATTTAATACAGTTGCTTATACCCTAGGGGAAACCATAACTTCTCAAATTACCCAGAAAGGAGAACAAGATATCTACACCTTTACCGGTACAGCCGGACAGTGGCTTTACTTCGATCAATTTAGCGGCAATAGTAATCTCAAAGCGAGGCTTTATAGTCCCACTGGGGTAGTAGAAGTTGATGATAATACCGATAGTGATTGGAATCCTGTAATTTTACGAGAAACAGGAAATTATCGCTTAATTATCGATGGACAAGGAGAAACCACAGGGGTTTATAGTTTTGCCCTACGCGATCGCCAATTAGCCACTCAAATTAATTTAGGAACCACTCTTACAGAACAACTTAATGCGGGTAATGGGGCTAAACTCTATCAAATCAATGGACAAGCCGGACAAGTTCTTCAGTTTAATCATTTAGGACAAATTATTACCTCCCAAATTGACTCAACGACTGGTCATGCTTACGTTTTAACCGATTTGCCGGGAACTTGGAACGAAGCCCAATCAATGGCCCAAAGTATGGGAGGACATCTCGTTACCATTACCTCGGCGGCGGAAAATCAGTTTTTACTCAATCAATTTGGGTCTTCTCAAAATTATTGGATTGGGTTGAGTGATGCAGTTGTTGAGGGTAATTGGCGGTGGGTAAATGGAGAACCCTTTAACTATGCAAATTGGGGGAATGGGGAACCCAATAATGCTGGGAATGAAGATTATGCTGTCTTTAACGGGAGTGGAGTAGGACGCTGGAATGATGCACCCCCTAACTACGCCAGCTTACGAGGAATCGTCGAGAATGATGGGACAACGCCGTTACGGACTAATATCTGGCAAGGGGCTAATTGGGTATTGTACGATCCTAGTGGACGAGTTGTGGCTAATCCCAGTGCCAATAGTCCAGATTTTCAATATAGTTTAGCCAGCAGTGGAGTTTATACCCTAGCGGTTTTAGGAAACAGTAGCAGCCCGTTTAACTATGAATTCCAGGTAACAGACGTTACTCCCACCTCAATAACATCCTCTGGACTCAATCAATTACAAAGTGGTAGCCTTAACGCCGGACAGGTCATTAATTATAATTTCAGTGCTAACGCCGGGACTTTAGTCTATTTAGATACTCAAGATAATAGTAGCTGGCAAATTCGCTATCGTTTACTTAACCCTGATGGTAGCTTCCTTTTCAGCGATCACGATGGAACAACTGATCGCCTTCCTTTCAACCTCTCCCAAAGCGGACAGTATACTTTACAAGTCTTTGGCTATTACAGCAACACCACCGGTAACTATGAATTTAATTTACTCGAATTACCCAAGAGTTTAGCCTCTCGTGCCGCTAATTATTTAGAACAGGGTAGCACTATCTCAGGTAGCCTCAACAGTGGAGAAACTAAGATTTATAGCTTTGAGGGACTCCAAAATAACAAAGTCATGTTGAATATGATGAGTGCTAATGGAGTACGAGTCAGCCTCTATAATCCTAACGGAACTCAAATCTTTAGCGGCGACTACGATTCTTATTATCAATGGTATGATAACGGGCTTTATTCTCTGGCCCAAAACGGCAAATATTATCTCGCTGTCAGCGCCTTTACCGGAGCAAATCGCAATTATTCTTTCCAATTCCTCACCCCAACCGAAGCCCCCGAAATTGCTTATGGAATCAGTGAGCAAGGAACTCTAACCCCTGGACAAGCTTCCACCTTCTATACTTTACAAGCTAATGCCGGTGAGCGGCTGTTCTTTGATATCCAATCTACTAACGCCCCTAACGGCAATTATCGCTGGATTCTTTACGGTCCGGGAAATAACGCTCTTTTCAACCAAGAACTACGCTACAACGCCGAAGTAACCTTGACAGCCGGAGGGCAATATACCCTCTATCTCCAAGGCGGGCCTGATGCAACCCCTATTAACTATCAATTCCGCGTTTTTAACCTCGATCAACCCATCCGTGACATCTTAACCCCCGGCTCTGGGGAACAGTCGAGTAATGCCACAGGTGCGCTAGGATTGTTTGATGTCAAGTTAGGGGTACGAGATGGACGCGGCGGTACAGCCGTACAAGACTATCAAATTCGCCTTTGGCCTGACCCAGAAAATAGCAATCCCGTTATTATTAGTAACCCAGAAACCCGCTTGGCTCTCGATACTAAAGCCTATCGCTATCAACTTAATTCTATCGATCCCGATGGCGATCCCCTAATTTATCGACTGTTGGATGGCCCGGCGGGTGCTTTCATCAATGGTGAGACGGGAGAATTACTCTGGTTCCCAGAAACAAACGTTAAACCAGGGGATAAAGCAACCTTTAGCGTTGAAGTTAATGATCGCCGGGGCGGTTTCGATAAACAAACCTTTAGCGTTGATGTGTTTGGTGGACTAGGAACCATTCGAGGAGGCGTATTTGATGACCTCAATGGGAACGGTTTCCGGGATACTAAACTCATTCGAGGGGACGATCCGGCCTTAATCTTTACTATTGATGTTTCCGGTAGTACCGCCGCTCCCTTCCGAGGGAAAGGAGACTATGAAAATATTAAAACTGTTGTCGATGCACAAGTGGCTGCGGCTCAAGTGTTGTTAGATGCAATTGTTGCTCAAGGGGCGGGCGATCGGGTTAAAGTGGGATTAATTCTGTTTGGGTCCGATGCAACGATTCAAGATTTAGACCCCACTACCCCAGGGTTACAGCAATACATAACCGTCAACGCCGATGCCGATCATAATGGAAGACGAGACTTCGACCAAATTCTCAAAACCCTTCGTCCTGGCATGATTCCGGGTGGCACAGATATACATAAAGCCCTCGATAAAATCGATACCCTTTTCGATGTGCTGCCGGGCGATCCAAACTTCATCTTTATGTCTGATGGTTATGATAGCGAGTTTGATAAAGCTAGAGCTAAAGTTACTATCGATGACCTCAAATCTAAAGGGGGCAATATCACCGCCTTTGCCATTGGAGAAGCCGCCACTACAGAAAACTTAAAAGCGATCAATCCAGATGCGATTCAAGTTGTGGACTTTGACGAACTGTATAACATCTTCTTTGGGTTTGATGACCGCTATGCGGTTGAACCCTGGTTAGAAGGGGTAACGGTTTATCTCGACCTCAATAATAACCAAGTTCTTGATCGTAATGAACCCTTCCGAGTCACGAAAGAGGATAACAGCGTTAACACATTAGGCAATACCAAGTATTACTATACCTTTGACAACCTGCTGCCCGGTAACTACACCGTGCGGGTAGAAGTGCCTAACGGCTCCCTCTTAACTGCGCCTCCAGCGAACCAGATACCGGTCATTGATACGGTAACCCTGCAAGGGGAAACCTTTAATCATCTCTTCGGACTGAGTAAGATAAGTGATCCCCCCAATGCTGACCCGATTTTCCTGTCCACTCCTCCGACTAAGGTGCAACTGAAGGCGGGACAACTGCTCAAATATGATGCAGATGCGCGTGATGTTAACGGCGATCCCCTCACCTATCAATTGACTTTCGCTCCCTCTGGGATGACCATTGACCCAGAAACGGGAATTGTCGTCTGGAACCCCACCAAGCAACAAGTTGAACAAGCTTATCAAGAATTACGACAACTTAACCAAGCTGCAATTGATAGAGGACGTTTAGATTTAGTCCAGCCCTTACCTCTGTTTAATGTCCTCATCTCGGTTAAGGATGGGCGAGGCGGCACAGCATTGCAATATCTTAACGTTGAACTGCTCTCTGATAATCACCTGCCGGTTTTCACCTCAATTGCGCCCGAAAACGCGATCGCCCAAGTCGGTAAACCCTTCCGCTATCAAGCTGCCGCTCAAGATCCCGATGGAGACACCGTGACTTACTCCTTAGTTGCAGGGGCACCGGCGGGAGTTAGCATGGATGCAAATAAGGGATTACTCACTTGGACTCCAGCAAGTAATCAGTTAGGAGCCAGAGAGTTTACGATTAAAGTTGCTGATGGAAAAGGAGGAGAAGCCCTGCAAACCGTCTCCCTAGTCGTTAATGCACCTATCCCAAATCAAGCACCAGTAATCACTTCTAATCCCCGCACTAGCACCCGTACTGGTGAGGTTTACTTCTACCAAGTTCAAGCCAGTGATCCCGATGGGGATGTTTTGACTTATAGTTTACCCGTCGCCCCGGCAGGGATGACCATTAACAATGGTTTGATTACCTGGCAAACGACAGCCGCTCAATCGGGAAGTCAAAATGTTACCTTACGAGTCAGTGATGGGCAAAGTTTCACCGAGCAAAGTTTTAGCGTTACTCTGGCTCATCGCAGCGCGAATAACATCCCTATTATTACCTCAAGTCCTAACACCGTTACCAATCTCGAACAAACCTATAGTTATAACCTGACGGGACAAGATGCTGATGGGGATCTGCTGTTCTGGAGTTTAGAAACAGCACCGGCAGGCATGGTGATTGATACCCAAACAGGGGCATTACGCTGGCTTCCGACTAGCAGTCAATTAGGGCAACATTCGGTGATTGTTCGCTTATTTGATAATTTTGGCGCGTTTTCCACTCAAGAATATACCTTAACGGTCAATGGAACCAATACTCCCGCCAGAATTGTCTCTACCCCTATTACCCGCGCCGCAATTAATCAACCTTATACTTATAATCTTACAGCGACCGACCCAGAAAATAGTCCCCTCAGATACAGTTTAGGGCGTAAACCCAACGGAATGACTATAGACTCAACGGGCAAAATTGCATGGATACCCACCCAAGCCGGCAATTATGATATTGACCTCATTGTTACCGATGTACAAGGCGCAACCACTACCCAAACCTATCAGCTAGTCGTAGGAACACAAGCTATTAATCGCGCCCCCAATATTACCTCAACACCTCAATTTGTGGCTAATGTAGGCAGTTCTTATCAATACCAAATTCAAGCCAGCGATCCCGATGGGCACACCTTGACCTATCAACTCGTAGACGCGCCTCAAGGGATGACGATTAATGCTAATACGGGGTTAGTACAATGGAACAATCCCATTACAGGTAATTATAAGGTTGTAGTTGCGGCTTTTGATTCCGAAGGATTAGGAGTAACTCAGGGTTACACCTTAAATGCTAAAGTCAACAGTCTACCCGTGATTCGTTCAACCACTCCCCCGGTTAGCGCGACTCCCGGCGTACCCTACCGCTACGACATTCAAGCTACCGACCCAGATGGCGGAAGTTTAACCTATACCTTAGATGCCGCTTCTGTGGCTAAAGGGATTACGTTAGATGATCGAGGGAGACTAAGTTGGACTCCTTCTGCCTCTCAAACCGGAAACCAAACGATTACCTTAACCATTACCGATGCAGCAGGGGGACAAGTAACTCAAAACTTTAATCTAACCGTTGCACCAGATACCACTGCTCCAAAAGTTACTCTCATTCGCAGTGTCAATATTGCTAATCAAGGTGATGAAGTTTTCTTCCAAGTGAGAGCGACCGATAATATTGGTATCGCCAATCTACAACTTCTCGTTAATAACCAGCCTATCCTAGTAGATGCTAATGGGGTTGCTCGCTTGAAAGCTGCTCAGGTAGGAACACTAGGGGCAAAAGCGATCGCCACTGACCTCGCAGGTAATAAGAGTGAAGCCACTACAAGCATATTAATTCTAGATGCAACCGATACAGAAGCCCCCACTGTCCAGTTAGATTTATCGAGTATTAGCAACGGTACAATTACCGCACCCACCGCCATTCGGGGCACAATTAATGATTCAACCCTGCAATATTACACCCTCGAAGTTGCGCCACTAGAAGGGAATGCACCCTTTAAAGAGATTTGGCGCGGAACAACCTCGGTGACTAATGGGGTATTAGGTCAGTTAGATCCCTCATTGCTTGCTAATGATACTTATAGGTTACGAGTGACCGCTTATGATGCTGGGGGTCATATTAGCACTCTTGAAGATACCATCAGCGTAGCAGGGGATTTAAAACTGGGCAATTTCCAACTCTCCTTTACAGACCTTGAAATTCCCGTGAACGGTATTCCTATTACGTTGACTCGTACTTACGATACTCTCACTGCTAACAATCAAGATGACTTCGGTTATGGCTGGCGGATGGAATTCCGGGATGCAGATTTACGGACAAGTGTAGGTAAAGATGAATTCTTCGATGAGTATGGCATTCGGGATAACGGGTTTTATAATGACCAAACAAAAGTCTATATAACCTTACCTGGAGGCAAGCGAGAAGGATTTACTTTTCGGCTTAAAGAATATAACTCAGTAATTAATGCTTATCTGCGACGTGCGGCTGCCGGTGCAGGAGTTAGCGAAGATACGGGGCTTTACATTCCTTCTTTCATCCCTGATGAAGGGGTAACTAGCACCCTAACAGTGCCTACGTCTGGAATTGTCCTCCTGCGAGGTGACGATGACCGCGCTATTCCCTTTAGTGGAGGGAGTGCTTATCGCTTCTATAATCCTCAAGACTGGGGCGGCTATTACACCTTAACCACCCAAGACGGCATCGCTTATCAAATTGATGCTCAAACAGGAGATATTAATAGTATTACTAATACAAACGGCAACAAACTTAGTTTTACTGATGCAGGAATTACCAGTTCGACGGGTCAGCAAATAACCTTTGAACGGGATAGCAAAGGGCGAATTACTGCTGTTATTGATCCTTTGGGGAATAAAATTCAATATCAATACGATGCTAAAGGCGATTTAATTGCTATTACTGACCGAGAAAATAATAAAACGGAATTTGTTTATGATGACAGACAACCTCACTATCTCGAAGAAGTGATCGACCCATTAGATAGAAATGGGGCAAAAGCTCAATATAATGATGAGGGACGTTTAGTTAAACTCATTAAGACAGATGGGAATGCAGTCGAGTGGGTTTATGATCCTGATAATTTCCTGCAAACTGTGAAAGATGGGTTAGGAAATCCCACAACTTATGAATACGATGAGCGAGGAAATGTTATCACGATTATTGATCCGCTAGGCAATATTAGTCAATTTACTTACGATGACAAGAACAATCTAACCAGTGAAACCGATCCCCTTGGCAATGAAACTATTTATACTTATGACGCTCAAGGGAATATCTTAACTAAAACAGCACCAAACGGGGAATTAGTTCGCTATGCTTATGATTCTTATGGACAATTAACTCAACTGAATTTATCGACAGGTGCGAGTTTTAAATGGGATTATGATCGGCGTGGAAACTTATTATCCATTAAAGATGGGGATGGTAAAGTTATCAATTTTTATACCTATGATAATTCTGGACGAGTTATTTCAGAAGGCGATTCTTTTGGTACATCTTTCTATACCTACGATAATTTGGGTAATCTTATCGAGCAAAAAGATCCCAATGGCAAAATTACAAAAATGGAATATAATACTGCCGGCAATTTAATTAAAATGATTGACCCAGACGGCAGAGTTGCTACGTTTAGTTACGATAAACAAGGACGAAAAACTAATGCTGATTATGGTGAGGGAATTTCGGTAAATTACAGTTACACCGGGTCCCTCAATGAATGGACGACCGCAGAAGGTCCCACAATCGGTAAGATCGAACGCAAATTAACGTCTAATGGAAAATTAGCGGGATGGGTTGCACCAGATGGTAGCACTTTGACCTACGAGTATGATGCTGCCGGACGCTTAACAAAAGAAACCGATCCGTCAGGGAAAATTACGGAATATACTTATGATGCTGCTGGGCGATTAATTAAAATAAAAAATGCTACAACAGGGGCGACTGTAACCCGAGATTACGACAAAGTGGGACGAGTGATTAAAGAAATCGATCCGTTCGGCAACGCGACCACTTATACTTATGTTCCCTATGAAGATGAGATTGCCTCGGTTACCGATGCTAAAGGCAACACTTGGACTTATGACTATACTGAAACCACAACGACTGTAACCGATCCTTTAGGCCGTAAGACAACTTTGGTAAAATCGCCCTATTTCTTACCGATTGAAACTCGCTATTCTGACGGTAAAAAGCAAAGTATCGAGTATTTACTGAATAACAGCCTCCAAGAAGCCGAAAATTATCCTACTCGCTTTGTGGATATTGGAGGTAATGACCGCGCCTTTACCTACGACAGTTTTGGTCGTCTGAAAACAGCAACGGATTTAGGAAATGCAATTTACACTTATGCTTATAGCGATGATGGATTAACACAAATAATCAGTCCTACCGGTGAAACCCGTAAATACAGTTATGATGACCTCGGTAATTTAAAAACTATTACTTACGACAATAACACCGTCAAACAATTAGAGTATGGTAACGATAACCGCCTCGTTAAAGTAACCCTTCCTAACGGAGAAACACTTACCTATCAATACGATGAAGCGGGTAATGTCACTTCTCAGGTAATCTCTACAGGAGAAACGATCGAGACAACCTACACAACTTCAGGCAGCATTGCGACGAGCAAAAATGCTGCGGGAACAATCACTTATCACTATGACACCAATGGAAATCTTCAGGGTATTGAATATCCTAACGGTAGCAGTATATTCTACGAACGAGATGTCCTAGGTCGAGTCACCAAAATTACTGAAACAGCATCGGGCAGTATCACAGCAGCACTCACTCGATATACTTATGATGAAGTCGGTAATCTTAAAACAATTACCGATCCAACCGGTGGGGGTCACAACCATGACCTACGATCAAATTAATCGTCTTGTTGAGCGCATTTTACCTAACGGTGTCAAGACTACCTATACTTACAATACCCAAGACCACGTTATCTCAATAGTTCATAAAAATACCGATGGAACCGTCTTAGCGTCTGTCACTTACGAACGTTCAGGTATTGGTGAACCGACAAAAATTATTCGTGAAGATGGATCTTATACTTTACTCGCCTATGATTCAGCTTTGCGCTTAACTCAAGAAGCTTATTATGATGGGGCCGGAACATTACTCGAAAAAATGAGTTACAGCTATGATGAATCCGGAAAACGCATCACTAAAATCGATAAAGCGGGAAATCACAACTACAATTATCAATCAGATTATCAACTGACCAGTATTACAGAAGCCTCGGAAACCGAAGCTTATACCTACGATAACAACGGACGTTTAACCTTAGTATCACGGGATGGTCAAACTTTAGACTTGAATCATGATGTCTTTGATCACTTAACAGAAGTAGAAAATCAAACAACGGGAACGACGCTCGAATATACTTATGATGGAGAAGGTCGCAGAATCAGCGCTATTGAAGGTTCAACTGTGCGCCAGTTCCTTGTCGCCCCGGCTATGGGTGGAGGACTAGAATCGACAGATTTACTTAGCGATGAGCAAGGTAACTTGTTGGCGAATTACATTTATGCTGGCAATACTCCCTTTATGCGTCTGGATGCTAATGGAAATCCCATCTATTACTTGACAGATGGAATTGGTTCAGTCATCGGTCTAGCTAATGCTACGGGTCAAAACATTGGCAAATTTGTTTATGATAGTTTTGGTAATATTCGGGTTGCTAGTGGTTCAGGCATTAACCCTGCTAAAACAGGGGGGGATTTCCGCTTCCAAGGACAGTGGTTAGAGTCAGAAACAGGGTTATATTATTTACGTGCAAGAGATTATGATCCCAAAACGGGACGCTTTTTAAGCCGTGATCCTGTGGATATTATTGAAACTGAGCCGGAAAGTTTTAATGCTTATCAGTTTGCTTATAATAATCCGCAGATTTATAGCGATCCTACTGGCGAGTTTACTTTAATTGAAATTAATACATCTCTCAGTGTTCAAGACATTTTACAATCGATTAGAAGTTATGCCGCTTATGAAACAAAACAATACGTCAAAGACAAAGTAGGTTCTATAATTTCTAATTACCTCTTGCAAGCTATTCAAGCTTTTGTTCCTATTCCCGGCCAAGTTTTTGATGTGTTGCGTAACGGAGATCCAAGAGATGCTGGAAATACACTAGAACGGTTAATTATCGAACAAGTTTGCGGTGTGTTTCATGGAAGTCAATACTTACAATGGCTGTGGCTACAGCCCAGTGTCTCTGAAAATGGCCAACCCATCAGTGATGGTTTCAATTGTCCTGGAGGTCTTAGTATTATTCCTGGTACACGCCGGCCTGATTTTATTTTCAAAAAAGGCGGACCTGCCTCCACAGACTTTGCCGCAGGCAAAGGAGATAAAGCTTACCTTATAGGAGATATCAAGCTATCAGTAACAACTCTTTATAAAGATTATGTGGCTCCTGGTAGTAAAGTAGGACAATGGCACGCAATTAGTAATTATGCTAAGTATCAAAATAAACATCAAGTTGTTCCTATTACTGGATTTATAACTATGTTCCAAGGCCCTCAGCGACAACAACAAAATTATATCAGTGCGCTCGAACGGCTTGCTTTACAGCAACAGGTGGCTATGGTTATTCTTACTTTACTTGGATAATTCATCACCTTTGTAAGTTTGGTGAATAAATTATCTCCCTTAATCTCTCACCCAACAAAAGTGGATTTATATGAAAAAAGCCCGCAGAAGCGGGCTAAAATCCTAAAGGGGGACTAAGTAGGTGGACAAAATTAAAGTTAACTGTGAGATTGGGCAATGGGGTTGCGGGGAAAGGGCAATGGGTAAGAGTTAGGAGAGTTTTACATTTCTTAATACAGAAAGCTTTATTTATGTCCAGGTACTTAACATGGATTTCATATATAGCAGTCAAAGCAAAGGTTGCGAAATTTTAAAAACTTCTTGAGAAGTTTTATATTTCAATCCCACCAAAGAAAAAGAGTTTTTGTCTTTTGCAAAAATTCTGCTAAATCTTCAATAGTTTGGTTATCCAATGCTTCTTCCCAATCTTCTATACTTGCATCCTCACTTAAAGATTCACCGATATATCCTTGAGTGAGAATATTTGGACAAAACTCATAAATTTCTTGAGCAAAGGCATTAAGGTTATCGGGAAGCGTTTGAAATTGCAACTCCAGCCAATCAAAATCAGCACCAATGATTTGAAAAGCGCAAAACTTAGCCCATTGCTCTAAAAGATGAACAATATCATGATTTGTAATATTATAATTAGCTCCATTAGTAAGCTGAATTGTTAAAATATCATAGGAATTGTAGCTTTTGATTAAAATAGCTTTACCTTGATTTTCGGTCTGTTTATACTCAGTAGCAAATAATAAATACCCTTCTAGTAGTAATGCAGATTGAAACTCAGCAATTAGCTCTCTAATTTTAGATAGATGGCCAATAGCACTAACCCCTTCAACAATAAACTTAAGAACATAATCTTGGTATTCTGTGATTTTTTGTTTGAAAATAATTCGCCCTGGAAAAGCCTGTTCATCCAAATAAAAATTACTGCGTTCATTCTCAGGGATGGCTTTTTCTATTGTTACTTTGTGTAGTTGTGCTTGAGTATTTTCTTTGAGCATCAACAAAACTTCTTCCTGAAAATTGAGTTGCAAAGCAATTTTCTTTTCATCTAGGGAAAGTGACATAATCGTTATATTTCTCTTAAAATTATAATTAAATTAACCTTTATTTATGGGAGCATCCCATTTTTGTAAAAGTAAAACATAATTCGCTATATTGAATCGCGAATTAAAAAGCGAGTTATTTACTTTCTTGCTCTCCATCATATACAATGTCAACGGGCACAACTTTTTAAAGAACTAATGGTAGACTGTAATTCGGTATTGTTATAATTGTCAAGTCTAAGTTAATTGTTGTTTTTTGATTATGGACAAATTAACTCGGCAACAAAAAATAGCTCAGTTGAAAGCTGAACGTCATCAAGAAGCCAGAATGGCGATCAAGGACTGTTTACAACAAAAATCGGTTTTTGCTCAAGTGCTATTGAGAGCTGATATTTATAGCAGATATTGGTTGACCAAAGCTGAATTTAAGAGACTTGTCGCGGAAATTTCTTGGGAGTTAGCTCTAGAAAAGTCCGACAAAGTTTAAAAAACTTTATATTGTTCAAATAGTCAAAGAAGTTCAGACTGTAGCTAAATAATAGCTAAATTAGTTAAGTCACCGGTGTAACCTGTAATCTCAATAGACCTCTTGCGTAAATACACATTTTAAGCTAAACAAATAGGTATAAAGCTAAAAGTTTATTCAACCGCCTATGCGCTATAAAAAAGCTGTACAACTGCCTTCATCACAATTTAAACGATTATACGGTGTGTCAAAAGAAACATTTCAAGTTATGATTAGAGAGGTAGCGAAAGCCTCTTTAGGTAGGAAAGGTAGCCCATCTAAACTTTTAATTCCTGACCAAATTTTATTAACTTTACAATATTGGCGCGAGTACAGAACGTTTTTCCATATAGCTCAAGATTGGGGAATCCATGAGTCTACCGCTTCCCGGCTCGTAAAAAAAATAGAAAATATTTTAATAAAATCAGAGAAATTTCGTTTGCCTAGTCAACGTGAGCTACAAAAAATAGAAGCGGCTGTAGAAATAGTTGTTGTTGATGTAACTGAAGTAGAAATCGAACGCCCTAAAAAAAGCGAGTGCGTAATCTGGAGGTTTCCTCCAGATGTAAGACGCACTCAAGACAACAAAAAAGCTTTTATAGCGGGAAACAACGATGCCATACTCTTAAAGCACAGTTAATTATTAATAAAGATACCGGACAGATTATAGCTACAGATTATGGAAAAGGAATCCGGCATGATTTTTATATATTTAAAGCCGGTAAAATACCTATAAATAAAGAAATACAGGTTTTAGCTGATAAAGGTTATCAAGGTATAAATAAGCTTCATCAAAATAGCTTACTACCTCATAAAAAACCCCAAAAAAGCCAATTAAGCCGCCAGCAAAAACAAGAAAATCGTCAACAGGCTTCAAAAAGAATTATTGTTGAACATATTATCAGGCATTTCTGACGGGGTGACAACAAATATTACAATGTACTTCTGATAAGCTTTATAGCATTCTGGCCTCGCTGATAATAAGGTTTTTTATGGGGGCTAAGTGCCATTAATTGTTGCGTTATTTCCCGGAAATCATCTAAACATTCTATCCATCCTTTGCCATGTAAACCAATATAAAAACTACTATGGCGACGTTGAGTTCTTCTTGGCTCCTTTTGACGACAAATATATTTAACTTTTCCTTTTTTCTTCATGTTTTCCCCTGAGATAATGGCACTACTATAAGCTAAAGCAATTAATAAGATTAAGCAACTTAATCGCTTTCCTTGAACCCCTGTTTCCTCTAAATTATACCCTCCACTTTTAAAGTCTCGAAACATTTCTTCAATACCAAATCTTTTTGCATAAGCTTTTAAAGCTACATCCAAATCATCTAAATTTGTTAAAATAAACCAAGCTTCCTCGGCTGACCAGCCTCGATATTTACGTTTCCATCTTGCCACAATATAAGCATTTTTTAATTTTTTTGTTTTAGTAACTTTTACTCCCTTTAGATAAATAGATACTCCTGGTACTACACCCATATCTTTTAATTGAATCCATAAGTCTGATTCTATTTCTATATATTCATTCTTTTTTAATCTTAAGCAAAAATAAGTCTGAGACTGGCTTCTAAGCCACTTAGCTAGGTCAACTGAACAAAATTCCCGGTCTCCTAAAATAACTTTTTTATAGTTTTTTAACAAAGCTAAAACTTTCTCTATAGCACTTTTTTGTTTAAGGTAATTAGTATTGCCTTTTTTGGGAAGAATTTCCCAATAAATAGGAATTGCTCTTCGGTCATAAATTAAACTAATCATTAACAAATTAATTTTTCCCCAACTCGTGCGGTCAATGGCAACATATAATACTTCATCAAGGGAAAATGAGCGAGTTAACCATTTATTAAATAAAGGAAACCAAATAGTTTCTAGATTTAAGTGAGAAAGTGATAAAAAACGTTGAATTTTTTTTCTTCTACTTTCAAATAAAATCTTTTGTGGAAACTGAGTTGCTAATTCCTCAATTCTTACCCACCTATGAGATTGTAAAAGTGTCAGTAAAACTGAACAAATTAAAAATTCACTACGTTTAAGTTGGGTTTTTAAGTGTTCAGTATAAAATAAAGGTAAAAGATTATTTTTTATCATTAAGCTAGACCTTCTTGAGAATAGGGGGTCTATTATTTTTAGCAAAAAGTCTGCAAATACGCAAGCTATAAGGGTTTCAGTCTTAGTTGTCACCCCGCCAGAAATTAAGGCTTTTGTCTAAAACTCCATTCAAATAAAAATTAAATTTATTACCATCATAGGTCATCGCAATATGATTCCACTGATTTAATTGCAAAGACTTAACACTATAGTCATATCGCCAGACTCCATAAATATCTAAAAATACGAAATGAATCCTCATTTCATTAGGAACAATAAATAATCCATAATTTCTCGCTGTGCCGTTACTCGCTTCTTTTGTAATAAGCGGCTGCCAATCTCCTTTAATTTGGTTAGGATTAATCCAAGCTTCAACGGTAAAATTATTAAGACTCAAATTAGAACTATGAGGAATAGAAACATAATCATCTACCCCATCAAAAGCTAGTGCAAAATCTTGTTCAGTATTGCTTGAACTTTCAGAAGAGACTAAAGTAGCTATCTCTTGGTTTGAATCAATATTATTAGAAATCATCATAACCCAACTCCCTAAGAAACCACAACACTACTGTTGGTTACTTATTAAATAAAGTATTCAGTGACAATCTTCATTTATTTGAGAGGAGTTATCATTTGTGGTTAGGGTGGTTTTAATTGCTGTAACTAGCTCAGTTCGTCTAATAGGGTTTAATCCCTATCTACATATATCTCCGAATGTTCATGAGTTAATGTTGATAAAATCTATAAGTAATAACTCCTCAATTATTTGAAAAATTGAACAACAAAATCCCCAAGTTGGTTGAATTAAGATTAAGGATTCTTTTTTAATTCCAAGAGTAGAGAATTGATTTTTTTTTATCTATATGCAATTATACTTATTTTGCTCTTGATTGTTCAATTTTTCTGTTAATTTTTATTAACGGCTTAAGAGGCTATCTATAAAGTCAATCTTAAGAAACAAGGCGGCGTAACATAATTCTTGTCATAACTGCATAAATAGCCGCTTCACTCATTTGAGGCAACTTTTCGTAGTCTTTGCTCAGACGACTCAGCATTCATCCCATCTCTGGTAAACCCGAATTTCCCCAACTCCTCCACCTCACCGAAGACTCTTGCTTCTGTCTCCGTCTGCCCATCAATCAAGTTCCCCTCATCTACCGACTCGCAGGAAAAACCCTCACCCTTAATAAGCATAAAATCCGCCTTGGCTTACCAGAATCTCAATTTATCACCCCTCATCATCTCTATTCCCGTCTCGCTATCATTCGCGGATTTGATGAACCTCAAGCCTTTATTACAACAAGCATTTCAAGTAGATAAAAGAGGATTAATATTACTCACAGGATTAGATCCTCAAACTATGCCATTAATTAATACAATTAACTTACATCAAGCGCTTACCGCCACCTTATTGCAACATAACCAGTTTGTTACTACAATTTTCGACCAATACAAAGTTTCAGGAATCAACTTATATAAAACTCCGCCTTATTTATTACTGAATTTACTGATAGAACTCTTAATTCCTGAGCAATTTTACTTATTATTGAAGGGTAAACCTAATCCACAAGTATCAATAGATGTTACTGCCCACTCAAATTATACAACTTTATTTTTTTACTTTTTATTTAACGTAACGGAAAAATAAGATCTTTAGTAGGCATAGTTATACGACTTTATTATGAGTCTACATCTGTGGGATAGTCTCACCACTGCTGTAGACAATGAATGATAATTTTAGCCGCCCTAGAAGCACCATGTTCGAAAAGGATCTTTTCCCCCAAAGCTTTTGCTGCCTCTCTTACTTCTGCCCTTAAGACAGATGTAATAGCTGTAGATAGTTTTTCGGCCGTTAGTTTTTTTCGGGGAATAGGAACTGCCCCCACGCCGAGAGAATAAACCCGACTGCCCCAAGCGAATTGGTCGTTGGCATGGGGAATGACAACACTCGGTACACCAGCCCTTAACGCCGCCGCCGTTGTTCCCGCACCGCCATGATGAACAACGGCAGACATTTGAGGAAATAACCAAGCATGGGGCACACTATCGAGCATAAATACGTTTTCGGGGATACTCGCTAGTCTTGTCATACCATTCCATCCTGTGGCTAAAATGCCGCGTTGCCGAGAGCGAGAAAGCGCATCAATGACTAATTGTGTTGTTTGCTCGGATTGAGTGGGGTCTCCCAAACTGCCAAAACCAACATAGACAGGAGCCGGTCCGTTTTGCAGAAAATCTTGTAATTCGCGTGGTGGTTGCCAATGGTCGGCTTTATCTAAAAACCAATAGCCTGTATTGTGTACCTGTTCTGGCCAGTCTTGGGGTTTGGGAAAAATATAATTACTACAAGACACTATCGTCGGATGCTGTAGGGTCTGTTGTTTTTTAAAGGGATTGGCAAAATGGGGGGGGGCCATCCCGAATTCCTGTTGCCAAAATGCCTTGATATGGGACCTCGACATTCCCCACATAATCTGCTCAAAGATGTGATGGGTTAGGCGATTCAAGCTTTTGCCTCCTCGAGGGAAATTATAAAATATCAGTGCAGGATAGTCCCCTGTCGGTGTCATGGGAAAGGGTGAGGCAAGGATACTGGGAATATTAAAAGCCGCAGCAATAAAATAGCCGATGGCTGCACCGGGATGATAAATGATCGCGTCCGACCCCTGACAAGCCCGATAAAAATCCTTCTGTAAGTCAAAAACCAGAGATTTTAGGCGATTAAAACTCATTATTATCTTGAGGGGGTTATCCGCTTGCATCGCTTTTCTGACGCGGCTATCAAGGGCGATTTGGGATAAGTCCCCCGGAAGTGGGTAAAAGTCTAATCCATATTCTGTAACTAAGTTTTCAAAGCTAAGAGATGCGGCAATCCTGACGGTGTAGTGACCCGCCGCTTGCAGGGCGACCCCCAAAGCGATATAAGGTTGCACATCTCCTCTTGTGCCGGCGGTTAGCATTGTGATCAACATTAAGCCTTGCTGCTATATAATTAGTTAGCCTAACTAATTATAAGAGCAAAAGGCTAGGTCTGTTTAAATACTTTGACTAACTTGGTAATGATGGACTGGAATTGTCGAGCTTCCTCTTGGGTTAGCGCGGCACTGATAAACTCTCCATACTCTTTTAGGGCTTGATATTTGGCGTTAATTAGCCGCATACCGGTTTGGGTCAAACTGACACGAAAAACCCGTTTATCTTGGGGCGACTGCGTTTTCGTAATATATCCCCTTTTGCTCAGATTGTTAATCCCTGCTGTGACTGAAGCTTTGGTTATTCCCAAATAAGTTGCAATTTCGGTGATCGTCGGTTCCCCAAGTTGATAGATGGCATCGATATATTGAAATTGACTGATAGTTAGCCCTAAAACCCCAGAGCGGCTTCCGGCTTCTTCTTGTAGCTTTTTGAATAATGAATCCAGTGTGTTTACAAATTCAAGTAAGATTTTTTCCATCGTTCTCTTCTATAGTTAGTCAACCTAACTAACTGTATAGGAGGATTAATTTTTTGCCCACTCAAAAATCCCAATATTTATCGTTATACTGTCGATATAAAAAAAAAAGTTAATTACAGTTACGCCAATATCGGATTAAATAGTTTATTAATATATAGTAATTTTTGAGTTAAAAATTTAGGTTTAGCTAAAAATTTTAACTCAAGAAAATGTCAAAGTATCCTCCTTAAGAAAGAATAAAAGCTAAGAAAAATCTATGTTATAGTTAACAGGATAACCAATTCAGTAAAATTTGTTGCTAAAGGAGTTTAAGCATTTAATCACATTAGTCAGAGAGTTAAATTTGACTTTCTTAAGAAGAAAAAAAATTTTCTTAAGCGACAAATACTCCTAGAAGCGCAAAATTTTTTTAAAGTTTTTAATTCGAGGACATAGCCGCCATAGGTTAATGAAAGAGTGTAAAACTCCTAACCAAACGTCCGGGTGAGTAATCACAGTATCTGATCTTTAAGAACTCGCTCTGTTACCTGAATAATCTCTGATAGCTAGACTCAAAGAGACTTTCTCCTCTTAAAAAAAATTCTTAAAAAATCCTGAAAAAGTTTTTGGATAGCCGATGCTCTCAAACAATCAAGATCAAGCTCACAAAAGAGAATGGAGGCACTCGCCCCCAATACCTGCTCCCATCTCACTCGGTATTAAATTTAAAAACATTACCCTCCTACAGCAATTTCATAGTAAGATGACAGATATTAAACAGTCATGCCTTATGCAGTTACCGAGAACTTCCTTAAACCCCCCTAAAAATCGAGAGCGCCGTAAACGTCTGGAAAACTAAACGGCGATCGCAACTCGGAATGGGTTTTTGTTCGTTCTCCCTTCACAGATTAAGAAAGGAGGTAGTTTATGCAATAACAAAAACTAGAAAATTTAACATTTGACTTCATTCTAGCAGGTACTTGATCCCGTTTCAAGTGACCGATAGGTCAATCTATGCTTGTTTTTGCCGAAAAACAAGAGCCTATCCTCCTTTTGGAGCCGTAAAAAACGACTATTGTCACAAAATAGCCGTATAGAGGTTAATTGTTCAATTTTTAGGTCACAAAAAAGCTGGAGAACCCCAAAGCGCAAGCGTGAAGTGACTTCCACGGCTTGGTCACAACGAGGCTACACCAGCCTCAAAGAATACAAATCAACTCCATGATAAGTTAGTCACTTCATCATTGAACAGGGTATTTTCAGCAACCTCTCGACAAACATTATTTTTACAGGAGAAAAAAATGGTTGCCACGAATAATCTCAATAATCGTTTAATCGCCGGACTACAACAAATCATCGCTTCCGGTATCGATTTACCGTTAGTACCGATCGGCACTCACAAACAGCCGCTTGGGGACAATTGGCAAAATCGACCTTATAAAGCCGCTCAATTAATTGAAGCCTTACAAAATGGGGGGGTGGAAGTCCCCATCAAAGGAGAAATCAAAAAGTTACAGCTTGGCGGCTTTGGCGTGATCACCGGACTGCCCGTTACGGTGGAGGGAATAAGCTATTATTTAATGGCATTAGACCAGGATGGAGAGAGTGCGATCGCCATCATCGACCAACTGGGTAATGGTAAAGGCGTTCCGCCAACCGTTGCCTTTACCTCTGGAAGGCCAGGGCGTTGCCAATACCTATTTTTAGTTCCTTCCTTCTATAAGGATCTTATCCGAACCAAAAAGCTCAAAACCGCTCAGACAGGAGATGATGACAAACCCGAACAGCTAGAATTTCGCTTTGCCAATATGCAGTCAGTGCTGCCCCCTTCGATCCATCCAGTCACAGGGGTTTATCATTGGATTGAGGGAGCGGCATTAGGAGAAGTGCCTATAGCGATCGCACCCCCTTGGGTTATATCCCAGATGTTAATTAATATGAGCCGCCTAGAGGGACAAATCCTGCCTCTGCTGCATAAATATGATATTCCTTTAAAAGTAGATTCCACAGGAACTAAGATTGACGGGAGCATCATAGAACGACTACATAAAAAAGTAGATCTTCTATCCGTCATAGGAGAATATATTCCCTTATACGAACGAGGAAAAAATTATGTCGGGCATTGTCCCGTTCATGAAAGCAAAGCGCCTAATTTAATGGTATATCCCGATAAAAAAATGTTCACCTGTCATGACTGTGGAATAGGAGGAAATATATTCAATTTCTTACAGTTACTCGGTAAAAGCCAATTAAAAGAAACCATAACTCCTCAATCAACGCCTCAAAAACGGTTAACCAATAATAACGGACATCATAACTTTTGGAGTAACGTTGATTGGGCACTATCCTATTTAAATGCCCTTTCCCCCTTCCGCGCCGATGATTATGATGATTGGTTAACCGTCGGGATGGCTTTACACAGTGTCGATGACTCCCTGTTAAAAGAGTGGGATAATTGGAGCCGCTCGTCAAGCAAATACAAACCGGGTGAATGTGAGAAAAAATGGAAATCCTTTTCTTCGGGTGGTGGCGTTAGTTTGGGAACTTTAGCGCATTTAGCCAAAAGTGATGGATGGCGTAGCCCGTTTGAAAATAATCATCGTGTTTATAGTAACGGTAGCAAAAATATTGCTCCTTCATCTTCGGAGCGCAATTTTGTCGATGAGCATACAGTTAATCAAGGGGAACCCACTTTAGCGCAATTAATCGAAGAGATACTCGCTCAAAACTTCGATGATGCCACCCAAGATTTAGCCCTAGTCGAGTTGGCAAAAAGTTACGATAATTACAACCCTTCAGAAATTCGAGCGATCGCCAACAAGCTAATCGACGCTAGGCATGAGCAAGATTACTTATCAGAGAGAAAAGCCGAATTAGAACAACTTGAAGAACACGAGAGCTTTGAATATTTGCCATTCGACGATATTTTTTATGATTGTCCTGATGTGGCATCAGCTTTTAAATACGCCTGTCAAGTTAACAAAAAAATTCAACCCCAGTATTTTTTAGGAATTCTGCCGGTAACCGCAGGAGTAATAGGCGTTAAAGGAGAAGTGATGGCTCCAGTGCTAGGAAAAGTCAAAGGGACCCTAAATCTGGCTATTGTTGGGGAATCCGGGGAAGGGAAATCCATTGTCTCAAAAATTTTAATCTCTCCGCTTTATCGATTACAAAAGGAGATGATGGAACAACATAAGAAGCAAAAAAGCGAGTATGAAGAAGCGTTAAACAATTGGAATCGACAACATCGAGATTATCGCCCAGCAAAACCCACAGAATCTGACTATATTACCACTACGGATGCGCTCTTGGTCATTAGTGAATATTCACGAGAAGGAATCGTCGCCAATCATGTTGACAATCCCAATGGATTTTTAATTTACCAAGAAGAGATGGTATCCTTACAACGGGCACAGAACATGTACCGTCAAGGCAAGGGAGATGATCGCCAGTTTCTTAATAACCTTTATGATAATGGGCCTATCTCTCGGGCCCTCAAGTCGGAGCGGCGAGAAGTGTCCCAATCAGCCGTTAGTACCTTTGGCGGCTATCAACCCGACATAATCTTGGGACAGATGGGAGATCTCAGCGATCCGGACGGACAATGGGCAAGGTGTAATTTTGTGTTTGGAATTGAAAAAAAAGTCCATACTCGATTGAACCAACCCTCAGTTTGCCTCGATGATCTTTTCTATAACCTCTACAAAAAGGCCTTGTTTGCCCCCTCCATCCAATGCCGATTTGACTCCGAACGATTAAAGTACCTAGAAAAATTTGTCAATGAAATGGAAGATGCCCGATGGTCTTGCTTGGAGAGCGGGATGCGGGCAGTCTATTCTAAGGCTTCTGGAGAGGTAATGCGGATTGCGCTCTTATTGCATTGGATCAACTGTTTGTTAAAAGGCGTACCCGTGGCCCCTATCATTCCAGCGATCGCTGTCTTAAAAGCGATTAAGATTAAAAAATTCTTCATTTCTCAAATTGCCATCATCCGCACTTGGGGAAAGAGTTCACCCCGCTCTGAAGAGGGATTAGCCCCCCTTTATCGGACTATCCAAAAAATAGCGGCACGGTTGGAGGGAATAGAAGAAGTCCTGACCACCCGGCGCGTTTTAGCGGCTCGTGTGCCCATTTTTAAGGGGTTAAAGGCCAAAGACATCGAGAAATTGTTTAAAGATCTCGCCGCAATGGGTAAAGCCACCCTAGTCAAGTGGAAACGTGGGATAGCATTATCTATCAAATCTTTGCTAGATGGGATGGATAAATCCACAAAGCCAGGGAGAAATGGAAATGGGGGTAGCCCCATTGATAAGGGTTCTGATGACAGGGATAGACCATCATTTACCAAAGACGGCAGAGGGCAGAGGGGAGAAGACACAAGCGAGTATATCAAACCTCCTGCCTCCTGCCGCTTGCCTCCTGAATTGAATGAAATAGTCGCTCCCATTAAAAATAGTTCATCTTCTAACACAAGTTCAGTCGTTCTTCCCATCTGGGGCAGTTTTGCCCAAACTGCTGAAACGTTGCTTATTGAAAAGAATTGGCTACAAACGGCTTATTCTTAAAACTACAAGAGCCGCTTATATAGCTCACATCTCATGGTCAGAATGGATAATGGTTTTACAGACTGCTGTCAAAGAAAATCTAGACACGCAAGCCGCCAATACCGCGAATGTAGCCAACGTCGATTGGAAGACGGGACAGACTTGCCTTCATAACGGGGTAAAAGTGGTCATTAATTGGTTTGTCAACAAACTGGTGGCGAAAGTAACCGAATACGAGTCAAACAAACGCTATGAGGTAGCCATCGTCCACCTAAAGCCGCTCATCACAGATGGCAATAACGCGGCTGTAGCTAATCGAGTGCCATCAAACCGTTTATCCATGCGTTCCCAAGAAATCCCCGAAATAGTTCAGACGGAACAACTGGATATATTTTCACCCCGCCAACAGCCGGGATAATCCTTATGACCAATGTTTACAAATTTTCACGTCAACCTGAACAGGAATCGGGGATAAAACAGGTTTTGCCGCCTGTTTCATACATCGAACCAAAATTTTAGCCGCATTCTGAGCTAAATCCCTAGGGCATTCTAGGACAATTTCATCATGAATAACAGCCACTAAAAGGATTGACGGATAAACTTCGAGTAAATTTCCGCCTAAAAGCGCGATGGCTCGTTTAAGGATACCCGCGTTTGTGCCTTGAATGGGGTTGTTGAGTAGTTCATTAAGCGTTGGACCAGAAGTTAAGCTCCAGATACGCCTGCGTCCATCAAGGGTTCGGCTAACCCTTGTACCTTGCTGCCATCTTTTTCGTTTCTTTTTATGATAAGCAGCAATACCCGTGTAAGTTTTAAAGAAAGTTTTACGGAACCGGGAAGCCTCAGCCGCAGATAAATAAATCCCATAGTTGAATGCCGTACAAACTAAAAATTTCTTCACTCCCATGCCATAAATAAACCCGAAATTAACAATTTTACCTAGATAACGTTCCGAATCGGTGATTTGAGCCACAGGTTTGTTAAACAATTGCGCGGCGGTTAACTTATGGAGATCTTCCCCCTTTTGATAAGCTAACTGCATCAAAAGGTCCCCACTCGCTTTAGCCATAAGCCGCAATTCAATTTGACTATAATCTGCTTTAATGAGAACGTTTCCTTCTGTTGCCACAAAACAGCGACGAAACCGCGTATCTTTAGGAATATTCGTTAAATTAGCTCGATGACAACTAAAGCGTCCTGACTTTGTGCCCATTTGAAACCAATGCCCATGAACCCGCCCGCTAATTGCATGGATGTATTTAGGGAATCCCTCAATAAAGGTACTCATTAAAGTCGTGATGCTACGATAATCAAGAAGATTCCGTATGATAGGATGTTTTTCGGCTCTTAGAATCAGTTCGCTCGCATCGGTTGAGTTAACAGAAATGCCAATTTTTTTTAAAGCGGCGATCACTTGTTGGGGCGAACGTAAGTTAATGCTGGTTGTCTGTTGAGGCGCGTACTCTTCAAGAAGAGATAATTGTACCGGTTTCGGTTCTAACTCCAATTGAAGAGAAATAGTTTCGCTTAATAAGGTTTGTTGCTGCTGTAATTCGATTCCCAGCGAATGCCATTGTTCTAAATCCAATTTCAACCCATTTAATTCCATCTGAGCAACGAACTGAAGACAATTAAATTCGTCAAGGGCTGTCGAAAATAAGTTAGCTTTTTCTAATAAAAATATTAAGGTTTCATGAAGCGGTAAAACAATAGCAGCATCCGTCGCAGCATATTGTAATTGTTGGGCAGATAAGGTTTTTTTGTTCCAATTACTGGTTTGGAGAGACTTATCTAATTTAATATTGAGTAAGCTCAAAGCGATAGAAGAAAGACTAGATTTTTTTTTAAGCCGGCAATTAAAACTTGATAACCCAGCATGGTATCAAAAAAAGGAGGAGATAGTTTAAATCCGAGTCTTGTTAAAAATTGTAGTTCAAACTTAAGATTATGTCCAATTTTCAAAGAAGAACTTGTAAAAATTTTTTGAATATATTCTTTTTCTTCATTAAGGGCAATCTGATCAATAATTAGGACGGGATAATCGGGTATAGCCAGTTGTAGTAATCTAATTTCATCCTTTAAAGGATCTAAGCCGCTTGTTTCACAATCAATACCAATGGCTGATGCTTGTAGATAAGGAATAATTTCCGGTAGCTGTTCAATCTGATCAATATAAATGTAATCCGTCTTAAATAAATCAGGAGGGTGGGTTAAAGGAGATTTTTTAGGGAGTATAGCTAGAGTTTCCTGCCAGCTATAAAAGTCATAATTATTGGGCATAAATTTTAACCAAAAAGGGTGAACTTAATCACCGAACAGGGGGAATTACGACAAGGGAACTTTGACTTAAAATGCCAATTGAATTAAACGCTAGGAGAAAAACGTAAATGTCTAATCCCTTACGTTCAGGTGGAAATTATGAGGATGGATATCGAGAAAATGTTTATGATTTGTCGAACTTAGGCGACAACCCTTATTCAGATTCTCTCGAAAATCCCAATCCTCAACTCGCTCATTTACAGGAATTAGAACGTTTGCAACAACAACAAAGAGAACAACAGGAGCAATTAGAACCAGATGCGGGCTAGAAAAAGGCTAGTTCTTCCAACAAAAGTGCCATTGCTGAGAATTTTTAATGATGCCATAGGGCAAATTAGGTCTTCTTGTTTCGTTGAACTCTTCACTGTTGAGTTCAGGGTCAAATTGGATCGTCTGACTGTTATTTTTCATCGTAACTGATTTTTAAATAGCGATAAAACTGAAGCGTTAGCTTCCCCAAAAAAAGATGACAAAAAGTTCTTTTGAATTAAAGTTTTTAGAGGAGAAGTCCCTTGTGAGTTCTCAGGTTGAGTCCGTTCCTCATAATCCCTCGATTGTTTCCATTGATTTCGGGCGTTTATTGGGCAAATATGCAACGCCAGAAGGAGCATTAATGCTCGGTTTACTGGTGGTATCGTTATTGTTGACCAAATTAGGCGGCTCTTCGGCTAAACTGACATCAGGACGCTTTTGTGGACGAAAAGAACTCTGTCGTGCTACGGCAACTGCCCTCAAACAAATAGAGGAAAAAAAGTGTCAACCCGTGACATTATGGGCGGGAACACCAAAATATTGGTTAGGGGGTAAATTAAAAGGATTGAGTGCCTTCATCCAAACCCTGTTAGGTTCATCGCCTACGGTATGGTTTCCTCACGCTGAACGGGGAATTTTAGTGATTGGTGCGCCGGGTTCGGGAAAAACCGCTTCCGTGATTGACCGGGCGATTGAATCGGCGATGCGCCAGGGGCATAGTATCCTAGTCTATGATAAAAAGGGAGATCAGGTGCGGCTTCATGCGGCTTTAGCCACCCGTTATGGTTATAGTGTAGAAGTTTTCGCGCCTGGGTACAGTTACAGTGGAGTTATTAATCCCCTGGATTTTGTCACAGGACCCGAAGACACGACGATGGCCGGGGAAATCGGCAAAATTTTTACCAGTAGTAGCCGCACTGGCGAGAGCAAAGGCAATGAATTTTTTGAAACTGCCGGGGAAATGTTGGCACGAGGGTTAGTGCAATTGGCCAAGGCGAGTAACTACCGTGATTTAGCTCAAGTTTATGCTTTTATTCAGTTGCCGAATTTTGTGGAACGCATCTATCATTCCATTTACCGCCCCGATAAACATCCTTTAAAAATGAATCCTTGGATTGCTCCCTCGTTTTCTCAGTTGATGAGTTCCAAAGATGCAGAGAAAACGGTCGCGGGAATCAAGGCCACCGCAGAGATGGTTTATAGTGCCTTTATTCAACGTGATTTACTACGGGCGTTTATCGGTAAGAGTACGATTCCTATTAAGCTTAAAGAAAAGCAAATTCTCTTCTTTCAGTTGGATGATGAACGTCGCACGGTTTTAGCACCGTTAATCGCCGCAGCACTCCATTTATGTATTGTTTCTAATCTCTCGCAAAAACGCACTAATCCTTTTTGTTATTTCCTTGATGAGTTTCCTTCTATCGGTCGGTTGCCACGCACCGTTAACTATGTCAATGAGTACCGTTCTAATGGCGGTGTACCCGTCCTCGGTATTCAATCTCTAGAGCAACTTTACGATACTTATGGTGAGCGGCAAGGAAAAGCGATTGCTTCTGCCCTTTCTACTCATGTTTTATTTTATCCAGGGGATTACAACACGGCTGAACAATATTCGAAACGGTATGGAGAAACCGAGGTGGTTATCCGTTCTCGCAGTACCGGCAATTCTTATGGCGGTTCTCAAACGAGTCGTTCTACTAATTGGAGTGAACAGATTCATAAAAAACCGTTACTCTCACCGGATGAAATTTTAAGGTTTCCCCAAGGCGAATGTGTAATTACTTCTCCGGCTTACGGGTCGGGTAAAGAAGCACTTTTTCCCTATAAGTTAAAAATTCCGATTGAACAGCGTGAGTTTAAGCGAGCGAGTGAGTCTGAGGCGTTATGGGATAGCGTGATTCGACCCCAATTAGAGCAAAGGGCTTTTAATTGGGCTAAATTACAAGAATTGGATGAAGAGAATTTGCATCTTGAAATTACCAAACGAATTGAGGAAGCGTTCCGTATGCTGCCGATGCCGGGTGAACTTGCTGATGGGGTGGTGGATAAGAATAATTCAGACTATAAAGAGCAAATGAAAAAGATTGTTGCTCAAACGTTAAAAAAACTTCCCATTGATTTGAGTCGTTTGGCGGCTTAAGCCGAATCTTTATCTTTATTTTATAATTTTAAAGATTTAATAAAGGTAAATTAGAACAAGATAAAAAAATGAATAATTAAAAGTAAAAAAAATAAACAAGCGCGACCAATAAGGGTGAAGGAGGAGTAGGTTATGGTTAGTTCCAAGAGTGAAAATCATTTAGCACAAGAGGATAAATTATGCCAACAGAACCAAGTTTTGCTCAATATTTCTCATGAGTTGCGGAACCCTTTAACGATTATTACTGGCTATATTGAAATGTTGGGAGCGACTCGCTTAGATTCTAAACAGCAGCAGTATTTGAAAGGAATTGAACGTTCATCAGATTTTTTAATGGGGTTAACGGATGAAATCTTATCTATTCTTCGCTCAAAAGAAGAGCAAGAAAAATTAAGATTATCTCGGATTGATTTAGGCGATTTTTTACAATCTTTGAGGGATATTTATGAACCTTTAGCCCAGAAAAAAGGATTAGGTTTTTTTCTAGAAGTTTCAGAACTGCCTCAAGTGAGAGGTGATGTGGTAAAACTTGAGCAAGTTTTGGGGAATTTACTGAATAATGCGATTAAATTTACGGAAAAGGGCTGGATTCGCTTACAGGTTAATGTGTTTGCACAAGATGGACAAACAGCACTCGTTACGTTTCGCGTGGTGGATACGGGTATCGGGATGAGTGCAAGCGAATCTGAGCAAATCTTTGAAGCGTTTTACCAAGCGACATGGGGGAGTGGTGGGGTAGGCATTGGACTGGCAATTAGTAAAACCTTGTGTGAAAAGATGGGGGGAAGACTCGATGTCAAAAGTAGTCCTGGGGTGGGAAGCGTTTTTGAGGTTTGTCTGCCCATGAAACTGGAAAATAGACTCTTTTGTTGTTATGAATTAGGACTCGAAGAAGGATTATCAACTCTTAATAGGGACATCGTGATTAATCTAAAAAAGATGGCAAGTCGCGGAGATTTTTGCTTGTTAAAAAGCTATATAAAAACTCGAATTATGCCTTTTAATAACCAAACATCTCAAATTTTATTAACCTTGGTTGACCAGTTTCGTCTAGATTTAATAGTCGATTTATTGCCGAATTATACAGAAAATATTGGCTGAAATAGAACTAAAAACTCGAGAAGAGATGCCAAAAATTGAATTTGATATTTTGATTATTGATGATGAGGTAGAGAATTTACGTCTGCTGGCTCTGATTTTAGGAGAAGCTGGCTATCAAGTCCGTTCTGCCATAAACGGGCGAGCGGCTTTAGGGGTCATAAAAAATCAAATTCCCGATTTGATTTTACTGGATGTAAAGATGCCGGTAATGGATGGATTTGAGCTATGTCAGACTTTAAAAGCCGCCTCAGATTGGTGTGATATTCCGATTGTGTTTTTAAGTGCAGCAGAAGGGGTGTCAGATAAGGTAAAAGCGTTTGAATTAGGAGGGGTTGATTATATTACCAAACCCTATCATGCGGCTGAAGTGATTGCTAGGGTTCACATCCATTTAAGTCTTCATCAATTAAAGGAGGAATTGAGTAAACGTAATGAGTTTTTGCGACGACAAAATGATGGGTTGGCGGCTCAAATTAAGGCGACTCAAGAAGCCCAAAATGCGATGCGCTTTGTGCTGCATACTGTTTCTCACGATTTAAAAAATCCGCTATTGGGATGGGGATTAACCCTCAGTACCATTTTAGGCCAGCAAAAGGGGGAAATCTGCCAGATTGAGCGGCGGGTGCTTTCTACGATGCTATCAAGTTGTAGTTCACAAGAAAGGTTGATTGACTCACTTGTGGGGGCGCAACGGGAGAAGGAAGGGGTTGATGGGTTGGTGCTTAACTTGACGACTGTACAGCTAGAAGAGATTGTGAGTGAGGTACTTTTAGAATGGCGGCTGGTTTTAGAAAAAAATGCTGTTACGGTTAATCATGAATTGTTTATTGAAAGTTGTCCTGTTCTAAAAGCAGATGTAGTTCAATTACGTCGAGTCTATTTTAATTTAATCGGTAATGCGCTTAAATACAATGAGCCAGGGATTATTTTAACCTTGAAAGCGCTCTTGGTGATGAGAGAGGAACGAGAATGGTTGCAGTGTTGGGTAATTGATAATGGGGTGGGAATTCCAAGGATGTTTAAGAAGAATTTATTTAAACCTTATTCAAGTAGTGGGCAGGGAGTAAAGAGTGCAGGTTTTGGTCATTCTTTTGGGTTGGGGTTATATATTTGTCAAAAAATTATTGAAGCGCATGGGGGAATAATTGGGCTAGAAGAAACGGAAAAGGGGGCGGCTTTTTGGTTTGATTTGCCGTTAAGTAACTATCCCTAATGAGTGAGCTTTTAAAGCGACTAAAGTTCGATTGGTTAGGTTCAGTTTGTGAAAAATTCTAGTGATGATGGATTTGATTGTATCTAAGGGTTTATTGGTAATAGCGGCTATTTCTTTATTGGTATATCCACTGCCAATCAGTTGAAAGACTTCTAGTTCAGCTTCACTAAATTTTGAGAGAAGTTTTTTTGACGACTCTGGGATAGGCGAGTTGAGTGCTTGAAGATTGGGAGGGGTTAAGGTGTTATTAAAATTGGCTTTGAAAGAAGGATCTAAATATATTCCGCCTTCATAAATAATTTTAATGACGGCTCTGATATTTTCAGGTTTTTTTCCTTTAACTAAATATCCATCAGCCCCAAAGGATAAAGATTTAAGGGCAAGTTCAAATTGAGAAGATGCGGTTAGCACTAAGGATTTAATATGAGGGTGTGAGCGGCTAATTTGGGAGAGCGCCGTTACTCCACTTTCCCCATTTTTTAAGGACATATCTATAATTACTAAGTCAGGATTATTTTTTCTCAGGAGTTCCATCCCTTCTGGTACATTGTTGCTGGTTCCGAGTAAATTAAATGGGTCAACTTTTAAAGCGTGTTCTAATCCGATTAAAAACATCATGTCGTCTTCAATGGCAATAAGGTTAATCATGGCTAATTTTTAAAACGATTTTGATGAGCATAATTGGTGTTAGTTAAATTATAAAGTGTTAATTTAAAAACCGGAAATAAATTATAATTAACTATTTAAAAACATAACGAAATCACATCTATTATCTGTCAGAATATAGCAAACAGTTTGAAAAAAAAATGCGAACCCATAAATCGAGGTTTCAACACTCCTGAAGGTGAATATCACTTCTAAGTAGTCGGACATAAATAAAGCGCACTGTACTCGTGAAATGTAAAAGTCTCTAAACCTGATTCTATAGAAGTTATAATATCTATAGAAATTGGAGAAATAACATGGCAGGAAAAACGATATCAGCTTATACGGACGCTGAAACCGCGTCGCGTTTAGGAATAATAGCTAAAGTAGAACAAAGAACCCAAGCGCAAATAGGAGGAATGGCTTTAAAATTGTTTGTTTCTTTGCCTAAAGAGGCAAGAGAAGCTTTATGGCAAGTAAAAGCTCTGGGAAATGAACAGGACTGGGAGTCTCTAATCAAAGAAGTAACCAGAACGTTATTGAATGTTCAATATAAATTAGCGGCTCAACAAGTGGTAGAACAAATAAAGCTAGAGGAATTAGGAAATTTAGAGAGTGAAGATGAGATTTTAAAAGCAGCAGTTAATTTAACCTGTGATGAGTAATTCGTTGCGCTTGTGTCTAGATCTAAATATTTGGTGTGCTGCCTTATTATCAGAGAAAAAAGGAAGATCTGATACATCAAGTCAACGCATTGTGGAGATAGTAAGAGAAGGCAAAAGTTTCTTAGGAGAAGTACAGTTAATCATATCTTGGGGTATGCTCAATCGTTTAAAAAAGGTATTAGAAAAGGATTTAGGTGTGTCATCTTTAGCAACGGCAATGTACATAAATGCAATCGAAGGATATGCACAATTAGGAGTGTCACTAACTTTAGGGGGTACGGGGATAATTCCAATTCAAGACACAGAAGACGCGCACGTTCTCGAGACAGCATTAGCCGGACGGGCTGATGTTTTAGTAACAGCAAATTTTAAAGATTTTATATCTAATGATACACAACTAATAATTCCTCAACGTCACGCTATTCATGTTGCCCCAAATCATCGTTTTCATATTGTTCATCCTTATTTAATGATAGATTGGATTCATCAAGGACAAATTCCCTAGAGGTAAGTTCGATTTGTGTAAGATGTTTACTGTATTGTATGTCTTACGGGTATTCCCTTTTAAGATTAGAAGACTGTAGCTTTTTCGAAATCATTAATTTTTCTAACCCCATTTTTTTAAAAAGTTTGAATGATTTTCAACAGCGTTGGTAAGATGAGTTTAGTTGAATGACCTTTTTTAAGAGCCACTTCTAGAGAGATTAAATTTTCTAAAGCCGAAAATAGTGATCGTACATCAAGGGATTTAACTTCTTGTCGGAGAAAATACATTCGTTTAGGATTACTAATTTTACAGACAGAAGCGATTTGAGTGTCGTTTTAAAGCCCTTTAATGAGAGCAGATTTAACCCATAGCCAAGTCCTAAATTGAGTAATTAAACTAGGAACCTTTAAGACAGCTTCTTGCTCAGAAATAGTAATTAAAGTAGCCAACGAAAGCACTCTACGATTATTCGGTTTTACGCTTTCTACAACCTTTTTCCATATACAACTGGGGTTAATTTGAGATTGGGATTTGCTGGTTTTTTCTTGACCATTACGGATAGATTTTTCAGATATAAAAATGGGAGTAGATGGGATGAGTTTAAGTAAACAGATCTCTAACCAAACGGCTGCATTTAAAGAAGTTTTAAGGAGTTCTTCAGATTGGATGAGTTGTTGCAGCCCTTGATAGAGAATTTCAAATTCTGTATGACTGGCGAGTTTTTGTAAATGAATAATATTTGAATAATCGCTGATTAAGCTTTGGCATTTGGAGTCGAATTTGAGTAATAATAAATCTCGATAGGTTTCAATTAAACTTTTCAAAATTGATTGAGGGGTTTTTGAGAAGCCGCATCAATTTCAGTCACATTCATGGAACTTCCTCGATCTATACTTTGACAAGAAGAACATTGTCCACAAGGTTCTATTGTGGGTTTATGACTACTTTTACAGTTAAGGGCTTTAGCTAAAATTCGGGCGGTGCTGGTTTTTCCTGTCCCTCTAGGTCCGGTAAATAGATAAGAATTGGCAATTTTTAAGGAGGATATCGCATTCTTGAGGGCACGACCAATTAATTTTTGTCCGATTAAATCTTTAAACTGTTGTGGTCTGTATTTTAAGTGAAGGGGTTGGAAAGTACCGGTGGTGAAGCAATTTTGGGTTTCCATGATGGGTAAAATTTTACTAAGGTTTTAAAAGCAAAACAGTTTGTAGGGCGCATCGAGGAATTATGCGAGGGGTGCTAACAGGTATTTGAGATGAACGGCGAGGGAATGAGAGGAATTAATTGAGGGGGTAATTAAGGTAGCATCGGTAGGGCTATTTCCTAAATGTAGAATAATTGTGTCATTAGGGATGGCTTTAATAATTTCCAGCAAGTAATTAACGTTATAGAGAAGTTTTAAGGGTTTGCCCGTAAAGTTTTCAATAGGAATTGATTCTTGTCCTCTGGCGACATCTTTTTGAGAGATACTTAAATAATCTTTTTCCGATTCAATCTTCATTTTCATCACCCGTTCTGATTTGGTACAGAGGATTAAAAACCGTTCTAGGGTGTCTTGAAGTTGTCCCCGTTGGCAGGTAAAAGAGTGGCTACTTTGGCTTAAAATTTCATTGATAACATTTTCGCAGTCTGGGTATGCACCCTCAATAGTACGCGATACCAGTTCGTTCAATCCCCATTGAAAGCGGCAGAGGTTTTCTGATAAATAGAGTTTAATTTGATCACTGGGTAAAAGGTGTTTTTGAAGTTCCCGTAGGGCTTTAACAGGTATGGTTAAACTGACGGGTTCGTCTAGGGTTGATTGATCTTTTGTCATGCCTTCACTAAAGACCATTCGATGGCCATCTGTGGTAAAGGTTTTTAAGGTAGTCAGCTTTTTGTCGGGATTATAGGAAAGAAGAAAATGTGTTCCCGTTAATACTCGTTTAGTTTCTTCATTACTAGCGGCAAATAGGCTTCCATTGAAAATAGAGATGAGAAAATCGCCGCTAAAGCAAGCCATTACAGTTGTAGGAGAAACGGTTGGGTATTCTGGGTATTGATTGCCTGGTAGTCCTCTAATTTCAAAGAAGTTGTCGGGTTGTTCTTTGAGTGAGAGTTTGGCTACGATTTCATCTGTGGCTTCATCATTGGTTTGTAAAGTGAGCAAGCACTCTCCCATAGGAAATTTACGAAGAATAGCATAGAATAAAGCGGCGGGTAAGGCTATAGAACCTTTGCCTGTAATTCCTGCTTCTATTTCTGTGCTAAATCCAAATTCGTAATTATAACTTCTTAGCTTTAGCCGTTGTTTTTCTGTCTCTAATTCTAGTAAAATCATCCCTAATATCGGGTAAGCAGGGTTGTTTGATATTCCAGCTTTAACTAGCTCTATCGCTTCAAGAAGTGCATTTTTATCAGTGCTAATTTGTATTAATTGAGATTCGGTTTGTACAGTTTGTTCTTGCGGGGGGGTAGCATCAGTTTTTGATTTATCTTCTCCAGTTTCGCTAGAGGATGTAGCGGGTGTTTTTGCTTTTTTAGATGGGTTTTCGATCTTGGTAGGAGAGTTAGCTTTTGCTTTTTTTGCTTGGCTTTCGGTTGAGGTTGTAGAGTCAGTTTTTGTTCTTTTTACTTGCTTTTCGGTAGGGTTAGATGACTTGGGAATATCCGTTGATTTTTTCTGAACAGAAGATTGAGTTTTTTTTGTATTGGTGCTAGAAGCCGTCGTTTTAGTCATGATTGGTTAAATTAACTTTATTGCTAAAAAAAGGGCGATCGCCCTCGATAATATTATTGTTGAGCCGTCAACGAGAAATCTACGACCCCGACCGTCCTAAATTATTCCTCTATTTCCAAGGCGGTTAACTGTACTTTGAGTGCGTTAGTGAATGCTCTTCTTTCTAATTTCGTTCTATCCTCAATCTGGAAAAATCACCATGTTATTACTCTTTCGTTCTAAAACTTTTTCCAAGAAAGTCAGCCAATAGCAAGCCATTTCTTCAAAAAAATTAACGGCTTGACAGGGTAAAAGTCGAATCAAAGTTAGTTTGCAAATGAATTGTTCAATGAGCAATTTGAGAGTTAACTGTGAGAAAAACTACAAAAATAGTCTTTTTTTCTTTACTGCGCTTTTTTTTTCGATTAATAAATTAATAAAATTTTTTAAGATATGTCTTTTTATAGCGATAAAAAATATAAATATTTATATTTTTTAAATTTTTCTATTTTGGTTTTTTAAAGTAACAAATTTAACGACCAATAATTATTAATAGTAATGATAGCTTGCGAAAAAGATTCAAATGTCATTGATTTAAGTATATAACCTGCTACATTTAAATTATAGGCTTTTAATAGATCCTGTTCACTTTCCGATACGGTTAAAACAATTACAGGAATTTTTTTGAGATTAACATCACTGCGTAACTCTTGTAAAAATTCAATTCCAGTCATTTCTGGCATATTTAAATCTAAAAGAGTCAAAAGGCCATGTTGAGGAACAATAGGCGGTTTTCCATTTTTTGAGCGTAACCAAAAAAGGGCTTCTTTACCATTTTTGGCTATATACAAGGGATGGGTTATATGATTATTTCTAAAAGCTCTTTTGACTTTCAGGACATCAACTTCATCATCCTCGACTAGCAAAAAATGGATCATTTGTAGTTTTAGCAAGGGCAAAAACAGGGAATTTACCCAACTTTTTTAGAGTTAGCTTGATTTTTATAATTTTAAGCTAACTGTACTTTATGAAACAATATTTAAATTCGATAATATTTAATTTTTAAAAGCGAAATATCGTTAATCTACGCCTATTTATGCAAATAAACTTTATTACAAAGCATCCGCCTTAAGTTTAATATATAATAATACTATAAAATAATATTTATATTTCTTAAGATAGAGGTTTTGTAAATCAATTCTGATTTAAATAAAACAACAAAAATTTTAGTGTCATACAAGTATGCAAGAAACCCGCAACAGTATCACTGACATTTGGGGTCAGCGTACTCCTTACGTAAAAAATTGGCCGGTAAGAGTGGATCAGCGCATAGAAGAAGAACCCGAACAATGGATTCAATCAGCCTGTATTTTATGCTCAAATGGCTGTGGGATGGATATAGGGGTCAAAAATAATCAAATTGTCGGGGTTCGGGGACGTGCCGTCGATGCAGTTAATCACGACGTTTAGGGCCTAAAGGGTTGCATGGTTGGGTAGCCAATAAGAGTCAAGATCGCTTACTTCATCCTTTAATTCGTTGTAACGGTCAACTTGAAAAAGCCACTTGGGATGAAGCCATGAATTTAATCGTGCAACACTCGAAACAAATTATCGCTCAACATACGAGTAGCGCGATCGGCTTTTATACTAGCGGACAGTTGTTTCTCGAAGAGTATTATACTTTAGGCGTGATCGGAAAAGCCGGCTTGGGCACACCGCACATGGATGGGAATACTCGATTATGTACGGCCACAGCCGCCGCCGCTTTGCAAGAAACTTTTGGCTCTGATGGGCAGCCCGGCTCTTATACTGATCTCGACACCACCGAAGCGATTTTGCACGTCGGACATAACATCGCCGAACAACAAACAGTTCTGTGGATGCGAATTCTTGACCGCCGACGAGGCGAAAAGCCGCCCTCATTAGTAGTGATCGATCCCCGTCTCACTCCTACAGCCAAAGAAGCTGACGTACATTTAGCCCCTCGTGTCGGTACTAATATTCCAGTTCTCAACGGTTTATTGAATTTAATTATCGAAGCTGGGCATATCGATTTAGATTATATTCAAGCTCATACGGTTGGCTTTGAACAATTAAAAAGCACGGTCAGCCAATGGCCAAGCGAGCGCGTCGAAGAAGTGACAGGCATTCGTGCCGAAAAATTACGCGCGGCTGCCCAAATTTTAGGAGAAGCAAAAACACTGGTAACTACAGTGCTTCAAGGCGTTTATCAATCGATGCAAGCAACAGCAGCCGCCTGTCAGGTGAATAATCTACATCTAATTCGGGGTTTAATTGGGCGTCCGGGTTGTGGCATTTACCAAATGAACGGTCAACCCACCGCACAAAACACTCGTGAATGTGGCGCAGACGGGGCACTACCAGCATTTCGCAATTGGGATAATCCCGAACACATCAATGAATTAGCAAGACTGTGGAATGTCGAACCTAATATTATTCCCCATTGGGCCCCCCCAACCCACGCCATGCAAATTTGGCGTTTTGCTGAACTTGGCTCGATTAAATTATTATGGATTAGTGCCACCAACCCCGCCGTATCCCTTCCCGATCTAGCCCGTGTCCGTCGTATTTTGGCAAAAGATGATTTATTTGTGATTGTACAAGATGCTTTTCTCACAGAAACGGCTTCATTAGCTGATGTAGTTTTACCAGCCGCTATTTGGGGAGAAAAAACCGGTTGTTTTACTAACGTTGATCGTACCGTTCATATTTCTCATCAAGCGATCTCCCCCCCAGGAGAAGCCCGGTCTGATTTCGATATTTTTGTTGACTATGCACGTCGCATGGATTTTCGAGACCGAGACGGCGCACCTTTAATTAAGTGGAATAATCCTCAAGAGGCTTTTGAAGCGTGGAAAGAATGTACTCGCGGTCGTCCTTGCGACTATACAGGTTTAAGCTATGCCAAACTCAGCGAGGATTCCGGAATACAGTGGCCTTGTAATGAACAATTTCCCGACGGAACACCCCATTTATATACTGATGGAGTATTTAATACCAATCCTGACTACTGCGAAAATTATGGTCACGATCTCGTGACGGGTGCTGCTATTACCCCAGAAGAATACCGCGCTAATGATCCAAAAGGCAAGGCTATTCTTAAAGCGGCTGACTATCAGCCACCTCACGAACTGCCCGATCAAGAGTACCCACTCATGTTAACTACCGGGCGCATTGTTTATCACTTTCATACTCGCACGAAGACAGGACGCTCGAACTCACTCCATCAGGCTGCACCCGATGCTTTTGTGCAAATTTCTGCTGAGGATGCTCAAAAATATGGAATTGAAGAGGGTGGCTTAATTGAAATTACTTCACGTCGGGGTCAAGTGATAGAACCGGCTCGTATTGGCGATATTGAATCAGGACTTCTTTTTATTCCTTTTCATTATGGCTACTGGGACGATCCAGAACGCCCTCGTGCGGCTAATGAGTTAACGATTACGGAATGGGATGCGATCAGTAAGCAACCTCACTTTAAATATGCTGCCGTCAGAATTCGTCCTCTAGTCAGTATCCGTCCAACCGATGCCCAAAAGGAATTTTAAACCATAATTAATTTCAATATTCAATAAAACCATGCACTTAGCAAATTATTTAGGACTGATTCACCATAGTGAACAACAACTCGCTAAAGCTTTTGATACTATCGCTCAACATCATGGGGATGAACCTGATATTTATCAAAATTGCTTGTTATTGTCGTCTTGGTCACAGCATCATGTTCAAGCCCTTAAACCTGTATTAGAGCGCTATAAGGAGGATAAAAGCTCTGAACCCGAACGGCTGACAAAAACACTTTTTGAAGAACCGCGCACTGGTTGTTAGCTAATGAAGTTTATTTATGCTGGATTGTTTTATTACAAGCCGCCAGAGCTTTACGAGATAGTGAACTCGAAACTTTATGTCAACAATTTGATGGAGAAACTAAGCGCCAAATTTCCTGGTTGATTACTCGAATTAAACATATTGCCCCACAAACTTTAGTCGTTGCCGAGTAATGACTTAACATTATGGTTCACAATAGTCAAAAAAATCAACAGTCAAATTCTCATCAAAAAAACTGGTTTTCTAAATTACCAGATTTTATATGGGCCCCTTTTTCGGCTGGTTTGTTAATTTTAATAGTCGGTTTAATTGGGATTGTAGTAGGCCAGCCTTGGCTATTTCCTAGTTTAGGTCCAAGTGCTTTTTTATTAGTTGAAAATCCTCAACTTCCCTCGGCTCGTTTTTATAATATTGTTGTCGGTCATTTAATTGGATTAGGTGCAGGTTGTCTTGCTGTAATTATCCTTAACGCAAGCGATGCGCCAGGGGTATTATCGTCTAATCATTTGACTTTAATTCGAGTTTGGGCTGCTTTGTTGGCAATCGTGTTAAACATGATTGGAGTTATATTAGCGCGCGCTTCTCATCCCCCTTCGGCGGCTACTACTTTATTGGTTGCCCTTGGTGGCTTAAAAGTCACTTGGCAAGATGCACTAACGGTCATTATCGGTGTTTTGCTCTTAGCCGTTTTTGGTGAAGGATTACGATTATTACGGCTTGCAAAAAAGCCATTTTTGTAATAATAAATAAATTTTACTTTAAGTTTTTTAGAGTTGCTAAATATCGTTTTTGGATATCTTTAAGGTCTCGTTTTTCGGAAATTCGTTCTAAAGCATCTTGGTTGACCATTTGGCTATGAATCATCAAAACTTGTCGATAATCATCATTATCGGTATGAGCCGCAATTTCAGCAAGTGCTTCTAACAAACGAATTCTAACAGCAACACTAGAACTAACATTTTGACGTATCTGATTAAAAGCCGCGTCTACCATTCCTTCAAAAGTGACAGGGTTAGCAATAATTCGAAGTTGATTATTTTCATCATAGCGATAGGAAGACGGAATTTCTCGCTCGACAAGACGACAGAGACCTTGACTGAGCCGATCAATACAACTAATAGCAGTAAATGGATCATTAATCCCCGGCGATAGTGCCCTAATGGCAATTTCTACAAGCTGATCGACTGTAAATTTAACATCCTGCTGTTGAGTTCGGTGTGAACCTAAAATAAATATTTGATTAATCTGTTTAATGAGGTGTTTATTAACAAATTCACGAGGGAAAATTAGAACTAATACACTTCCTTTAATAATAAAATTTCCGGGGCGTTGGAGAATTTTAATAATCAAATTATGATATTTAGCTATTTTTAATAATTTTTCTTCATCAACAGCTTGAATATAACCACTTTTTTGAGCTAATATCGGGGAATAATTATTGTCAAAATTTGCCAACAATTCCGGAGAAGGTTGTTGTGGTTTGAGTGAAGATTTGTGTCCTAATTTTCCCGGAAAAAGAGAATCTATAGCCTGATTAAGGTCATTGCTGACTTCAGCAATCACAATATCAGCTTGTATTGATTGGGCGGCATGATGAATAAAAAAGATTAATACACCAATGCTAATCATGGCTAAAATAATAGCAACAGTAACTGATATTTGAGGAATAAATATCTCATAATCATGACCATGAACTGTTCGTAAAATTAATAAACAATAAATAAATGTAGAGATAAATGTTCCTAAAACTATTTGATTCCCTGTATCTTTCATAAAATTTCGTAATAGTCTAGGCCCGAATTGTGATGAAGCTAAAGAGAGTGCAACTATTGTGATAGAAAAAACTGTTCCCGTCACCGTAATCATTGAGCCAGCTATAGTAGAAAGTACGGCTCTAGCACCATCAGGTCCGCCCGTATAAATCCAACCTAATTTTTTAACTAATCCGGAGCCGAGTTTTTGATCCAAAATTAACATAATAAAGGCAAGTCCTACTGAACTGATTGCCATTACAGTTGGCACAAACCAATAACTTGTATGAAGGACATCCCAAATTTTACTAAGTTTTGCAGATTTCATCGTTTCAACATTTTTGATAAGTTTGGATAAAAATGTTTTAAGAGTCAACAATCATTAGTTCAACAATTAAACGAACTTTATTAAAAAGACAGCAAACTAATTTTTCAGGAGAAAAGTCAGTTATTTCCTCACCATCAACCCAAACCTGTTGAAGTTTCATCCCATGTAAATAAAGTTCAATTTCTGAATAGGGAAAATCATAGTTTCCTTGTTCTGAACGAATTAATTCTAAGCCTTCCTCTTCTCGCGCTAATGTAAATGTATCTAACCGCCAATCTCCATAACCGTCTTTGGCATCACTATATAAGTAACCTTGACTGTATCCTTCAATAAGAGGGTAAATGTGCAAAATTAGTCGTTGTCCTGTTTCCATTGGCAAAATACTGCCAGCACGAACCAATAAAGGGATTTGTTCTAAAGGTGCATCTAATTCAATTTCACATTTACCTTCTAACACTTGATCATCCCAAAAATGATACCAATGTCCTTTAGGAACCAATACACGACGCGATCGCTTTTCGGGTTTTAAAATCGGACAAACCATTAAAGCATTACCCACTAAAAAGCTATCTTCCACATCCCAAAGTCTTCGATCCTCATTATCTAACCAAAAAAGAGGACGTATGAGAGGATATCCCGTCTGATTAGCTTCCCAAGCTAAAGTATAAAAGTAAGGTAGAAGACTATAACGTAATTTCAAAAACTTTCTAACAATGCTTAATGTGGGTTCTCCGTAACTCCAAGGGGTGCGAGGTTTAGCGTTATTGGCGGAGTGGGTGCGACAAAAAGGCAAAAACGAAGCCATTTGAAACCAGCGTAAATACAATTCTGCTGTAGGATCTCCCTTAAAACCACCGATATCAGGCCCGGTGTAGGGAATTCCTGATAGTCCCATATTTAAAACTGTAGGGATAGTTTGTGCTAAAGCTTGCCAAGTGATGTCAATATCTCCCGTCCAAGTCCAAGCATAACGTTGTAATCCTGCCCAACCGGCGCGTGAAACAATAAAAGGACGCAGTTCCGGTTGATAATTTCGTAAAGCTTCATAACCCGCTTGTGCTTGCAGTAAACCATAAACATTGTGAGCTTCCCGGTGATCGCCTCCTCGGCCTTCCATAGCGTGTTGGGTTACAGTAGGTAAAGTAGCATCCCCCCACAAGGTGAATACCCCCGGCTCATTCATATCATGCCAAAAACCCGCTATTCCTAAATCGAGTAAATATTCATATTGCCTACTCCACCAATGCCGGGCTTGAGGGTTAGTAAAATCGGGAAAGGCACACATTCCCGGCCATACGGGAGCTAGGATCAGCTTACCATCTTCCCCTTTACAGAAAATATCCTGCGCTATTCCTTCCTCAAATAGTTTACGATTGCGCTCGGCTTTAACTCCGGGGTTGATAATAGTCACCAGTCGCACCCCTCGCTCTTTGAGTTCTTGGGAAAAATTTGCTAACTTAGGAAAGCGATCAGGATCGATCGTAAAGGCTCTGAAACCGTTTTGACAGTCAATATCTAAATGAATAGCACTCAACGGTAGGTTATGAGTTATAAATCCTTGGGCTACAGAGCGAATTACCTCCTCGGTTTCATATCCCCAGCGAGACTGATGATATCCAAACGCCCAATAGGGAGGCAAGACAGGACGACCCGTTAACTCAGTATATCGTTTAAGTAACTGAGCGGGTTCGCCACTTGCCACATAATACCGTAATGCACCCCCTTCAAATTCAGCACGAGCAACATCTTTAAAGCTAAAGGTGGCACGATAGGGATTCTCATAAAAAATCAAATAACTGCCTTGAGCATGAAGTCCTAAATAGAGGGGAATGCAAAGATAAAGAGGATCTGCGCCGGGACCATATCTTCCACCCATGTCATAATTCCACATTTGATAAGATCTTGGCGGTTCATCTGTATTAGGAGAAGTCCGAAGATTGAGGGGAGCGGCTCTTTCTCCTAACCCATAAATATGTTCTTCTAATTGCAATTTGGCTTGATGCAACCACTGTTGTCCTTGGCGCTGAGGCGGCAATTCTTCTCGTAAGAGTTGTCCATCAGTTGTGTAAAAAGTTATGCTACCTTCTTGACTCACTAAAACTTTTAATTTAGAACTGGAAATAATCCACTCATTTTGTCTTTGCTCAAAAGTTGTCTCTACCATTGGCCAATCTTGAGCAATAATTCCATAAGGAACGGGCGGAACTGGGTATTTCCAATCGATTTGAACTAAATCAGCCGCTAAAAATTTTATTTCTAGTTCTAATTGCTTAAATTGGAAATATCCACCTTGAAAACTTGATTCTGCCTTGAGACATTTTTCAGGACTTTGGGATGTTTTTGAGATATTTGATATAAGACTGCAAACTTAACTGAATATCAAAGGAGATTTTAATGTTTTTCTTCAAACAGTTAGCAAAATCAGCAAAACTAATGGGTGCAGCCCTGGGGAGCTTAGTTATACTTCCGATGATTCCCTTTGCTGCTTCTGCAAATCCTGTTGCTCAGACTAATTATCAACAGATTACTATCCCTGATCGTATTACCATTCCAGCTACAGGAGAAATAATCTATATGTCAGATTTAAATGTAGTGGGTACACCACCTTGGCCACAAAATCCTTGCCCTAACTTATATTATGAGTATCCCCATAATTCTCGCATTGTAGTGCCTGAAGTTTGTCAAAATAATGCGGTTACTCAAGAACTTCAAAATTTAGGACTACTACAGGCGGTTCGTAACATGGCTAACAATAATAATGCTTATTACCCGAATAGAACTTACTAAAATATCTCATCAGTAAGTTAAAAGGTTTTGAGTTGGTAATTAGGGGTAAAAAAATCTAGAATATCATTTTTTTCACCAATTAAGCTAAAGCTCCCTATTGGGGAGTTTTTTATTTAATCCCAATAATAAATATTTATTTTTATTTCAAAAGTTATAAATTTTAACTCAACAGCTTTACTCTTAAGATAGATTAAATTTGCTAAAATAATTTTTATACTGTTATTAAATTAAAACTCAGTCAAAATTATTAGATGAGTTTTAAATATCTTAAAATTAAATAGTGGATATAAACTGTTACTAAGACAGTTGGAAGATAGAATCATGAATAATACTTCAAATATAACTAACCCTTCTAAATTAGCCATAGGAATTTTTAGCAATAGCTCAATGGCTAAACAAGCAATTCAAGAATTAAAAAATATTGGCTTTGCTGAAAACAAAATTTTTCTGCTTACTCAAGACAATAATATCAGATCAGCCCCAAAAGACGATATTAGCGTTACTCAAAAAATTATTGGTAACAAAAGCAATGAAGGAACAAAAACGGGTGCTATCGCGGGTATTTTAGTAGGAACATTTACAGGAATTTTAGTAGGTTTAGGAGCGATCGCCATTCCGGGTGTTGGCCCGATTCTTTTAGCCAGTGCTGAGGGAACAGCTTTAGTAACTACCTTAGCAGGAAGTGCGATAGGCACAGCTACAGGTGCTGTTTTAGGAGGTTTGATTGGTTTGGGTATTCCCAAAAAGCAAGCCAAAATTTATGAAAAACATTTTAAAACCGAATCGGATAGCGCTCTGGTTGTGGTTCAGGGAAACCGAGAAAATATTAAACGAGCAGAATCTTTAATGCTTTCTTTAGGAATTCAAGAATGGAATGTTTATAATTTGCCTCCAACTCAAAATGATTTAGCCCAAAGTGAGCCAATAGCCGTAGTTCTTAACCTTCAAGAAATTCTTTAACATAAGTTTTTTAAAAATAGGAGGACATTACCAATGAATAAATTTACGCTATTAATACTCAGTAGTTTCTTAATCATCGGGGCTGTTGGATGTAGTAATGTCGCTAGAACTAGCAGAGATGCACCCACCACTTTAGATGGTTCTGTACAAAATCCCCAGGACGTTCGAGAAACAAGAGAAGACGCAGAAAGTAAGATTCGCCAAGCGCAACTTAATGCCGATATTCGGGCACGAGAAGAACGGAATCAATGGTCAGACAATGAGCTAGAAAGAACCGATGCTGATCTACAAAGCGAAGTCCGCGCTAAATTAGAGGCAAACATTCCTCGTGGCCAGCTAACAGTTAAGGCCGAAGATGGGGTTGTTACAATAGTAGGTGTAGTTCCCAATCAAAAAGAATATCAAACTATTGAGCCATTGGCAAAAGAAATTAAAGGAGTTAAAGCCGTTAATGTTAATGTTGAGGTTGTCCCTCCTACTCCTACTAAAAGATAATTATTTTGTATTATGGGCTAACACTTGCATATTATCAAATGAAAGGTGCAGCGATAAAGCCATGAACAAAAATTGAGGAACAGATAGTTAAGGTTGCAACTGTCCATGCTTCCTCAATTATCGTTTTTTCTAGGTACATACTCTCATCAATAGAGCGGTGATAGCGATTGAATTAAACCATTTTAATTCATTTACAATGATTTTATTTTTTTTAAACTAATGTAACGATGAATCCTATAAATTTTCCTCACAAAAATACTCTGGAACGCGAACGACATGAAATTTTGCAACAGCTTGAAGAATGGCTTGATGTTCCCATGCTAATTCTTAGCTTTATTTGGCTGATTTTGTTTGTTGCTGAACTAATTTGGGGTCTTACGCCTTTTCTAGATGTTTTAGAAACGGCAATTTGGGTGCTTTTTGGACTAAACTTTGCTTTAGAATTTATCATTGCTCCTCGCAAATTAGCCTATCTTAAACAAAATTGGTTAACGGCTTTTTCTTTAGCTCTGCCTGCCATACGTTTATTGCGCTTCGTGCGCTATTTACAACTTTTAAAGAGCGTTCACAGTGTACGCGGTTTGAAATTAATACGATTGATCTTGCGAACTAATCGAGGAATGCGATCTCTGTCCGGTAGTTTTCAAAGGCGGGGTTTTGGTTATGTCCTTGGATTAACCACTTTAGTGATCTTTTTGGGAGCAGCCGGAATGTATGCTTTTGAAGGGGATGTTCCTAATACCGGCTTATCCAATTTCGGCACAGCTTTATGGTGGACAGCAATGATTATGACGACAATGGGTTCAGATTATTTCCCAAAAACTCCCGAAGGTCGTCTTTTATGTTGGTTTTTGGCTCTTTATGCTTTCGCTGTTTTTGGTTATGTAAGTGCTACCCTGGCTACATTTTTTATTGGTAGAATTGGAGAACAAAATTATGATTATGGAAAGACCACCACTGAATGCTAATCCCCAAACAGGAGGTATTCATCAACGCGCTGTAGGTGTGTTCCAAAAATCTGAAGATCTTGAAAATGCGATTCGCGGCCTTAAAGATGCTGGTTTTAACATGGACAATGTATCTTTAATCGCCCGTAACCCTAAAGAAGTTGAAAAAGCCCAAGACATGACAGGCAATGAAGCCAAAGAAGGTGCAGCCGCAGGAGCAACAGCAGGGACAGTTCTCGGCGGTGTTGGTGGCTTATTGGTTGGTTTAGGAGTATTATTAGTACCTGGTGCCGGTCCATTTTTAGCCGCAGGTACTTTAGCAACAACTCTAGCAGGAGCGGGAATTGGTGCTGCTGCTGGCGGGATTGTTGGTGGTTTGGTTGGTTTAGGGATTCCTGAAGAACGCGCCCAAGCTTATAGTGATCGCATTGAAGCGGGTGATTATTTAATCATGATCAGTGGAACTCAAGATCAAATCCGACAGGCAACAGAAATTTTAAGGAATTATTCGATTCAAGACTTTGAAATTTATAGAGAGTCTAATTCTAACCTGTTGTAAAGCACCTTTGTATTTCGTGCGCTTGTCGCTTTCTAAAAGTCCCATGCTGTTTTTTGCAGACGTGGGATTTTTGCCGCTCTAACCTAAAGTAAGAGAGTGTTTTTTTGGTGAAGTAGCTGATCAAAACCCAATTTTTTGTTTGACAGTCTACTTCACCCTAAAAAATTAATTAGGCGACCCCTGCTAAACTAGCGACTTTTTGATATTCACTAGCTGCACGACGACAAGCTTGAGCGCATTTTTGACAGTGTTCGTTATCATGTTTAGAACATTCATCCGCACAGGCCTGACAAATGTTAAGGCAAGAATTTACGATATGAGGGATAAATCGAGAATCTCGGCTAATATAGGCAGCAATCGTCCAACACATTTGAGCGCAGTCCCGACAAAGTTTGGCGCATTCAGGCATCTGACCTATGCAAGCATCTCCACAATGTTCGCATTCTCTGGCACAATGGATAGCCGCATCTAGAATTGACTGATGTTGTTGCTCAGGCATATCTACCTCCAAATTACTAAGATTTGCTTAAACTTGTTGAAAAAGCCCAAATAATTTGATTTAACTTGACTTAAAAGGACTAATCTACATTGGGCTTAAGATGTCTTTTCTGTTTCCAACTTATAAAAAAAATTTATAGATTATGTCCTACCACAGAAATAAATACTTTTCTAACTTAAGACAGAATTTGACATTTTGAGCTAATTCCAGATTGACTAGGTTCGGAATTTAATATTTCGACAGGCGTAATTTTAATAATTCTCCCTAAGCCCGAATTTTTTTTTCGTTATTATTTTTCATCACTAATGCCCACGTTTATTATTATTATCTACTGCGTGAGAATTAGATTGTTTATTGAGCAAAGCTTGATAACGAGGCATGGGAACTTGATTTTTGCCGGCTGGCCAGCCTTCTCGTTGACGAGAGCGATCACCATCGGTTTCTTCAGTTTGATCATGAAATAGAATTTGCTGAGTAGGAAAAGGCAAATCAACGCCGTTAGCCGTAAGCTTATTTTTAATAGCAGTTAATACTTTATCTCTTAAGTCTAAAGCATCAGAACGGCGAGGGGGTTGAATCCACCAACGGGCACGAATATTAACGGTACTAGCCGCTAAATCTACGACAAGAACATCCGGGGCTGGATCGCTTAAAACCCCTTCTGTAGAGCGGATAGCTTCTAAAATTAATTGTTTTGCGCCCTCAATATCATCTCCATAACCTATCCCAATATCATACTCTAAACGACGGTTTTCAAAAGCCGTATTGACTAAAACCGAATTAGTAAATAATTCAGAATTGGGAATAACGATGCGACGACCATCATAAGTCCGAATGGTTGTTGCCCGTGTTTCTATATTTTCAACTGTGCCTTCAAAGTCTTTAAAAATAATTTGATCGTTAATTTGAAAAGGTTCAGTGAGTAAAATTAAAATTCCTGCCAAAAAATTTTGAAGAATATCTCGAAAAGCAAATCCGATCGCTACTCCACTAATGCCAAGCAGTTGTACTAAATCACCCGCTTTAAAGGAAGGAATAACTATAGATAGGGCAATAAATAAACCGACTAAAATAATAATTCCCTGTGCCAAGCGCCCTAAAACTAACGCTAAATTTCGAGCTTGACGACGATGGCGGGTTAATCGCTTGACTCCCCTTTTAACGACTCTTCCTATTAAAAAAAAGACGAGAAAAACAATAAATTCTAGAAGTAAATTAGGCAGCAGAGCTATGAAATTATTAATCATATCTTGGATTTGATTCCACGCTTTTGATATTTCTATACTCATGAATTTTTATTTTTTCAAGTTATCATTTATTACTGATAATAAGTCAAGATTACATAAAAAACATCTATCAAAGGTCGGTAATTAATCTTTTAACTTTTCCTAAAACAACTAATGTTAGTTTTTTTCGCTAATAATGTATGCTACAACGAAGGAGATAAAACGTTTCTTTTTTCTCATGAGGACGGCCTAACTCCTGCTCTTTGCAAGTACCAGTTGCTGTTGCTTTTCGACGGAAACCGCCTAGCCCGAGAGAGATATTCAAGCTCTCCCACAACAAAACATTATTTAATAACTCTTAAAAAAATTAATCACTAATCGAATAAGCTAAAAATAATGCAATTTTTTCCAAAAGCTAGTTAATTATCTGGTTGGTAATTATCATTAGATTAAATTTTTTTTTTGAGGGTTATTAATAATATTATTTAAGAATAAAACTGCTACAAAAACAAAAGCAAAAAGTACAATAATTTTTAGATCGTCGTTTTTAATTTTCAGTAAAGTAAAAATTTTATTGATTAATAAAGTTAACCCATTAGGAACTTCTAAAGCTTTAGAAATAATTCCTAATTTATTTTCCTGATCACTTCTCCATTCTTGATAAATATTATAGGTTAATTGTGGCATTGAAGCCTGACCACTTTTTGAAAGAATATTATATGTCATTTCAGAAGTAAACAATAAATTTAACTTAGGATGAGTTTCTAAATAGTTACACCAGCTTTTTATAGCATAAGCTAAAGCTACTTCAAATTCGCTATTGTTACTTTCATTAAGTTGAGTATTGACTTGCTCAGAAATTTGGTTAATTAAGGTATAAAAATTATTAGGTGAGCGCATAATTAATTACAATTCTCTTCTGGCTAAGTTTATTATGGTTGTAAAATTTAAAAAGCACCTCCTCACATTTTAAATTAAGCTTTTACGGCTGGTTTTGTAAAGCCTCATTGATTATTGTTGGCTTCACCTGTTCCTCTAGCATTCTGCTCGTAGGCAGTTACATTACGAATAGCACGAATTGCATACTCATCATTTGGCCGCACTGATAAAGCTTGACGAAAATAAGTTAAAGCACTAGGATAGTCTCCTCGCTCAGTGGCATCGTATCCTAGTCTCATATAGCGATCATAATCCGACTCTCCTTGTGTAGCCCGATTTTCTTGTTTTCCATTTTTTAGCACATCTTGAACATTCCAGAAAGCCACAGTCGCTAGACGATCATTAGGACGTTCATAAAGGGCGCTGCGAAAATAATTAGCTGCGGTAGTATAGTCTTTTCGTTGTTGAGCCGCGTATCCTAAACGCATATATCGATCATAGGCTGATTCACCGATATAAAAAGTTGGCTCGGTATTAAGTTGAGCGTTAGAGCTTCCTTCACCACGATTAATATAGGTGTTGACATTACGCATTCCTTGAGTCGCATAATAATCATTGGGACGTTCTTCGAGTGCCCGTTGAAAATTAATCAGTGCTGTTTGGTAATCGGCTTTTTCTGTGGCATCGTAAGCAATTCTCATGTAGCGATCGTAATTAGTTTCTTGTTGGGAAACATTATTGTCCTGCTTGGTAATTTCATCTCTAGCATTCCAATAAGCGATAGTAGCGGCTCTATCTGAAGGCACATAATACAGTGCTTGTCTAAAATACTGGGCAGCCAGAGAATAATCTTTTCTTTGCATCGCGGCATAACCTAATCTCATAAATTCGGCATAGGCCGATTGAGGTACAGTTGTTGAATTATTTGATTGGGGAATAGAAGGAGCAGTAGGATAATTACCCGACGGGGGAACTGGCTGGGGTCGGGAACTTGTTCCCGACTGCTGTGCATTAACGGGGTAAGATGTAAACGCGGCTAAAAATGCTAAAGTTATTGGGATATATTTTAAAATATTCATAGTTGTCTTCCTTAAAAATTAGGTTGTCAAATCAAGTTTTTGATAGCTCTAGCTAGATTATTTTTTTTCAGTAGCATTATTTTTATATTTTTGATGAGGATCAAAAAGGGCTTTAGATTAATTAGTAATTAGTTTTACAAAACAAAGACAAGAATTTTGGATTAATTACAATTATTCTATAATTTTAGTTCCGTTTTTAGATTATATCAGAAAAAGATTAATTACCTCCACCTTTAGAATTAAATGAGTTTATTCCTAAAGTTAGATAAATTTTATTAAAAAAAATGGGACTTTCTCAAATTAATCGTCAAAATTACTATGATCATATTAAATATTTTTTAGGGTTGAGATACAGGAGGTTCTAAAATAGTCAAATTGACTAGAGGAGTAGCCTTAAACTGTTGTTGTAACTGATTTTGAATTTTTTGAGTTAGCTCAGTCTGTAATTGTTCTTTAGACTGAACAAGATTAGTATGAGGTTGAACATAAACAACCGCTAATAAAGTATCTTGATTAGGAATATTAGCACGAGTAAAACGAACATTTGCCTCAACTAAATCCACCTCTTGACTTTTTTCAATAACTTGATGAATAGTAGCTGTTGCTCTTTGAGAGCGAGTTGCTCTTTGTAAAGTCGGAGAATCTCTAAACTGAAAAATAATCAAACTCACCAGTATTACTGTGGTAATTATCAAAGTAACAATAGTAACAGATTTTTTTCCTCGCTTATAGCGTGCCCCACGAGCAGATAAACCATACATACGAAATATAATTGCACCTGATAAATTAATTCCTACCAGTTGTAGCAATAAAAGAAATAGACCACTTTTAGTCATATCCCATCGTCCAAGAACGCTACCTATTCCAATTAAACCCGCAGGCGGTGCTAAAGAGGCAGCCACTAACATTCCTGTAGCCGCACCTGATACTAAACTACTTCGCTTTGATTGTACTAAATTAAGTGCCCCTGCTGTTCCTGCGGCTAAGGGAAGTAGCACCGCTACTTCAGAAATTTCACTAATAGAAATCATTTGAGCGGTAGCAATTTGCTGGCGGAAAATCCAACTGAGTAAGGCACATACAGCTATTGTTACTCCCAAAGCCACAAAATAACGCAATAAACTCCGGCGTAGTAATTGCCAGTCTCCCCGTGCGGTGGCTAGGGCTGCATTCATGGCTGGACCTGCGAAGGGTGCAATCAGCATAGCCGCTACCAACAAATAACTTTTATTGGTTAATAATCCAATCCAAACCACAATTCCCGCCATGGCTGCATATCCAAGAAATCCTCGCCAACTTCCAACACTTTGTAACCCTTCTAAAAAAATTTCAATAGGACTGAGTTCTTGAACTTCTTTGACTTCCTCTGCGGCTTGAGAAGACGGGGGTTTTAGTGCCATTACTCCTTGGGGAGTTAAGGTTATATGCACATCAGCAATATCATCTAATGCCTTTAAAAAATCTTCTATTTTTCGATTGGATAAATGAACAATTACCTCATCAATAAGACCATTAGGACTCATTGCCTCAAACTGGCTTAGATTACTTCCCTCATGAGCTTGAGCAATTTCTAAAACTTTTTTTCCTTGTCCTAATGGCACTTGAACTAGCAGTTGACGCATTGTCTTTTTTTCTGCTTATAAACTTATCCACGTATCGTAATATATCAAATTTTGGCTGAGTTGGTTTCCTTAAATAGGTAGATTTTGGCAAAATTTTTTTGTATTTAAGTATTTTTTTGATAAATTCAGTTTCAATCAAGCAAAATATAATTCTTAAGATAGATGTTTTACTTGGAAAGCGAGAGCCGTTAGTAGAGGATAATTCTTATCTGCTTAATAAAAATTCTGTCTTAAGTTAGACATTTTCCTAAGATCAAACAATAATATAGGAATTAATTATTGCCGATAGAGTACAGTAAAATAATATGGAGAATGTTTACTTTTTACCCAATACCTTACATTTTTTGTCAAAAAACTTACAAGCCACATTACAGAAATCCTTTGAGACTTGTTTAGCAGAAGCTGATATTAAGATTAATGGTGATCGTCCTTGGGACATTCAAGTTCATGACCCTAAATTTTATACTCAAATTTTTTTCCTAGGGTCTTTAGGTTTAGGGGAATCTTATCTAGAAGGATGGTGGTATTGCCCTCAATTAGATGTTTTGTTTACTAAACTTTTAAGAAATCGTGTACAGGAAAAAATCAGGACCTATAATTTTTGGGGTCAGTGGGAAATTCTCAAAACCGCTTGGTTTAATTTACAAACAATAACCAGAAGTTTTCAAGTTGGTCGCCATCATTATAATTTAGACAAAAATATCTATGAAAAGATGTTAGATTCCCGCTTGACTTATAGCTGTGGTTATTGGCGAAATGCTACGACTTTAGAAGAAGCACAAGAAGCAAAACTTGACCTTATTTGTCGAAAATTGAAATTAGAAAAAGGAATGACTCTTCTCGATGTTGGTTGTGGATGGGGAAGCTTAATAAAATATATGGAATGGCTGAACACAAAAATTATATTAGTGATGTAGCACAGCAGGTTGAGTTGTTAATCCAAGCAAGAGATTAAGTTTTTTATTTAACTGGGTAAAATCCCAGCTTTTTTCAGCTAAAATGTCTTACTTTTAATTTAAATTAATTCTTGAATATCTATTAATCAAATTAACTAAAATTTTTTAAAAAATGACGAATTTTATTTTATTAACCTTGCTAGTTTTTACTCAGGTAATAGGTGATATTTTGCTAGGTTTTGCAATGAAAAAAATAGGAAAAGTAGATTTATCGAATGTATCGGCATTTTGGTCTTTAATAACTTATGTAGTGACTAGCCCTTGGATTTGGCTAGGGATATTTTCTCTTATTATCTCTTTAGTCCTGTATTATGTGGCCGTTTCCCGGCTGGATTTGAGTTTTGTCTTACCCATACTTGCCTCTAATTATATTTTTAATGCTTTATTGGCTTGGTTAATTTTAGGAGAACATATTTCTTCCCTGCGTTGGATTGCCACCTTAATCATTACATTAGGAGTATTTATTGTTACTATTAATAAAAGCCATGAAATGAGAAAAACTTTTTTTTCTGCCCTTAAAAAATACTTGCAATCAGGGCTGAATTTTTTAATTTTTGCCCTACTACCTTTCGGTTTGTTTCGATTTAAAATTTGGGTATTTATATTGATTATTGTTTTGGGGGATGGTTTTGGATATTTGTTTAATGCTAAGGGAATGAAGCAGATCGGTAAAGTTCAGTTAGGGTCTCTATCTCATATGTTAGAACTCGGAAAAAAATTTATTACTAATCATTGGATTATATTAGGAATTACTGGGCAAACGATATCCTTTTTCAGTTTTATATATGCTTTAAGTTTGGCTGATATTAGTTTGATCAGACCCGCTACTGCCCTGACTTATGTTATTAGTTTAGTAGGGGCGCGTTTTATGTTAAAAGAAAAAATTGGATTCAGTCGTTTAGTTGGCTTGATTATTGTTGGTATTGGTATATTTTTAATAGATTTAAATAAATAAATATTTATTAGGTTTTGTTTATGCTTATTACTTTATTTTTTGATTGCATTTCCTCTATATTTAATTGAATGAAAGCATAAGGCGGGGCGAGACAGTTGGTAAAAATTCAATTTTATTTGTATAGATAAAAAAAGATGTAACTTAATTACAATAATGGAAAAAAAAAAGCTGCGAAAATATATATACTCTGTTAAGCTCTATACTAGGGCTAAATATATCTTGTGAAGGATAAACCAACAGGAAGTAGTTGTTAAAGTAAAAATCAAAGAAAAAAATCGAGATTTTAAGGAGTTAATTATGGCTATCTCGGCTGTTGACCTTTCTAAGCATTTAAAAGGTGTTGATTTGCCCGCTTCTAAGCAAGACCTCATCGATTATGCCAATAGTCAAAATGTTAGTCAAGAATTAAAAGATATTCTTTCTCAAATGCCTGAGCGTGAATATCAAAATATGGCAGATGTAGAGAAAGCATTTGGAGAAGTTAAATAAGATTTTGCTTAATTTAATGGGTAAGGATAAATCTAAGTTATGAGGTAACTATTTTATGAGCGATCAAATACTAGAACAGCAATCTAATCAAGTTAAGTCTACTCAAGACCAACCTATTCTTGATTATTGGCACGTCTGGACGGATGAACAAGGAATCAGTCATCAATCTCGTCGTCAAATTCAGAACTTCAAACTAAAAAGTATCGCGGACTCTGCCTCACCTCAGTGGATCGCACAGTTCAAACAGAAGGGAGCTACTGTCGTTTTTAGTGTGCTGCCTGTAGGCTGGACGGGAATTTGGCATGAAAATCCCAAGCCTCAGTGGATTATTCCTCTGTCTGGACGGTGGTTTGTGGAGACAATGGATGGACAACGAGTGGAAATGGGTGCCGGTGACATTTCCTTTGGGGCTGATCAAAATACCAAGGAAGACTCTCAGGGACGTAAAGGACATCTTTCAGGAACTATAGGCAATGAACCCGCCGTTTTAGTTATGATACAGTTTGATGAAACTCCGCCAATGGAATAAATAGTTTTTACTTTCTACTTGTAGCTTTGTTTAATAGTTATCAGTTGTTTAACTACAAGAACAAAGAATTAAACAATAAAAGAATAACCGCCAAAAGTAGATGCTGCGCTATTTGCTCGAATAAAAGCAGTTTATACAAATGCGTTTTTTTCTCAAACCCCAGTCGTAAGGAAAGTTAATGAGTTCACAAAATTCGCAGCCACCATTTTTCTCTCAACAGCAAGAGGTATTAAAAAAAAATATTTTCAAAAAAGCCTCACGCCGTCAAATTCTAGGCGGTCTATCTATTGGTTTTGTTGCAGCACAAGTAGCACCAGCCGTCGCGCAACAGTCATCTACCCTAGCAAACCGACAAGAGACAACTAGCCAGGAAATACCTAACCAGTCCATGAAACAGAACCCAGTTAACCAATATCCAAGTCCACCTTTTCCGCGACAACCACAAAAACCGCCCGGTCTTGCCAGCGAGATGACACCACGCCCCGATCACGGTGAAACCAGTTATGAAGGTACTGGACGGCTAATCGGACGTAAAGCACTGATTACAGGGGGCGACTCTGGTATTGGTCGGGCAGCCGCGATCGCCTTTGCTCGAGAAGGGGCTGATGTTGCTATCAACTATTTGCCTGTCGAAGAGCCAGATGCCCGTGAGGTGATTCAATTGATTGAATCAGCAGGACGCAAGGCAATAGCAATTCCTGGCGATATTCGAGAAGAAAGCTTTTGTAATCAGCTTGTTGCTACCGCAGTGCGCGAACTGGGTGGACTGGACATTCTGGTCAACAATGCCGGTAAACAGCAGTCTGTTGACTCGATAAAAGATCTAACAACAGAACAGTTCGACTCAACATTCAAAACAAACGTTTACGCCATGTTTTGGATTACCAAAGCGGCTATGTCCCATCTAAAGCCTGGTGCAAGCATCATCAATACTTCCTCAGTCCAAGCCTATGACCCTAGCGCGAACCTGCTCGACTATTCCCAGACTAAATCAGCGATCGTGGCTTTTACTAAGTCACTAGCCAAACAACTTGCCCAGCAGGGTATCCGTGTGAATGCAGTTGCACCCGGACCTTACTGGACACCACTTCAAGTTAGTGGCGGTCAACCGCAGAGTAAAATTGAGCAGTTTGGTAGTGATTCACCGATGGGTCGTCCCGGACAACCCGCAGAACTTGCCCCCATTTATGTACTTCTTGCCTCTTCCGAGTCGAGCTACGCGACAGGACAAGTTTATGGCGCGGCAGGCGGAAGCGGGAATCCTTAATGCTTGATATTAATGCTTGATATTGATGTCTAGCTATTAAAAAAAATCCCCACACAGGTTGCTAGGGGATAATTTTTTTAACTTATTTATTAATTTCGGCCAGGAACTAACTCGACTTTAATCCAGCCCGGCTGCCTTTTGTCAAAAGCTTTGTAAGCATCAATAGCTGAAATAAGGGGTTCGACTTGAGTCAAAATTTTTGTCGGGTCTAGCATTCCAGAATTAACCCGATCAACCAGAAAAGGAATATACTTGCGGTGATTACAGTTGCCCATGTTAATCGTTAAATTTTTATTCATCGCCATACCGATGGGGAAAAAGCGATGTGTAGGGGGATAAACACCGATAATTGAAAGGGTTCCGGCTTTGGCTAGAGCTTGTACAGCCCAGTCTAATACTATTGAGGGCGCATTGCCAGGATGCCAGTTTCCATTTTGAGGGTTGGTTTGTGGAGCAACCTGTTTTTGCTGTCGCTCAAACTCTTCGGTAAATTGTTGAGCTTGTTGTGCGGCGGGTCCGGTGTTAGGTGATACTGCATCCACGCCTACCGCATCAATCACCCGGTCAACTCCAATCCCTCCTGTTAATTGTTTGATAATTTCAACAGGATCTTCAGCGTTAAAATCGATGATTTCTGCACCCTGCGCTTTTGCCATTTCTAAGCGTGATGCTATGGTATCAACAGCAATAATTCGTCCTGCGCCAAATAATTTAGCACTGGCGATGGCAAACTGACCGACTGGACCACAACCAAAAATAGCGACTGTATCTCCGGGTGTAATTTCAGCGATATCGGCTCCAAAATAAGCAGTCGGAAAGATATCCGATAATAAAATAGCTTGATCGTCGCTTACATTCTTTGGAAGCTTGATTAATCCTACATTAGCATAAGGAATACGAGCATACTCGGCTTGTAATCCTTGAAACGGGCCTGTCTCCTTGGGACCGCCAAAAAAGGCTGTTCCTGCGGCTGAACCATTAGGATTAGCATTATCGCACTGAGAATAATATCCTGTGCGACAGTAAGAACAGTAACCACAGCCAATTGTAGAAGGAACGACGACGCGATCGCCCTTTTTGAGATTACGAACATTAGTTCCTATTTCTTCGACAATACCAACTCCTTCATGTCCAAGAATAGTTCCTTCTTTCATGCCTGAAAAAGTGCCTCGAATCATGTGTAAATCCGTGCCACAAATAGCACTGGCTGTTAAGCGAATAATCGCATCAGTGGGTTGTTCTATTTTAGGATCAGGTACGTTATCCAAACGGATATCACCTATTCCGTGAAATACTATTGCTTTCATTGAAAAACTCCTTTCAATTTTGAACATTAATAAGGGTTAAGCATTAACCCGCATTTCGCCTTGAGAGCCGGCAAAAATAACCTCAAAGTCAGGAGGCAATTTATCGTATTTTCAAGTAATTTTTGTTAGTTGCGAGGGAGTTTATTTATGCTCCTTGTGTTCTCTTTAAAAAAATTTGCTTTTGCAAAAAAAACTTTATTGAACAGCTTATTGATTGTCAATGCTGATTTGATTCAATCCTAAAGAACAAGATTTTTTTTTTCCTCTTACTAAAGAGGTGTTTAATATCTTTATTGATGTATCAGAGTTAACAAAGAAAAAATGTATTTAACTAAAAATTAAAGCATCCAAAGAAAACGCACCAGGGCCAATAAACATGATGGTAATTAACATCACACAATACATATATGCTTTTTCCCAGGTTGGCGGTTCTCCTTTTCCTTGAGGCCCTTGATATTGATCATTGGGAATTAAATAGGGGTCACGAGCAACAAAAGGTTTGCCTTGGGCAATGTGTAAATATATGGCAAATACCATTGAACAGAAAATCGGGAGAGTCGCTAAAAAGGTAAAAAATCCTAAAACTAAGGCAACACCCCCAAAAAACATAGTAAAAGCTGAGATAAAGCACAACCAAGCGGGTTTTTTGATAGAATTAGCCCACTCTCTCAGATGGATCAACTTAGGGTAGCCATGTATCATAAATAAGAAACCGACACTCGCTCTTAGTATTAAAAAAATTACTCCTAAAAAGCCGCCTGGATAGACAGGATTAAGCGAACTAAACCAATATACGGGAGAATCGGCGACATTAATAATGGCAATTACATCAATCATAGTTAAACCTCCTTTAATTGTTAAAAAATACTAGCCATGAGTGTTAAGGTCGATCGCATATAATGAATGTCCGGCAGTAATAAAAAGGCGATCGCCTTTAGGTCCGCCAAACGTCATATTGGTACAAGTCTCTGGAACCGGAATTTTTCCTAGACGAGTGCCATCAGGAGCATAGACCTGTACACTATCAGAGGAGCTAGTAAAAATATTGCCCTGTGCATCTATGCGAAATCCATCGGGTTCACCCGGTTCAATAACCGCAAAAACACGACCATTAGCTATTTGACGACCTTCTATCACCTCATAGACACGGATGTGATGAGGGGCATCAGGAATATTATGGGAGGCAGTATCGGACACATACAAAAGCTTTTCATCTGGACTAAAGGCTAAACCATTAGGACGTATCATATCCGTTACAACTGCCTCAATTTCTCCTGATTTTGGTTCAAAACGATAGACAAAACATCCAGGTTGTTCTTGTTCTCCGCCGTAACCTTGATTTGGTTCAGTGATTCCATAGGTGGGATCGGTAAACCAGATTGTACCGTCACTTTTGACGACTAAATCATTTGGACTATTTAAACGTTTATTTTGATAGCGATCTACTAATATTTTCCACTCACCATCATGTTCTTGACGAATAATTGCCCGTAAACCTGATGAACAAGCAACAATTCTCCCCTCCTTATCTCGATAGTTACCACTTTGATAGTCAGAAGGGTCACGTAATACAGTTACGCCATCTTTTACACTCCAACGTAATAAGCGATTTCCGTGAGCGTCACTCCAAATTATACTATCGTCTTCTTGGATATAAACAGGGCCTTCACTCCATACAGCACTATCAGCAATTTTTTCGACTACGTTAACCTGGCCCATCAGTGAAACCATACGATCGTCATAAATTTCAATTGCTTCAGGCATTAGTCCCTCCGAATCTTTTCAATTGTATGTAGAACAAAAAAACTATCAGCAAATGTTTTTTTCTATTTTTTTTAGACTTCTTTATTAAGAAAATTCTTAATTTATGCACTTCTAAAAATTGTGCTGTTGTCTCTATTAAATCTTAAATTTTTAAAATTAGATATTTTTTTGATATGTCTAAGGTTAGAAATAAAATCTAAGTCTTTAGATAGATGTTGTTTCTCTGTTGAGAATTTTAATTTAGTAATGAATTTTAATTAGTAATCTAGGCTGAAATTATTATCTAGAGACGAGTTTATTAGCTATATAATTTAATCAATGATTAAATTAATAAATAAAAAATAGAGAAAATTTAGTTTGAAAAATCCTATTATTTGATTTGAATAAAAAGCGGGTTAATAGATAAAAATATACTTTAATCTGATTAATAATTCAGTATAAATTACTTAATGAAAGAGGAAAGCACTATGCTTTATTTCGGATTAAAATCAATGCTCAACCCGTGTTACTCAAGAAAAATTAAGGCTTAAAAAATGAACCAAAACGAACACTACGATGTAATTATTATTGGTACGGGGGCAGGAGGTGGCACTTTAGCCCATCGACTTGCGCCCACCCGAAAAAAAATCTTAGTCCTTGAAAGAGGTGATTTTCTCCCCAGAGAAAAAGAAAATTGGGATGCAAAAGAAGTTTATCAAAAAGAACGCTATCAAACTGACGAACATTGGTATGATTCAGAAGGAAAACCTTTTCAACCACAAATGTGCTACTGGGTAGGAGGTAATACTAAACATTATGGAGCCGCTTTATTTAGGCGCAGAGAACGAGATTTTGAAAAAGTTATTCACAAAGGAGGTATTTCACCAGAATGGGAATTAAAGTATCAAGATTTTGAACCCTATTATACTCAAGCTGAAAAGCTTTATGAAGTGCATGGAGAGCGAGGAAAAGATCCCACAGAACCCCCGTCAAGTGCTGACTATCCCTATCCTCCCGTTAGTCATGAACCAGATATGCAGGAACTGGCCGATGGAATCGAAAAATTAGGCTATCATCCTTTTCATATACCATTAGGGATCAAATTAAACGAAAAAGATCCTATTAATAGTCCTTGTATTCGTTGTGATACTTTTGATGGTTATCCCTGTTTAGTTAATGGTAAAGCGGATGCTGATATTAATGCAGTCAGACCGGCTCATCTAACTTATCCTAATGTTACCCTATTAACTAAAGCCAAAGTTCTCAAATTACACACCAGTGCTTCAGGAAAAGAAATTACTTCTGTTGAAACAGATGTTGATGGGGAAATACGTCATTTTAGGGGAGATATTGTAGTCGTTGCTTGTGGTAGTATTAACTCTGCCGCTTTACTTTTACGCTCTGCAAACGATCGACAACCTCATGGATTAGCTAATAGTTCCCAACAGGTAGGGCGCAACTTTACAAAGCAAAACGAGGTCGCTTTATTAGCGCTTCATTTTGAACCCAATAATGCCCGCTTTCAAAAAACTATTGCTGTTAGTGACTTTTATTGGGGTGAGCCAGATTATCCTTATCCTATGGGGTTAGTACAAAATACCGGCAATGTTTTAGCTCAAATGATTCCCGCAGAAGCACCTCCTTTGTTAAAACCTGTAACAAAATTGATTCCAGGTTATGAACTACATTTAATTGCTGAACGCTCGGTAGGATGGTGGTTACAAATAGAGGATTTACCCGATCCTAATAATCGAGTACGAGTTGTTGGGGATAAAATTCATCTAGATTACCAACCTAACAATACCGAAACAGTTGAGCGGCTAATTCATCGCTGGACATCCGTCATGAAATCCATCCACCGCAATGCCATGCACGTGATTCCTTTTAGCGCTTATCCGAGACACATGATTCCTTTACAGGTAGTCGCTCATCAATGCGGAACCTGTGTCTTTGGCAGCGATCCGAAAACTTCTGTTTTAAATTTAAACTGTAGAACACACGATATAGATAATCTCTATGTCGTAGACTCCAGTTTCTTTCCTTCTCAAGCGGGAGTTAACCCCACCCTAACTATAATGGCTAATGCCTTGCGGGTGGGCGAGCATTTAGAAGAACGTTTAAAATGAACCAAAAATCGTCGCAAAATACTTGGGTTAACTTATTACTGCCTTTAGCACTCATCATAGGGCTAGTTTTGCTCTTGAGTTTGAATGTAGAAGGAGGAGACACAGGGGAAGGAGCATTAATTAGCCCTTTGGAGTCGTGGTTAAAGGTAATTGTGGGTTATTTAGCGGCAGGAGCAGAAATTGCCGCAGCACTGGTAATTGGAGGAGCCGTAATTAGAGGTATTTGGACTTATCTACAATTGTTTTTCTTTCGTTCTAGACCCCATTTTGATGCTACCGAAGGAATTCGCTTACAATTGGGACGAGTGTTAGCTTTAGGGCTAGAATTTACGGTTGCTAGTGATATTTTACGCACAGCAGTAGCACCAACTCGTCAAGATATTCTCAATTTGGGAGCGATCGTTTTACTGAGAACTTTATTAAATTATTTTCTAGAACGAGAAATAGAACAGGGAGAACAAAAGCGTTCATTAGATCGAGAGCCAAAAATAATGGAAAATAACCGATGAAGCAGCACCAGTCTACTATCCAACCTTTACAAAAGCATTCTCTCCGAAGTCGTTTAAATTGGAAGGGAGAGTTAATCATGGCTACTGCTCCAACGCTGGTTATTTTAGCAGTCTTAGCTTTGGTAGAGGTTTTAAGCCGCCAACGGTTATTATTTGCTTCTCTTGCTTCTAGTGCTTTTTTAATATATCTAGACCCACAACACGCCACTAATACGGTTCGCACTTTAGTCATTGCTCAAACTATGGCCGCCATCATCGGTTTTATCGCTTTTTTAATTTTAGGATCGGGTTATATATCAGGGGGAGTTGCCATGATTATCACCATTATTTTGATGATCTTGTTGAATGTGATGCACCCTCCCGCCGTTTCTACTTCTTTAAGTTTTGCCTTGAGAGCAGGTAATGAAAGTAATTTAATTTTGTTCGGGTTGGCAGTAGGTGTTACTGCGGTTTTAGTTGGATTAGAACGCTTGGCACTTTGGCTTTTAATTCATTTAGGAAATCAATAATTAAGGAGGAAATTATGACTGAAGAACAACAATCTAACCCCCAATCAGAATCTCAAAAAGATGACAATCAAAGTCAATCAACTGATAATATTCATACTTTATCAACCGGCATAGGGGCAGCCGGAGGAGGAGTTGCCGGCGCGGCTATTGGGAAATCTATAGCCGGAAATTTAGGAGCAACAATAGGAGGTGTAGCTGGTGCTATCGCTGGCGGTGTAGCTGGTAATAAATTAGCCGATTTAACGGAAAAACTTACCGAAGAACTTAGCCCTAGTTATAGTTTTGGTGTAGGTGCTAATAACAAACCCGTTGAATTACCTGCTCATTATTCTTGGGAAGAATTACAAGCATTATCAAAACCACAATCGTAAATAAGGGAATAGGCGGTACTCCGCGCTCCTTCGTCGCTTGTCCGTGCCGGACAGGGAACAGGCAATAGTATTTCATCTTGTTTCTTTTTCCTATTTTGTTTTACCTAGTAAGGGAAAAATAAAAAGACATGGTTAAGTTTATCAATCAATCTCAAGCTTTTGGTTGTCCAGGGGTTGCTCCTAGATGGACGCATGGGAATAAAGACGGAATTGGAACGGCTCTTTTTAGCGCTAGTCGTGTCTGGTTTACAATTTGGAACGGCATAATAACAGAAGTTTATTACCCGACAATTGATCGTCCACAAATACGAGATTTACAATACCTTATTAGTGACAATCAAAGCTTTTTTCAAGAAGAAAAGCGCGATCTCCATTCAAAAATAGAAAGAATCTGGGATCATGGGTTAGGATATCGCATTTTAAATCACGATCCTCAAGAACGTTACACGATTATCAAAGAAGTCATTAGCGATCCTCAACTTTCTTGTATTTTGCAGCACACCCAATTAGTCGGTGAACCTTCTATTGTCTCCAAACTTCACTTATATGCTCTATGTTCTCCTCATTTAAATGTTGGGGGCAAGGACAATAATGCTCATATTATTGAAGTAGCCGGACAGAAAATATTGGTAGCCGAAAAAGATGATACTTGGTTAGCATTAGGAGCAACAATTCCTTTTACTAAATTATCTTGTGGTTATGTAGGAGAAAGCGATGGTTGGACAGACCTTCAAGATAATTGTCAGATGGATTGGGAATTTTCTCAAGCCTTAAATGGCAATGTAGCCTTAATGGGAAAACTCGCTCTAAACCCGGAAAATAAATTTACTTTAGGTCTAGCTTTTGGGAACAGTTTGCATAATGCTATTTCTACTTTATTTCAATCTTTAGAAATCCCCTTTTGTCAACAAAAATCGACTTATCAAAAGCAATGGCAAGAGAAAAATAAAAATATTATTTCTCTAAAACAAAAATCTGGCGATCAGGGTAATCTTTATCAAAGTAGTGTTAGTCTTTTATTAGCTCATGAAGATAAATCCTATCCAGGTGCTATTATTGCCTCTCTTTCTATTCCTTGGGGTGAAGCAAGAGACGATCAAAGTCCCGGAGGATATCACCTTGTTTGGACTAGAGATATGGTTAGCAGTGCCATTGGTTTGATGGCCGCAGGAGATCACCAAACTGCCCGGCGAGCGCTTATTTATTTGGCAACAAATCAAGAAGAAAACGGAGGTTTTGCCCAAAATTTCTGGATTAATGGCACTCCTTACTGGCAAGGAATTCAATTAGATGAGGTGGCTTTTCCGATTATATTGGCTTGGAAACTTCATACTCAAAAACTTATCTCAAATTTTGACATTTATCCTATGGTAATACGAGCCGCAAAATTTCTAGTACATCACGGTCCGGTTACTCAACAAGAGCGCTGGGAAGAAACCAGTGGTTTTTCTCCTTTTACTCTCGCTTCTAATATTGCGGCCTTAATTTGTGCCGGAGCCTTGGCTCGGGAGCGAAATGACTCGACAACGGCTCAATTTTTGGAAGAATACGCAGATTTCCTAGAAAGTCATCTAGAAACTTGGACGGTAACTACAGAAGGAACTCTAGTTCCCGATATTAAACGCCATTATATTCGCATTACTCCGGCTAGTGTTGATGATCCCTGTCCGAATGAAAACCCGAATGAGGGAATTTTATCAATTGCTAATCAACCTCCCGGTCAAAAAAGTGAATTTCCGGCTAAAGAAATTGTAGCTACTGGTTTTTTACAATTAGTGCGTTTTGGGATTCGTAAACCAGATGATCCGATTATTGTGGATTCTGTTAAAGTGATTGATGCTGTTTTAAAAGTAGATACTCTCTTTGGCCCTTGCTGGCATCGCTATAATCATGATGGTTATGGACAAAGACCAGATGGTCAACCTTATCAAGGTTGGGGTAAAGGTCGCGCTTGGCCTTTACTTACTGGAGAGCGAGGACATTATGAATTGATGAGGGGAAATGATGTCACTCCCTATATTAAGGCGATGGAAGGATTTGCGACTGATACAGGATTACTACCAGAGCAAGTTTGGGACGAACCGGATCGTCCTGAGATTAATATGTTTTTAGGCAAATCCACCGGCTCTGCTATGCCTTTGATGTGGGCCCATTCTGAATATATTAAGCTATTGCGTTCAACTGAAGATGGTCAGGTGTTTGACTGGATTCCTGAAGTAGCTGAACGTTATTTAGGTAATCGCAATTCCTGTAAAAATCTTGAAATTTGGAAATTTAACCGACAGGTAAAACAAGTTAAACCAGGCTGGACTTTAAGAATACAAGCACTTGCTCCTTTTCAATTACATTGGTCACAAGATAATTGGCAAACGGTTCATAATTTTCAATCTACTTGCACTTCGGTAGATGTCTATTATGTAAATATTCCTGTAAATGCCGAGCAGAAAGCACCTATCTATTTTACCTTTCTTTGGACAGAGGGTAATCAATGGGAAAACAAAAATTATCAAGTTGAAATATGGCATTAATTAATAACCATCAACCTTATTTTTTTGCTCCTAATCCTCTTAAAAAAAACGCTCCCTTATTTGTATTTCTGCCGGGAATGGATGAAACGGCTAAGGAACTAATGAAAATTCAAATAGGGGATTTAGAAACAGTATTTGATGTTCGTTGTTTTGTTATTCCTGCCGACAATTTAACCGACTGGGAGCATCTTAGTTCTCAAGCGATCAAACTTACTCGCTCTGAACTTGAGCAAAAACCACAAGCAACAGTTTATCTCTGTGGAGAATCTTTTGGTGGCTGTCTAGCTCTAAAAATTTTACAGCAAGAACCTGAGTTATTTGATCGTATAATTCTCATCAATCCTGCTTCATCATTTCATCGAGTTCCTTGGCTAAATTTAGGCTCTTATTTACTTCCTTGGACTCCTAAAATTATCTATGATCTCTCTTCGATTTTAACAGTACCTTGTCTTGCTCCTTTAAATCGCTTGTCTTCCCAAAGTCGCCAAGCCTTATTAAAAGCTACTCGCTCCGCTCCTAAAGCTACTGCCGCTAAAAGATTGGCACTTTTGCGAGAATTTAGGGTTTCAGAAAATCAACTTCAAAAGATAACAAAACCTGTATTATTAATTGCTAGTAAAGGTGATCTTATTTTACCCTCCTTATCTGAAATTAAGCGACTAGCTCCATATTTTAAGGATGTTAAGACTATTACTCTACCTAATAGTGGCCATGCCTGTTTAGCTCAAACTAATGTTAATTTGCGCTTACTTTTACAAAAAGCAGAATTTTTACCTGAGTAAACTAAAGTTAGTAAGTGGTCGGACATAAGTAAAGTTAACTGTGTGAACAGGGAACAGGGAACAGGGAACAGGAAAGGCTTTTAAGGCTTTTACATTTCTTAACATCATGAACTTTATTTATGTCCAGGTACTTACAATTGAGAAAGTAAAGTGATGCGTCGGGAGACGCATCCTACATATTAATTTTAACTTAAAGCTAAAAGTTTACCCATTGATTGAGGAATAATCACATTATCAATGACATGAATAACACCGTTATCTGCTTTGATATCAGCGTTAATGACTTTAGCTTCATTGATGTGAATACTATCATCTAAAACTTTAATTTTTACCGATGAACCTTCTGAAGTTTCCAAAGAATCATTTTGAGCTATATCTTTTGCCATAATTATTTGATTAGGGACAATATGATATCTCAAAAGAGTGATTAAATCAGGAATATTTTCCAACAAGGTTTCTACTGTTCCTGATGGTAACTTAGAAAAGGCTTCATCTGTTGGAGCGAAAACAGTAAAAGGACAAAAGTACCTTCGGTTTTTAAAGCTTGTGCCATACTAGCCGCATTAACCAAATCTACTAAAGTAGTAAAACAACCGGCATTGATAGCAGTATCTAACACATCTGGCATAATAATCTCCTTATTTTAAAATAATTTTGGGGCTACTGTCATCTTTTAAGCTTTTTCAGTAGCTGGAGTCACATCAACAAGCTTGGGAGCTTTTTGATGGGGGGGAAGTTGGATAGATTGTTCAATTGATGGTCCTCTATGGTAATCTAGGTCATCTAATGGAACAAAATTACCTGTATCTAAAGAACGCTGAAGAGCATTAACAATACGAATGTCATTTAACCCTTCTATTCCCGAAGGTTCAGGATCTTTATTTTGCAAAATACAGTCGGAAAAATAAAGCAGTTCAGCCGCTAATTGATCGCCAGATTTAAAAGAGCGTTCCTGCATTTTCCCTTCCCGTGTGAGATAATGCTTAATTTCTCCTTTCCAGGGATAAGGGTTCTTCCGTACTTACTGTGCTAAACTATTAGAAATAAATTCTAGTTTTTTGTTTAAAAACTTAAAGATGAAGAGATTAATGACCCAACTATTAAATTTACCAGGGGTTATAGTGGAAGATATCACTGATGCAGAAAATACTTTAATTTTATCAGTAAGAAAAGCTTCAAAAACGGCAAAATGCCCTCGTTGTGGTCACAAGAGCCATCGTCTTCATCAAAATAACAAATATGCGCGTTAAAGATTTACCAATAGGGAATAAAGAAGTAATTTTAAGAGTAAATCGTCGTAGATTTAAATGTGATAACTGTAAAAAACCCTTTAGTGAAATTTTAGACTTTGTAGGAACTAAGAAAAATTTCACTTATAGATATGCCGAAAATATTACAAAGCAAGTTATTCATAGTGATATTAAGAATGTTGCCAAAAACAACAAATTAACTCCCGAAGAAGTTGAAACAATGGTTATGAGTATTGCTTTAAATATTATTCCAATTAATCTTGACTCCTTGCAGCGATTAGGAATAGATGAAATAAGTTTAGTTAAAGGGCAAGGCAAATTTATAGTAGTTTTAGTGGATTTAGATACACATAAATTATTAGGTTTAGTTTCAAAACGAACCCAATCAGAGATCAAAAAAGTGATGCTAGAATTTGGAGAAAAAGTTTTAGCTCAAATTAAAGAAGTAAGTATGGACATGACCGGTAACTATAAATCATTAATTAAAAAGCTATGTCCAAATGCTGATATAACTATAGATAGATTTCATGTAATGAAAATCGTTCAAGAAGAACTTAACCAAGCCAGGATTGGCCAAAAAAAAGTAGCTGAATCCTTAAATATTAAAAAGAGAGCTTCTTTGTTTAACAGTTTAAAAGGAAGTAAATATATATTATTAAAAGGAGAAAAAGACTTATCTAATAAACAAAAAGAAAAGCTGGAACAAATCAAAGAAGCCTCTCCACAGATAGCTATTATGCACGAGTTAAAAGAAGAATTTCATTTAATATTTGAGAAAAGCAAAAATTTAGGAGAAGGGACATTAAAATTAATAGATTGGTTAAAAAAAGCCGAACATTACTATAGAAAGAGCGTCAAAACCATAAAACGTTGGTTTGGAGAAATTGTTGGATATTTTGAAAAAAGAACAACTTCGGCTATAGTAGAAGGGATTAATAATAAATTAAAATTATTAAAGCGTTGTGGATTTGGATTTAGAAATTTTAAAAACTTTGAAATACGAGCTTTACGGGGGCATTATCCTAATAGTTTAGCACAGTAAGTACGGAAGAACCCTAAATATAGATGTTTTAAAGTATAAGAAAAAGCTTATATTTTACGGAAAAATTTGTGCTTAATAGATGCTTTGAGTAGGCCAAATTTAATTATAGTCAATCATTGAAAGAACTCACCAAGTCAAAAGAAACCTAAGAACTTAATATTTATTCACAATCGTTAATTTTATTGATGTCAAACTAAACCCAATAACTATAACTTAAAGTAGATGAGCCGATTCGGATATATTTTTAAAATCAACCTGTTAATAGATTTTGACTTGTTCAACTGATTACTGTAAACTCAAGTTAAGCCAAAAAAGACATGAGTTATTCTCCTTATTTACTTAAAGATCAAAAAGCCTTAGTGACAGGTGCTAGTTCAGGCATTGGTGAAGCAGTTGCCCGTCATTTAGCTAGAGCAGGTGCATCAGTCGTTGTCAACTATCATTCCGATGCTGAAAGTGCCCAGAAAATTGTCGCCGATATCTGCAATGAAGGGGGAGAAGCGATCGCTATAGGTGCAAATGTTGCATCTGAAGATGAAGTTTTGGCCATGTTTGAGCAAATGTATCAACAGTTTGGCGGGATTGATATTTTAGTTAATAATGCAGGAATTCAAAAAGATGCCGCTTTTGTTGACATGAGTCTTCATGATTGGAATTTAGTTATAAATGTTAACTTAACAGGACAATTTTTGTGTGCTAAAGAAGCGGCTAAAGAATTTTTAAAACGAGGAGTCAAGCCGAATATATCAAGTGCAGCCGGTAAAATTATTTGTATTAGTTCTGTGCATGAGGTCATCCCCTGGTCCGGTCATGTCAATTACGCTTCTAGTAAAGGGGGAATTGACATGATGATGAAAAGCATTGCTCAGGAACTTGCTCCCCATAAAATACGAGTTAATAGTATTGCTCCAGGCGCTATTAAAACACCCATTAATAAAAATGCTTGGGATACCCCACAAGCTGAAGCTAAATTATTAGAATTAATTCCTCAAGGAAGAGTAGGAGAACCAGATGATATTGGTAAAGCGGCTGTATGGCTCGCTAGTGATGATTCTGACTATGTTAATGGTACTACTATCTATGTGGATGGTGGTATGACATTGTATCCAGGTTTTGCTCATGGAGGTTAAAACGATGACAGTAAAATCTTTTAAATTTAAAGACCCTGATGGTCACGATTTAGAATTAATTTGGTTTCCTCCTGATAAAGGAAAAAAGAAATGGCATGAGCAAAATGAACAATTATTTTTAGGAATCGATCACACGGCAATAGCGGTTTCTAATACAGAGCAAAGCCTTAAATTTTATCAGGAACTATTGGGTTTAAAAATTAAAGAAAGTAGTTTAAATACAGGAAAAACTCAAGCTGATCTTGACGGTTTACCTCATGCTGTAGTCCGAATTACCAGTTTAAGTACAACTGAAAAAGGTATGGGGATTGAACTCCTCGATTATATTAAGCCTTCTGAGGGTCGTTCTCGACCCAAAAATTGGACAAGTACCGTTCTTGCTAATCTTCAAATAGAACTTGTTGTTAATAATATTCAAGACATTGTAAAAGAACTCCAGAATAACGGTGTAAAATTCATTTCATCTCATCTAGTCCAGTTAAAAAATACTTCTAAACAAGCTTGTTTAATCCCAGACCCTGATGGACACGTATTATTATTTATAGAGGAATAAAAATACTATGTTAAATTTACGTCTTAATGATGTTAATTTACCTTATCCAGTCCCATCCATCCTATTATCGTTCAGTTTGTTATAGCGATGGTTTTATTTGCTTTTTTCTGTGATATTATTGGGTATTTCTGGAAGCAAAATTATCTTTTTGAAGTCGGATTTTGGAATATGATTGTGGCTTCAATTACGATTTTTTTAGCGGTGATCTTTGGGCAGTTTGAAGCTGGGCTTGCTCAACCTTATCAAGCCGCTCAACAAACGTTAAATATCCATACTTTTACGGGTTGGATACTATCAGCTATTGTAGTAGGAATTACCGCAGCTAATGTCCGATCCATTGTCCCTAATTGAACGTTACAATTCTATTCTCTCTCAAGCCGAAGATAGGATTATAGAACGCATTAATCGCGCTCTGGCTGAAGCCTTTGTGCAATTAGAGCGAGAGCTTAGAATTAAGTATCCGAAGATTCAAGAGAACGGGAGCTTAACGGCGGCCAATAGAAAGCTTTTGCTGTTGAATGAGCTTAAAGGTTTGCTCGATATAGTCGGTAATACGAGCCGATACAGCCAACTGTTTGAGGAGCTACTAAAAACTGCCAATGAACAGGGCGTTAGTTTGGCGGGAAAATTTTCCCGCCTTATGGAAGGAGACGATTTTGTTCAGGCAACTGCTAAAGTGCCCATAGAGGCTCTTAAATACGCTGTAGAGGAACAGATTAGGTATTTGGGGAAATATGGAGATGAATTTGCCAATAAAGCCAGCGCGATTATCGAGCAGGGCATTATCCAAGGCTGGCATCCTTCTAGGATTGCGCCTTATTTGCGGCGAGAGCTAGGTGTGACTAAGGTTAGAGCCGAAATGATTGCTCGGACTGCTAGTTTATCAGCGTTTAATAGTGCCCTTAAACAGCATTTTTTAGCAAATAATATCCGTTTTGCCCAGTTTCAGGCGACAGTTGATGATAGAGTATGTCCGTACTGCTCGGCACGAAATGGAAATGTTTACCGCATAGAGGAAATAAGAATTCCTTGCCACCCTCAATGTAGATGTGTGGCGATGCCCTGGAAAGCCGATTGGCAAGAACAGGGCTTGACAAATGATGATTGGCACAGGCGATCACACGAACAAGGGATCGCGGAGCTTCGAGCAACAGGAAAAGAGCCGAACTACGGGCTTTCACCCTTCGAAAAAGCGGCGGGACTGGAGAAACCCCCAGTCCCGATATGGACTCCTTAAAACTGATAAGTTAACTAAAAAAGTGAAGCCGCCAATAAATTAAGCCTTTTTCTTGTGCTGTCATCAAATATCATCCAACATTCATCAATATCCTCAGATGGGTATTGTTCGAAAATTGTTTTAAGTTCTTCGGCCGTTTGAGCTTGTTCAAGTTTTTCCAACAAAGGAGTTAGATCAGTTCCCGTATGAAATTTATAAAATGCCAGTTGATCTTCTTGTCCATGAGGGAAGTTAAAAATAGTGGCAGCCTCAGATGACAAAAGCTTTTTAATTTCCTCTTTTTTTGAGGCATCTTTTAGCCGAAGGATAATATTAGTGTAATTATCAGAATAACCTGAAATGACTATTTCTCCATAAGGTGCGACCATTCTGGCGGCTTTAACCAAATCGAAAAAGGGGAAATAAATGTCTAATCCAACGGGTTTGTTTTCTGAATTCATCATAAGTAAGCTTCCTTGTGTTGAGTTAGTCCCCTGGACTAACCAGGGGGTGAAAATTAATTATTTTCTTGAGATTGTTTCGACCAATAGACCCGTTTATCGCGTTTTATGGACTCAATGGCGTGATCAAGTCTACTTTCAATCTCTTGAACAGTTTCGAGATAAGCCTCGACCGAACCCGAAGATTGAAGAACGTCATAATTGATCGCTTTGTTGAGCGTTTTGACAAGCGACAACACTAGGGCGAGTTCGTCGTCATGTTGAGTAAATGGGTAAAAATCCATGACTAACCCTCCCAACAGAGAATAATGTAAGCCTGCGCTTCTTCATGAGAGCCGAAGCTCTGTTCATTAGGTTCATACACAAACTCTCCATTTTTGTAGAATGGCTTAGCAACCCACTCATCAGTCATAGGAGAACGATAAAAAGAGCCGAGGCAGCTACGCCCACGCCATACTCGGTAATGGTAGGTTCCAAAGTCGTAATCAGCATCGACCTCATAGTCACAGAAGGGTGTGTTTTCCGTGCTGTAGGCTTGCTCAATGGCGTTTTCAAGTGCGATTATGTCAAAGTCGTCATAAATTTTAGCCATTTTGATTTTTCCCCATCCATCCATAAAAGAACTGAAGCGCGATCAAGTAGAGGTTTTCAATCTGCCCATCCTGCTCAACTTGATCGATGAGAGTCCGGCGGCTATTCCTGGCTCTCGCCTTCACGTCGTAGTGGTAACGGTACTTCAACTGAAGATAGAAGTTTGTGAAAACATCCTTATAGCTAACTCCGGTCAGTTTGCAGAAGCTGCGAACCAAAAGGTTAATCCTTGAACGGGTCGTCAATTGGGCTATCTCTTTGCTATTTTTCCAGTCCGACTGAAGCAAATCTAGGGCATCCCAGGCTTCTTGTTTGGTCTTTTGGAGCATATCGAAGCCGATTCGCCATTCGGCAGCTTGGCGATCTAAGCGCCCCGTCGTATCAGCCAACTGAGATTTGATCATCGCCATTTCGTGGCGAGTTTCATTATGTTCGGCTTCAAGAGCATTAATCCTTTTGTCTCGCTCGACCGCTTCCTGGGCCAACATCAAAATGAGTTCTCCTTGAGCTTTTGGCTGTGGCGGCTGTACTTCATACCGTCCTGTTTGGCGGATAGATGGCAGCACCTCTTGACACACCCAGTCTTGAAACGGTTCGGCTTGCGGCTTGCGAGAAGTTAAAACTAGGCGGTACAGTCCAGACTCTGAAATAATTGCCATTTCTTGATTTCCGCCTGGGGTACAAACAATACTTGTCCCCTTTTCGTAAGACTTCAAACGTTGACAGGCCATAGAAACATCTGAATGTTCTAGAACATTACAAACGTCCTTGGCAACGAACCAAGGTTCTCCGTCGATCAGAACAATTCTGATCTGATTGTTGCCATAAGAAAAAACTGATAAGCTTTTATCGGCTACCATGAATCTCCTTTGAAAAAGTGGTTAGCTGGCGATCACTGTAAGCTCGAACTTCAAAGTGATCGCTTTTCACTCGTTTATTATATCAGCTATCTAGATAGTTGTATATAACTATCTAACTTGACAAGTAAGCATTTAGTAAGTTAGTTATATATATAGATAAAGACAAATTGAGGTTATGACCGTGATTTGCACCCTTCGCCAATTTATACAAGAGAGAAACTTAACGCAGCTTAAAGTTGCCCAGGATACGGGCTTAAGTCCTACTATTATCGGCAATTTATCCAATAATCGATTTAGCCGGATTGATGTTCAAACGGCTGAAAGGCTTTGTAAATACTTAAGTTGCGAATTTGGCGATTTATTTAAAATCCAAAACTAATACGGCGGGATACCTCGGCTCTCATCCCGCCACTTTTCAGTGATCTCAGTCACACCGTTCCAACCCAAGGCGGCACAAAATAAAGTAAAATGTTGGACGGGCAATCTATGAATAAAAAAGACGCGATAGCACTGGCTAAACAGTACAATTGGACTGAAGCAGATGCAAATAGAGCATTTTTCGATGAAAACATTAAGTCGGCTACCGAGCAAGATATTCTCATCCTTCTAGCCAAATTTGCCGGACCTGAACTAAAAACACGGCAAACCCTGCAAGCAGCACAAAAAGGGCAGGCGACGAGGGCAGCAAAAGGCAAAAGGCTTGCAGAGGAAGAACTCGAAAAACACCTCAAAGAAACTGCCCAAAAATTTGAAGAGATGAACAGCATCTTCATTCCCCTTATCGAAAAACTTTACGGAATTGCTCAGAGGGTCGGCTTAAAAGACCCCTGGATAGAAGCCTTAATCAATATGTACAAAGGATTTCAAGATGACCAAGACCAGCCTGCCTGAAACCACAACCCGCGCCCAACTGCGGGGATACGGAGCAAGCGAATATCTAGCCATAGCCATTACCAAGACCCTAACCCCCATAGGCAAGGAAAAGGTATTCAAGCTCTACTCCCTCAAGCAAGTCGTTGAAAACATACGCGAATATCTAAAGCGATCACGTATCGCCCCCCAAACTCGGCTAACCCTAACCCGCCTACTGGAAGTTTTATCCAAGCGGCTTCAAAACGTCATCCCGGCCGCTTTCGGGCAGGGCAGCGACCCCGCCTTGAGCCAACTATCCAGGGCAGCCCACAGCAAGCTACTCGAAATCAACACCCACATTAACAAGCTTAAAGGTCAATCGGCTACCATCAAAGGAAAAAGTAATGCTAGAAGACAGCGAAATTAAAGAAATTCAAGAAATATCCCAAAAAGCTCACGATTTCAACATCAAACTTGCCGGCTTTCTTAAGAAAAACGAAAAGAGGCGGCAGGAGCTAGAGGAGAAAAACGATCCGCGACATCTTTTCAACAAATGGAAAGGCAGCAAAGACGGGCAAGACTGGAAACAAAAGCAATATGCGATTCAGCAGGGCTTATGTGCCATGTGTAAAAAATCTATGCCCCTCATCGGCTCCCACATTGATCACATCAAGCCTATATCTACCCATCCGCAACTAGCCCTAGATGTGAGTAACCTCAGATTGTTGTGTCCTGCCTGTAACACCTCTAAAGGCAACAAATAAAACCGAGAAACAGGGGGCTAAATTAACGCCCCTTCGGCATTAAACCAATAATTTGAATCATTTTAAAACCCAAAAATCTTCCTTAACAATCCCCTCGGCTCCGCACCGTATTTATAAAGCCAAGCTTTAGAGTGATCTCATATTTATTTAGTTAACATTCATTGCGTTCCAAATAGCAAAGTACAACTAACAGCCACCCTAGCGATCGTTTGAGATCGGGCACTCGGCTCTTTGTAAACTTTGTCTATGCAGAGGTAAAAATATCCTTTAATCCCATTCAAGCTTTCACCCTTAAAATAACCTTGCTGCATAGCTCTTTTCGTTATTGTCTCAGTTAAGGTTAAGCGTTCCATCGGCGATGCTTTTAACCAGCTTAATCCATTTTCAGAAGCCATCAAACTCCAAGCGGGAGGAGATGCACAAATCACGGCAACCAATCCTAGCAAAGAAATTCTTAAGCTGCTATGCAGCTTATGTGCATAAAATAGAGATAGTAACATAATAGCAAACGAGTTTGGAGGAGTCGGAAGTGCCAGCGAAAAGTTTTTTATCTTTGGAGCAAAAAGAAAAATTACAAAAAACTTTACGAGAAAGCCAATGTCCTCATGTGAGAGAACGAGTATTGATAATATTATTAATGGATGATGGCAAAACTTACCATGAGATTAGTCAATTTTTAGGAATAGCTTATCGAACAGTAGCTTATTGGGCTATTCATGGTGATCCAGATAACTTAGAAAGTTTTATTGATAAAAGAAATCAAGGAAATTTTAAAAAAGTGACTGACGAATATATTAATTTACTTTTAGCTGTAATTGAAAAAAATCCCGAAGAGTTGGGTTATGAATTTGGACGTTGGACAGCAGCAAGATTAGCAAGCTATTTAGAAAAAGAAACGGGAATTTGTTTAAGCGGCTCACAAGTAAGGAGGATTTTACAGAAAAAAAAGTACGTTTACCTTTGGGCTAAATATAGCTTAGAAGATAAGCAAAATCCTGTGTTAAGAGAAGCATTTAAAGAAAAATTACAAGAGTATATAAAAATAAGCATTTTCAAGCCAAATTCATGTCAAATATGGTTTTGGGATGAAGCGGGCTTTAGTTTACGAGTGATTAGACGAAAACAATGGTCTAAAAAAGGGACAAGAAGAAAAGTAGCAGGACAAAGAAGAAGAGGAAGGGTTAATGTAATGGGAGGATTGCGATATACAGATAAAAAAAGATTAGCTTATTTTATTGAGAAAGGAAATGCTATAACTTTTTACGAACAGATGGTTAGTTTAAACGAATTTGTATTAAGCGAATGGGTTATAGAAGGAAATCAAGCTGATAAATTTGTTCAATTAGGTCCAAAGATAATTGTCATTCTTGATAACGCTTCTTTTCATAAAAAAAAAGAAATTTTAGCTCAAATCGAAAAACAAATGCCAAATATAAGGCTAGAATTTTTGCCTCCTTATAGTCCAGATTATAATTTAATGGAATTAGTGTGGCATTCTGCAAAAGAATATATTGCTAATAAATTATTTGAGTCAGTTGAACAATTGAAATTTTTATTAGATAAATTATTAAATCAAGGAGAACTTATTATTAAATGGAGACGCAAAATTAAAAATAAAGGAAATTCTGTTTATGCAATTTAGCTGCGTAGCAGCTTAACATTTCATCATCCAAAAAACTATACTTAAGATTCCCTTCGGCTCACTAAGATGAAAATATACTTTACAAAAAGTTAACCCATGCCTTTCAAAAACCCAAAACAACACACTGATTACATGAGGGAACGCCACCGAAAAGAACGGGGCTACAAACGGGGTGATCGCCCTCAAATTTTTGCCGCTATTCCATCTGATGCACTGGCCCTGTTAGATGAAGAAGACAAAGCCATAATCGTTGGCTATTACCGAGATATGAAGTCTTTAGCGCAAATTGGGCAGGAATTAGGGGGAAAAAGCCGTCAAGATATTGCACAAAAGAAGGCTCGGCTAGAAACTCGTCTAGGCATAAAAAAAGATTCAGAAAATACTTGACAAAAGGTTACCCCTTGTGCAAATATATATTCATGGGGGACAAAAAACCCCAACCTGAGTAACACAAGCGGCACTCGCTCAACAGGGGGCAAACAAAGGGTGAAGGCGGTAGGAGAAAGGGAACAAACGGACGACTCAAGAGGTCGGGCTACACTGCTGATGCCGCATTCACAAAGCACAACTGCACTTCAAAAAAGATACGCTACACAATTCCACTTCAGTCAACTTACACTACAGGACAAAAACAATGAACGCTGATTTAAATCTCTACACAATCGCAGACTTAACCAACGAAGAAAAAGAAGGATTTTTCAATGATCTTTTTGAAGAGGAAACTTCTTACGAAGACCCCACAGTCGATGACGACGGCGACCTCGGCTGGCTAGAAAATTTATTAAGTTCTAACGAAGAATAAAACGCAAAGGGGGTTGACTACCCCCTTCCTCACTCAACATAAACTCTACACAGACAAAAATGATACTTTCCGTAATCTCTGACATAATCGAACTCACCAACCACATCCGCGAAAGTCGCCAAGCTCTTGAACAAATCTTGAGACAGCCCGAAAAAATCGTCAAGGAACCTGCTACCCCTTCTCACCCTATCGCCACACCAGAAACCGTCACCATCAACGGGCACACCATTGATATTCCCGTACTCTACGCAACTGTCAACGGACACGAAGTTCCTATCAAGTTGGTAACTTACGACGAAGCGAGTGAAGATTGGGGAGCGCCTGCCGACGTGACTTACGAGGCATGGCATCAGGCAATGGGTTACAGTTCCGATTGGTTTGGACTGACCACAGAGCAAATTGAAAAACAAGAGGATGAGTTCACCTGCTGGTGGCTTTCTCAGACGCAGTTGGGCTACTACTACGACTCCGAAGACGACGAATTAACCTTAAACGAATACCCAGGCAAACCCTACAACCCAATCAGCGACGAAGAAATAAGCAGACTGTGGGAAGAAAAAGAGGACTAACAATCGAATAAACCAAAAACGGGGTTGGCAAATCCAACCCCTGAGATCAACATAAACTCAACAATAATTATGGAAGAAATCTACAGCTTATTAACCTATAGGGAATTACAAATCCGCCTTAAATCCGCCAGAAACTATGGGCACACTAAAATCCGCCTCAACTCCACAAAAGCTGCACTCCTAGCGGAATATAAACGATGCCGGAAACAATACAAAACCTCTTACATTCCCGAGCAGAAGCAACAAAAGCATACAAAACAGTCCGCCACAAAACCAAAACCAATCAACCTCAACACCTGCACTCCTCGACAATATCTGCAAGTTTTCGGCTTACAGTCGAGCAATGCCAACCGCCAAACCATTAAAAAAGCTTATTTTGCCTTGGCAAAACAGCATCACCCAGACCAAGGTGGGAATCCAGATAGCTTCCGCAAAATCTACGAAATTTATCAACATCTCCTCACCAAATACGCCTAATAGCTTAATTTATCCACATTCTCAAAATAACGGGGGCTGTTGCCCCCAAGCAAAATTGACTTAAAGGAATTTTAGATCATTGAGACTTTCACCATAAAAAGGCCAAATTTGTTAACCATAACTTTGCCAGGTTAGAACGAGGTTACAAGGGTTTGCGCCACTGCTCAAGTTGACTTACCTCGGCTATAATTACTCTAACTCCCAAATGTCAACCATAACCGTGCCCGAAGTTCTTGCTCCGTTCGCGCTCCTAAAAAGTTTTCTAAAAACAGCCCCTTTCAAGAGTCAGATATGGTTGATTTTGGCAAAGATATGATTTACAATTAAGAGTAAGTAATAAGCTTAAACACTGACGCAGAGAAAGATTAAAAGGTTTAAAAATGTTGGAACAACTCTAAGGCACTTCGAGGAGTCAAAGAAAGTCAATGAATGACCAACAATTTACTGACTGGTGTCAGAAGTTAAAACTGCCCTCGCCAACCGTGGAATTGATTAAATCAATTCGCTCGTCTCCTCCGTCGCGTCGTGTACAGGGTCGAGCCGGCAATGTGAGCGGGGTGTACCCAAGTCGTAAAATGGGGCATACGGTCTCCTTTGAGAGTGCAAAAGTGGAATTGTGGGCTATTTACCAGATGGAACACGATAAAGATGTTCTGGAGTTTTATGACCAACCAGAGGGGTTTAAAATTAAATATCAAAATGCGGCAGGGCGAACAATTGGACACTATCACACGCCGGATTTTTTCGTGCTGCGCTCAAGTCACGCGGCTTGGGAAGAGTGGAAAACCGAAAAACAATTAATTAATTTAAGTGAAAAATATCCTACCCGTTATCAAAAAACGGAGCTTGGGGTTTGGCGATGTCCTCCAGGGGAAGAATTCGCATCTTTACTAGGTCTTAAATATTATGTTCGTTCTGATGCCAGCCTCAATCCGATTTATATCCAAAATTTAATATTTTTAGAAGATTATTTAAAATTTACGGTTTCGGTTTCTCGAGAAATTCAAACACAAGTTAAAACAATTATTCAAGATAATCAAGGAATCACGCTTACTCAAATTCTGTCAAATTTAGAAGAGGTTCGAGCTAATGATTTGTATAAAATGATAGCTCTTGAACAAATTTATGTAGATTTATCAGCCATCCCTTTAGTTAATGGTGCTGAAGTAAGGTTATATTCCGATAAAACGAGCCATGAAACCGTAATTTCATCCCGTCTCGCCTCAAATTCTCTCTTACCCATATCGTCGATGTTATTATCCGCTAATACTCAGCTAGACTGGGATGGAAAGTTTTGGACATTAATTAATCAAGGGCAGACCACAACAACTTTGTTACCTGAAAATGGACAGCCAGTAAAACTAAATAATGAAATCTTCCAGAACTTATTGCTGTCGGGTTCGATAACTAAACGTTATCCTAATTTATCAGAAAATAATCAACAAAAAATTCGGGAATTAATAAGTCAAGCCTCGGCTAAAGATTTAGAAATAGCTAACCATCGTAATTTGGCTGTTCAAGCCTATTTGGAGCGAAATAAGAATTTTGAAAAAAATTTCTCAGAAAGGACAGTAAGAAAGTGGGTTAAAAAATTTCGTGAAGCTGATGTTGAGTTAGGTTGCGGATACGTAGGTTTATTACCTTTAACAAAAAAACGAGGAAATCGCTTACCCAAAGCCAATAATCAAGCACTTTCATTACTCGATAGTTTTATCGCACAACATTTTGAAACTTCTCGACAAGCTCCTGCGGCATCAGTGTATCGAGCTTACCAGAGAGCTTGTTCGACGGCTCAAATTACTGCCCTTAGTCGCACCACATTCTACAAACGAATAAAAGAGCGCGGATCTCCCGAACATCTAAGAAAGCGATACGGGGCTAAAGTAGCTTATCAGGTAAGTCCTTGGTATTGGGAACTAAATGCTTCTACCCCACGCCACGGAGACCGGCCACTGAGTGTAGCTCATCTGGACCATACTCAGCTAGATATTGAATTACGTTCTTCTACTACAGGCAGACTGTTAGGGCGACCTTGGTTGACTCTGCTGACTGACGCTTACAGTCGTCGCATTCTAGCCATTTATCTAACCTTTGACTCTCCATCTTATCGTTCCTGTATGATGGTTTTACGTATTTGTGTAGGGCGAACAGGGCGCTTTCCTGAGTCATTAGTCGTCGATGGGGGCAAAGAATTCCACAGTGTTTATTTTGATAGCTTACTGGCAAGGTATCACTGCCTAAAAAAAACTCGTCCCGCTCATCAACCTCGCTTTGGAAGCGTTATCGAGCGACTGTTTGATACAACGAATACTCAGTTTGTCTATAATCTATTAGGAAACACTCAAGCATCCAAACAGCCTCGAACCCTCACCAAAGATATTAATCCAAAACAACAAGCGGTTTGGACTTTAAGTGATTTGTACACTTATCTCCAACAGTGGGAGGGGCGAGCTTTATGACACAACTGAGCATCCGGCTCTTTGTGTGACACCCCGAATTGCTTATGAACAGGGGTTAATCTTAACAGGAGAGCGAGAACATCGACATATTGCCTATGATGAAAACTTTATCTTAGCTACTTATCCCACGACCTCTAAATCCACAGCTAAAATTCAAGCCGGTCGCGGAATTAAACTGCATTATCTCTACTATTGGAGTGAGGCTTTTCGTAACCCGGAAATTGAAGGAACTTCTGTGCCAGTCCGTTATGACCCCTTTGATGTTAGTGTCGCTTATGCTTATGTCCAAGGACGTTGGGTCAAGTGCATTTCTCAATACTACAGCATTTTTGAAGGGCGAACTGAAAAAGAACTTGTTTTAGCGGCACAAGAAATGAAGCAACAGGCAAAACTCACCAATAGAAAAATTGTTATTTCTGCGCTTCGTCTAGCCGATTTTCTGCATAGTGTGCAAAAACATGAAGCTTTGCTACTACAACGTTTGCGAGATCTTGAAGGGAAAAATGTTCTTAACGCGCTCGCTCTTGAGCCTACAACAAAATCCTCTGTTAGGCTAACATCAACCCAAATTTTCCCATTATCATCATACGATTCACCAATTACTTTCTCCGAGGTAAAAACCCAATCAATTCCCCCAAAAGTTGAGCTTTCTTCTTTGCCTATATTTGAGGAGTATCGCTAATGGATGAGGAACTATTGGTTAGTAATAGTTTAGCACGCCAAAAGCTCAGTCAATTTAAGGAATATGCGGTATTACATCCTCATTTAAACAAAATTGATCAAGCTTTGATGCGTGCTATTGTCGAGCCAGCCGGCTTTGCTCATGTATTAGTGTACGGACCTAGCGGCGTGGGAAAAACGACAATGATTAATCGTCTTGGAGCAAGGCTAATTTTCATGAAGGTGAAGATACCTTAAGACTACAGCGTATACAAGAGAATGCTCTTACTTTGGCGATAGGGTGAGCGAATGGCTATAGATGCAGTAGAAGGAGAACAAAAATTAACTTATTCGGCAAGTCGCCAAGAACATTTATCAAGATTATTAAAAATGGAAGGAGCTTTGAGAAACATAAAGAATAACGAACAATCTTCTCTACCCGACAGCACATCAAAAATTCCTTCTCCGGAAACGACTTTAACAACTTCTCCCGATGCTCCTCAAACTAATTCTTCGTCAACTCAAAAGAAAAGTCGCAAACGTACTCCAACTGCTTCTTCTACATCTTCAGTTGATAAGGGTAATACAACAGTTGCTTCATCAGCACCAACTGTTAAAAAAGGAAGAAAAAAAGCGACCTCAGTCAAAAACGATGAAATTATCCCTCCTCCTTGTAATAATGAAACTAGAGGAGAAGAGAGCGTAAAAGTAGAAGACCTTGATACAATTGATGCCACATCAACACAGAAAAAGACAAAGCGAAGAGTGGGAGCGCGTAAACCCAAACGCGACCATGTTGGTTCCGAACCCGAAAAAGCGTGAACCTGTATCACTTCGCCCCAGAACCGAGAAACAAGCAGGAGAAGAGCGCTCCTCAGTCAGAAGGAGTAAGCTAGTACATTGATAGTACCCCTAATTTTGTTAACTATAAAAAGACCAATTTGGCCTTTTTATGGTGAAAGTCTCAAATTGCTCTATTATCGATGGCTATATCACAGCCGAAATGGGGCTTTTTGATAAAAACCTAGATTCCATTCAAAAAGTAGAAAACCCTTATGACCGCCAGCAGTACACAATCAAACTCCCGCAAGAAATCCTCAGTATCTCCCCCGGCAAAAGAAGGCGCGTTGACAGACAAATCACAGTTGCCCTTCTATAAAAAGCCGCCTAAGCCGACTTACGAAATAGTGGGCGAGGAGGAGACAGGCCAATTTGCTCTACTCAAGCTCGGGTACATTACTCAGGCTGAATTTGAAGCTCTGGAGCAGGTGAGTCGCTCTCGCCTAAGCAGCCAGCTTGACGGGCTGGAGGTAATAACCGCTATCTCGGCAGAAACACAACTTCCCCTTGAGCAAATTCTGGAATTAGCCACCAGTAATCCGTATGGGTTGGTGTCTTTGGTGGGTGAAAAAAGCCGAGAAGCTCTAAAGACTGTAGGGAGTGTATTAAACTCCCAAAATGAGCTAAAGCTCCATGAAGTACGGATATGTTTAATATATAGGCTGCTGGAAAATCCGGCAGATTTATCAAGTGCTGGCTGGGATTTGAATGATGAACTTTTCAATCAGATTCCTAAGCGGCTAATTGATGCCACCCATGATTTTTTACAAGCCGAAAGGGGGGCTATAAAAACTCAAAAAAAGAATTGGGGCAATACGTTAAACAACTCAGAAAATACTTAAGTCAGTCGCCTATTAATTGGAACAAGATTTATCTAGAAATTAATTCAAGTTCAAATCTTGAAGAGTTTAAAAGAGGAAATTTCGAGAAGCAATCACCCTGGTTGATTTTGGAGGTTTATCACGATTTGAATAAGCGGGAGCGTCTGAGGGCGAATATCGCTGCCGCTCCTGTGGCTAAACTAGCGACTGATTTAATTAATAGTTGGTCTAACCAAAAGACCGATTTAATAAAGTTTTTGCCATATCCTGGAGAGTTTGACCAGAAGCCGAATATATCGCCTGATACGGCAAGGATATTAATCGGTTTAGTACAAGATGAAAAAATTCATCCGAAATTCGCCGCTCTTGTAGCTCAAGACTGGCATCTAATAGAAAAAATTGCTCAAGATTGAGCGGTGATCATAGGCTTACGCCGTTCCTAGCCTTTCAACGTGGTGGTGTCGGCACTCACCACTCCAGGGGCTGACACGAGAGATCCTCCCGCCTTCATCAAATTAATTGCCGCGTTCCAATCTCGGTCAAAGAAAAAGCCGCAGTCCGGGCAGGTAAACCAACGGTCTTTTAAGGTTAAATCTTCTTTGATTTCGCCACAATGAGAGCAAGTTTTAGAACTGGGGAAAAAGCGATCAACTACTACTAATTGTGAGCCGTATAACTCACATTTGTACTGAAGTTGCCGCCGAAACTCGTAAAACCCTGAATCAGCTATAGCTTTGGACAGTTTACGATTAGCCAACATCCCTTTTACATTTAGGTCTTCTATCACTACTGCCGCGTGGTTCTTGCTTAGGTAGCTAGTAGCCTTGTGTAAGGTATCTTTTCTAATGTTGCCTATCTTTAAATGAAGTCTCGCTATCTTCAACTGTGCCCTTTTCCACTGAATAGAGCCGATTTTCTTGCGGCGGTTTAGCCACTGCATTCTAGACAATTTTTTCTGGTGTTTTTGGTAAGGTCTAGGGTTATCAAATTTTTGCCCAGTTGACAGAGTAGCAAGAGCCGAGATTCCTAAATCCACACCTACTATTTTGGATGTTTTAGGGGTAATTTTTGGCTCAACTTCGATGTTGAAACTAATGAACCATCGGTCAGCTTTGCGGGAGATAGTAACGGATTTAGGGTTAGCTCCTTGGGGCAGTCTTTCATAGGTTTTTAACCAGCCGATTTTAGGGACTTTGATCCGAAAATGCTCAACATAAATTGACTGGCGCAAAGTGAAAGAATCATTTCTGCCCTTCTTTTTAAATCTAGGAGGTTTAGAGATTTTGTTGAAGCATCTTCCCCAAGCGTCTCTTAAATGAGACAAAGCACTTCCGACGCATATAGAACTAATTTCGTATAGCCAAAGATTGTCAGGCTTAACTAAGGCGACGAACCATTTATCTAAATCATATTTACCAGGAAATTTGATTTTATCCTCTGGATTTAGCCGATTGTGGTCTAATATTTGCCTGGTTAATCCTAATCCCCAATTCCAGGCAAAACGTGCCGCACCTGCGTGACGGGCGAGTAATTGTCTTTGAGTTTTATTGACTTTGAGTTGGGTTTTAAGGGCGATCAACATGGTGGGTTTGCTCCCTGGCAGTGCCAGGGGATAAAAAGTTAATTAATTATTTTCTTGAGATTGTTGGGACGGCCAATGAGTCCGTTTAGAGCGCTTGATTGACTCAATGGCGTGATTAAGCCGCAATTCAATCTCTTGAACGGTTTCGAGATAAGCCTCAGTCGCACCTGAAGACTGAAGAACATCATAGTGCAGTGCTTTGTTGAGCGTTTTGACAAGCGACAACACTAAGGCGAGTTCGTCATCATGTTGAGTAAATGGATAATCCATGATTAACCCTCCCAACAGCGAATAATATGAGCCTCTGCGTCTTTGTGGGAGATAAAACGCTGTTCATTAGGTTCGTACATGAACTCACCGTTCTTGTAGAAGGGCCTTGCCACCCACTCATCAGTCATGGGAGAACGATAGAAACAACCTAGACGGGTACGACCCCACCAAATACAGTAAAGGTATGTGCCAAACTCAAGCTCTGCGTCGATTTCATAGTCACAGAACGGCGTATTTTCTGCGTTATAAGCGACTTCGATGGCGTTTTCGAGGGCGATTACGTCGAATTCGTCAAAAGTTGAGTCATTTGTATTAATGACTAAATGATTGTCTGTTGTTAACATGGTTTTAAGAAAGAATTTGTTTTGAGGAAAGCGATCACAATAAACGTAATCGCTTTCTTCATGCTTTAATACTATAACGATGTTTGTATAAAGTCAACAAATTTTGTAAAAAGTGTGTTATAGTATGAATGATGAATTTGCAAAAAAAATGTTAAAACTTAGAGAAAAAGCGGGATTAACCCAAAGACAAGTTGCTAACGAGCTTGGAGTCACAGATCAAACGGTAAGCAATTGGGAAACGGGGCAGCGTAAGCCTCGATTGTCTTCGACTCAGTGGTTAAAACTATGTCAACTTTTTCAATGCTCTTTAGAAGATTTAGCGGAATAATGATTAATCCTCAATTTTTGCATATCCTTAAACATCTAACAAAGGAGCGGCTATGACTACTGACACCAACAGCGAACTAAAAGACTTAAAAGAGCTAATCAACACCAAATTCGAGCAGTTAGACAAAAAATTAGATATTTACATCGCTAGAAGCGACGAGCGATTGAAAGCGATCGAGGGTCGGCTAGACACTATGCAGGCCAGCGTCAACAAGATTCCAGAGTTAGCAGAAAAAGTCGGAGAGTTAAAAAACTGGAGACAGATTGCGTTAATTGTTTTAACTGGAACTTTCGGCAGTATTTTCGGGTGGGTTCTTCGAGGTGGAAGAATACCCTAAACGGGTAAGCTTTCGGCTAACGGTTCCAGAAAATCACTTTAACCCATATTGCGCCTTCATGATCAAGCGATCACCTTGAAACATGGCATTCATATTCGCGCCCATATTCCCCTGACAATTTTGCCACTGATACATAATTGTTAATGTTGATGGATTGCTCGGATCTTCGGCTCTAGACATTTCAGTTCCTGGTCCCAAAATAGCCGCCGCATTAGAGTAAGACATTCCCGTTTGAAGACTTTGGTAATTGGCCAAATTGCAACCCTGACTCACAACTGTTTGAACGGGTGTGGATTGAGCCGCTTGAGAGACGGTTTCACTTTCGTTAAAAGTTTCAGTCGTAGGAGTTGAAGGAGATTGAGCCAGTCCCCGCAGAACAAAAAAGATGAATAGGGCAAACAAGCCCCGCCACAGATGTTTTTCCATTTCATTACCTTAAATCCTTAATCTTAGAGTTTTGGACTTTGGACAAAAGGAAATATATTAGCGTAAGATTTACGCTAAGTAAAAAGAGACTAAGTTCCTCTATCTCAGTTGTCTAAATAACTGAGAAATCAGGTTAGACAAAGCTGAATCAGGAAGCTTTTGGCTTTTAGGTAGAACTTTTTTGAGTTTTCTTGATAACTTGGTGACGAGTTCTTTTTACTTTCTTCTCACCTTTAATCCGTCCCGCAGAAAAACCTCGGTGTTTGGGAGATTTTGCAGAAAGTCCAATCGTCTGAATAATTCGAGGAAAGTCTCTTTGAACGAGACTGGGCGTGATTTTCACGGATTTATCTTGCTTCAAATATTGTTCGATTCGGACGAGGTAACACGAAAGCTAATTTCCGAGCAGCCCATAAATTAACGTAGGCAAGTAAGGTTAACTTAACCCAATTTTCCTCATGATCAACGTCAGGGGTAAAATAGGAATTCATCAATAATTTTTGTTTACTTTTTGTGTCAGGATTTTCATCAACAAAGGGACGATAAAAAACTCGATTACTTCGTACTCGTGTAATAATAACTACATTTTTTTGTTGGACTTGCTCACCAATAAAACCTCGTTGACTATACTCACAATCAGCTACGTGCTTGAATAAGGTTGTGGATAAGGAGTTGCGTCAATTCCAAATAAGTTAAAAGGACGAGAATTCGTCGTCGGAATCGTCTCAGAAACCGCTTGAAATACTGGATTGACTTGTTGAGAGTCACTTGTCTCACTAGAACTATGCGAAAACTCAGCTATGGCTTTATATAAACTGTTATAATCTCTTTGAAATAAAGGATTGAGTGAGAGTTCAGCTACTGAAATAGCGTATTGATTAGAAGAGAGAGCATCTATTAAGTCAATTATGGCTTCGCGTCGGCGAGATAGAGAGCTAGTTAATTGTTCTCTCCACTTCTTAAACTTTTGAATGGCTTGACTCGTTTTTCGGTCATAAAAAGTCATTAAAAACACCTGATTAATTAGCGTAAATTTTACGCTAATATAAGAGCAGAGTTTTACTCAGTTTTTTGAGAAAATTATGTCTATCCAAAACCTAAAAACTAGCCAATCTGCTTCTTGACGAGCCAAACAACTTAAAACCGTCATTAGTCAACTCAAACGCAAAATCAAGAAAATTGAAAAAGAAGGAGAAGTCGCACCACCTGATTGCCATCTCATTCGTTATCAAGTTACCCTTTCATCAGAAAATTTATTGGTATTATAAATTACAAGCCGCCGAACCTATATTTACACGAGCCACTGATAACCAAAAAAAAACGCTCAGATGTATATTTAGGTAAAGCCGGAAGTGAGGCTCATATTGATGCGGTAGAAAAACTAACTAGAAGAGATCTTATTGATGAGTTAGAAAGGGTTATTAATTCTCTTCTGTGAAAGCTACGCGCGATATTTATTTCGGAGGAGAAGTAGAAACTGACTCTTCCTATTATACAGAAGAATTAAAAGATGATTGATTTTTTTCAAGCTTCTCAACTACTCTCTTTTAATTAGCGTAATTATTACGCTAACTTGTTTTTCCTTTTGTCCAAAGTCCAATTAATCATTTGCAACGACTTAGGATAACATTAAAACAACAACCAGAATTAGCAACAGCACTGACTAATATTATAAGTACGCCAAATCCTGCTCAACTGGAGCCTACTTTAACGTACAAGTTAAGCAGTCTAGGATTGATTAAGCTGTTGGGTAATAAAGCTAGTCCAAGCTGTGAGTTATATCGGCTGTATTTTCAAAATTTTGAAGGTATTGCTCAATCCAACTCGGATTAAAAATTAATTCATAAATACGATTATTAACTCTTAAAAAGCCTTCTTGTTTAACGACTAATCCTGATAAAAGCAACTCTTTTTCCTCTGGGCTGTTAAGAGCAATAATTTCTCCGTGATGCAGAATTTGCTTGTAAAGTTTGAGTAACTCAGTAGATCGTTGACTGTTGAGAAGGCGATCGCGTATTGTTTTTAAATGCTCTGGCTCATCGGTTGATTCCCAGTTCTCTATTATATTCGTTCGCACCAAATTTTCAAGCCACTCGGCTTCACCATTAGCGGGTATAAGCGAAGAAGAACTACAGATAAACTTACAAAGCTTTTGGGTAAGAAAAGGCTGTCCGTTCGTCCAAGCTAAAACTTCTTTAAGTACCGTTTGTGGGTTATTTACTTTCTGAACCAATCCTTGCAGCAAAGGTTGAGCTTCATGCTCTTTAAAGCCTTCGAGTTGAATAGCTTGACCAATGTTAAAAGGAGTTTTCTGGATGTTAGTCATTAAATCTGAGGGTGTGGCGACACCAAAGAAAGCCCACGTTAAACGCTGATACTCTTGATTGAGACTACGTTGGTTATAACAGGAGCGAATCAGGGCAAAAAAGTCGTTTACTGAAAAATTCAAATTTAAAATGCTATCAATTTCATCAATAAAAATAACGATTTGTTTTGAGGAAACATCCTTTTCTACGCCAACTTCCTCTAGCAAAATTTCTTCAATAAATTGATTTAACTTCTGAATAGAAGAAAAATCCTCTCGCTCTTTCCACCAAGTTTTTAAATTAACTTTTTTAAGCAAATTAAAACGTCGCCCTAGCTCGAAAGCCACTCCTTTATACCACTGATCGCAAGTAACGTTTTCACTCCCAATGCGGGTCAGATCGATCGCGGCACAATAAATCCCCTCGTGCTGGAGGTGGTTGATCATACGTACCATGAGGCTTGATTTGCCCATCTGTCGGGGATTAAGGACATAGCAAAATTCCCCACGCTTTAACGCTTTGTACAAATAACGGTCTGCGGAACGAACTACATAAGTGGGAGCATCCATCGGTAAACTTCCTCCAACTTGGTAGTCAAAAGAGGAGGTTTGTTCGGTATTTCTAAGTAGCTCGTTTTCAAAGAGGAGTTCAGCTTGGGTAGCTTTAAGAACTTCTAAAGTTTGGGAGAGTTCTTTGGTGCGTTCTTCTACTCTTTCTTCTAGGGTGTGGTAAAGCCTTGAGTTGTCAATAGAAATAGCGGCTTGAGCAGAAAGTATATTTAAAAATTGGACACGATCTGCCGTAAATACTCCGGTTGTAAGATTATTTTCTAAATATAAAATGCCGTTTAGTTTCCCTTGATTCAATAAGGGAATGCAAAGAATTGATTTGGGATGAACGGCAACAATATAGGAGTCACGGGGAAATCGTTCCTCATTGACAGCGTCATTTAAAAGTACATTTTCTTTAGTGTGGATGACATAGTTGATGACGGCAGTTGAGAGAATGGGAGTTTGAGTCGTAGAATCTAAAAAGTTTACAGGAATCGATTGTAATATGGCAAAATGATCTGAATCTACTGCTCCCATTGCTTCGATAGCCCATTTACTTTCTTTCTGAAGAATCAAAAAACCTTTTTGAGCGCCTGCATTCTCAATCAAAGTTTTCATTAATTTTTTTAATAACTTATCTAAGGCTATCTCACTAGAAATAGCCTGGGATACTTTCATAACTGTGGCTAAATCTAGCACTTCAGTTGAGTTTCTAGAAGTTGTTGTTAAAGTATTTACTGAAAAGCTTTTAAATTTAGATGAGCTTGAAGTAAGCCACTGAGGATATTTTTCCTCTAATTGCTCAACTTTACGTTTTGCTCCCCAAATCTGATAGCACTGGTGTGCTTTTTTAAGATAAAGTTGGGCAAATTCTTCTTTATTTTTAGCCAACCAAAATTTAGCCGCGAGTTCGTTGGCTAATGCTTCATTTTGGATATATTCATATTCTCTGGCTGCTTCAATAGCCCTGTCGTATAAGTCCATTGCTTCTTGCCATTGACCGGAAATTCGTGCCATTTCTGCGGCTATTAAAAGGTATTGATGAAGAAAATTATCAGGGCAATTATCCGACCAAATTTGCATCCACTTTTGATTAGCTTTTAACTTTTCCCAATATTTCTTTTTCTCTTTTTCCGAAGCTTGAGGATATAATTCAGCTAAAGTCATGGAGTAATAAAAATTATTCATCGCTACAGAGAGAGTACCGGGAAGATAATTAACTAGCTCTTCAACTTGCTCAAAATAGCTTAATTCAGCCGGTTGTTCGTATAAATAAAGGGCTTGGTTTTTAAATATATAAAACCAACAAATTGCTCCCTTTTGGCTATTTTGCAAATACTGTGATTCTTTTAAATCTTTAATATTAAAATCCCATTTTGTTTGTGTCAAGCCTAAAAGGTTGGAAAGGGTCAGCTTAAAGCCCCAGGCGCAATCAATACAAATTTGATTTTGAGTTTCTAAAACATATTCTAATACTCGGTTTAATTCTTTGAAAAGAAAACTTAAATTTATTCCCTGATAAATTAAATTAAAAAAGTTATAACACTTGGCATACCCCAGATTTTGTAATTCTCCTGATTGTAAACCTATTTCAAAGATATTTTCGTTAATATTTTGACATATTTTGATATGTTTTACCCAAGGTAATGACATATTAGCATATAATTGATTAACATACACTTTAATAGATAAGTCCTTAAAATGTTCTGCTAGTCTCACGCTTAAAACTCCAAATTCATAGCCTCTTTGATATTGATGTAATATATGACTGTGAATCACTGTAAAAAAGCTGTAGCCGATAGCAGATAGTGGAGTGTGGCCGTACTTAATATTAAGGTTAACCTGTTTGACTGCCATAATATACATCAGTTCTGGATTTACGATCCAAGCCGTCGATGCCATTTTTGTTAACAATTTTAAAGCTTCTCGTTTTTCAGGTATTTCCATCTCTCGATTGTCGTATAGCGAGCTAATTTCTCTTCCTTCTAAGCTTTTTTCAACTTCATTAATTTCTGCTTTAAGTACAGTTTTAAAGTCTTTTTCTGGCAAATCGATTCCTAAAAGTTTTAAAGCATTTTTTCCTATTTCAATGGCTTCTGAATATTTTCCCAATAAGGTATATTGTACGATTAATAAATAGTAAAAAATTGTGCTGTCAATGACTGATTTGGCTTTTCTTATAGATTCATCAATTAATAATTTAGAACTCTCAAAATTTCCATTTAGATACTCAAGCTCCGCCAATTCTTTATGAATGTCTAAAGAAATATCATAATGATCAGACCAGATGGTTTCAGAAAATTCTTCTCTAGCAATTTGGAAGTAATCCCTGGCCGCTGCATAAGCCGTTGCTTCTTTTGCTCTTTTACCCGCTTTTAAGTTCAATTGAGCTAGGTCAAATTTTTCAGTAGTTTCAGAGAGCAATTCTCGACCTTTATTAAAGTGATCCACTAGCGTAAAAATTTTATTTTCTAAATTTTCTTCACTAATCCTCTGTAGTAATAATCTACCAATTCTAAGATGAACTTCTTTTTTTTGAACATTATCAATCAATGAATAGGCAGCCTGTTGAACTCGGTCATGAAGAAATTTATAATTCTTAACAACTAATGATGAATCGAGTACTTCGTCTGAACTCATCTCAAGTGCTGAGGTGGGTTGTATTAATCCTTCTTGAATAGCAGGTAAGAGGTCAGAGAAAGATTCTGTCGTAGTTTTTTCATAAATAATTGAAAGAGTATCCAAATCAAAACTATTTCCAATACAAGCTGACAAGCGCAAAACTTGCTGAGTAGCAGGGGCTAATTTCCTCATTTTAGCCAGCATCAACTCTACTACATTGTCCGTAATGCCTAAAGTTTTAATATGAGCTATATCCCATTGCCAAATTTTCTGTTTCTGCTCGAAGACGAGGAGTTTTTCTTGGTAGATTGTTTTAAGAAATTCGTTGACAAAAAAAGGATTCCCAGAAGTTTTACTGTTTACCCGTTCTGCTAAAGGTTTGACCGTCTCTCTTTCGTGATGAAGGGTATCAGCAATTAATTGAGTGAGAGATTCAAATTTCAGAGGAGTTAAAATAATTTGGTTGATAATTGCCCCCTTCTTCCGAAGCCGCTCTACTGTTAAGATTAAAGGATGATTCAGATTAACTTCATTATCTCGATAAGCTCCAATTACTAGCAGATATCCTATCTGTTTGCCAGTCACCATCAACTCAATTAGTTTTAAACTTGCTGAGTCTGCCCACTGGAGATCGTCTAAAAATACGACTAAAGGATGTTCTTTTTGACAAAAAACATCAACAAATTTTTGAAATACCAAATTAAAACGATTTTGTGCCTCGGCTGGTTCTAGCTGTTGTAAAGGAGGTTGAGGCCCGACTATCTCTACTAATTCAGGAATAACATCAATAATAACTTGGCCATTTACTCCGAAAGCGGCTAATAGTTTTTCTTTCCACTGTGCTATATCGGTTTCACTTTCTGTTAATAATTGCTGTATCAGAGCGCGGAATGCTTGAACTATAGCCGAATAGGGAATATTGCGCTGAAACTGATCGAATTTCCCTGAGATAAAATAACCTTGTTGCTGAGTGATGGGCTTATAAAGTTCTTTAATAAGTACAGATTTACCGATCCCCGAATAGCCAGCAACTAGCATCAGTTCAATTTTTGATTTCTGATTTTGCTTTAAAGATAGAGAGATTTCTTGGTTTTCTTTTTCTCCTGTGGCAACTCGCTCAAATGCCGCTAGTAAGGTTTTAATTTCCTGTTCTCTACCATATAGTTTTTGGCTAATTTGCAACTTATCAGCAATATCTTGACGAGCGAGGGGAAATTTTGAGATATTAGCTTGAGTTTGTAGTTGAGCCAGGCATTCTTCTAAATCTGCTCTGATTCCCCAAGCACTTTGATACCGTTCCTCTGCTGTTTTGGACAAAAGCTTCATCACAATATCTGAAACGGGTTTAGGGAGCTTTGGTTTTATTTGAGCGGGAGAAACTGGTTGTCTAGCGATATGACAATGGACTAATTCTAAAGCATCGTTTGTTTCAAAAGGAAGTTGACCCGTCAGCAATTGATAAAATGTTACACCAAGAGCATAAAAATCCGTTCTGTAGTCAAGGAAACGGTTCATCCTGCCAGTTTGCTCAGGGGATATATAGGCTAAGGTTCCTTCAAGAACATGAGGATTTTTGATGGTAAACTTTTCCCGAGTAAAGGCTGTAGAAATTCCAAAATCAATGATTTTTAGCTGACCGGTTTCAGAATTGATAACTATATTAGATGGATTGATATCTTTATGAATAATATTAGCACTGTGAATTTCTGCTAAAATCTGACAAATTTTAATGGCTATAGTCAAAAACTCTGAGAGGGAAAAATGCTTCGACTTGATTAATATATCTAAAGACTGCCCCCCAAAATCCTCTAAAAACATAGCCAAGGTATTTTTATATTTCTGGAGATTGTAAGCTTTAATTACTCCCTCAATGCTTAAGGAACGAGTAATTTCATATTCTTGTTTATATCTCGTCAATTCTGTAGGAGTGGGATAATCTTCTTTAAGAATTTTTAAGATCACGGGTTGGCTATTCGGATTGAGAATAGCTCGATAAACTAAGGAGTTAGAGCTTTCATAAATTTTATTGATAAGTTGGTAATCAGTAAAAGTCATCATTATTGAAATTTTTTTAGTAAATTTAGGTCATTTCGTAGAACTGGTAACGTTTATCCCTAAAAATATTGTATAGAATTTTTTGGCCAACTGCTCTTCTATTGCTACTACTTGCTTAATAATATTTTGTTTAGGATCTACATTTTGAGTTCCTCTTCCGTTAATTAGATCCAGATAGACCAGAAATTTAATTGATTTTCTGTCGAGGCTTCTTTTAACCAACCTACTTGGACTGGAACTCTATAAAGTCTGTCTGAACCCAATCTTCTCCAAAAGTGGCACATACCGGGAACTATTACTTTAACGACTTTTAAGCCAATGTCTGGGCGAGTCTGATCCAATACCAGCATTTCCATACCCTTAGCTTCGACCAATTGTTGACAAGTTCTAACATCATCGAGCAAGTCATTACTCCAAACTTGAGGATAGTCTCTCCATGTTTTGGCTTTTAATTGCGGGTCTGGAGCTAAATAGGGTTGATTTTTAATGGTTGCAGTTTTCCACCAGTTCAAGGCCAAAGGTTCACTGTAGACGGGGTATCGGGTGCTACCATCTGCATTAGCCGTTCCTACGTTCATCAAGTTTTGGTTGACTTCAGTTAAAGCCCTGCTAATGGCTATTTTTGGCTCTAAATGCGCTCCGAAACCATATATAATATCTTCTATCTCTTGATCTATTCTGCGGCTGATAGCAGCGAAAGCAGGTATGTTAAAATCGCTGGTAATGTCTAAAACCCAAAGGTCACGCTTGAGAATCTGGTAATAGTGTTTTAAGTTTTGAAAATAGGGTTCTTCAAAGCTCTCTAAATTTACTTCTGGTTTTTTAATGCGATTATACCACCATAAGGCTACACAATCGCGCTCAACTAATTCCATGAAACCTTGTAGGATAGCTTCTTCTAAGGTATTGCCAGCCGCACAGCCGTTGGAGTCTGCCCAGCAATCAGGTTTAGGGGGTTTGGGATACCCGAAATAGCAATAAGCTGTGGGTAAATATCTAAATTCTTGATGGGTTAAAGACCAAACGGGAGTCCAATCAATGCTTCTCCCTTCATCAAAGGGATAGGGAATCTTTTCACAGTAACTCGGATGAGTAGCATTCCACGCTTCCCAGTTTTTATATTGTTCTGGACTGAAGTTCATACAGGCATTGGGGTGAATGGCTTTATCCCGCAATTGTTGGTAACTTTTCTTTTCTCTGGGTTCGTCTCCTTGAAAAACGCCAGAATATCGCTCTATCCCTTCGCCTAGTCCACTTACCTGCGCTTGCAAGTCTGTTTTTCCCTTACCAGAACTTATCCCGCCTAAATTTTTCCGTAAGTCGTCAAAACTATCAAACATTGTAGCATAATGGTGTTCTACCCTATAAATGTGAGTAAAATCCTTCGAGTTAAGGGATATTTTTTTTAAATTTCGGATTACTCCAGTCAGGGGACTAATATGGTGTTGATATTTTTTGAGGGTTTCTTCTGGGGGACAATGACGATGTCCACCATCTGTAGTAAAAGTTTTTTGCCGGCTTCCTAAGATAATAGACAGAGGTTTTGTCATTAAGGAAGGATCTCCGCAGCAGGGACACTGAGGGCGCTTGGTCAGGACGTGGTGTTTAGTGTTTAGAGAGAAAGTGTCATAGGTCAGTAGTCTCCCTTCTAACCCTTCGTTTCTTCCTCGAACAATCCACTTGAAAATTTCGGTGGCTGCTATATTCAAGGCTATCTGCTCGGTTGAAGGGAGAGAAGCTAACGGGGGCATTGAAGAAGTTTTTTGCCGCTTCTGGAGAAAGCTTTCAATGGGTTTATTTCCTCTAATTCGTTGGGCCAGACATTCCCAACAGCCGGTTTTTCCTGGCTGAAATATCGGCCCTATCCAAAGAAGGGTTTCTAGTGGCTTAATCAACATCCAAGGGCGTGAATGTTTAATCTTTTGCTGATTAATGATATCAAGCTCGTTACAGAGGTAGTCATCGGCTAAGATAACTTCTAGCTCTCCATTCTCATCGTTCGAAACGGCTATCTGTAAGGTTTGAAGGATAGAAATTAGCGCTGATGCAGGAACAGAGCCAATAGATTTAACTGCTACCTTTGTGGCTTCTAATTTGTTTTGAACTTCCCTTAAATTTAAGTTTAAACCATCGCAAAAAACTGCCCAATTGGATAAAAAATAATCTTGATTCTCGACAATGTAGCCTTTTTTTTCTAAATCCATTAGGATATAGTAAACATAGCTACTAGGGATGGGATTGGGCGAATTATTTTGCACGAGTTGAATAATTTCGTCAACTGTACGGTGACCATCAATTAAGGGAATTATTAACTGATAGAGGTGGCCTTCAAGTAAACTCGAAGCTCTCTCAGATAAAAGCAAAATTTTATCTTGTTCAGTTGTTTCAAATTTTAAACTAACCCTCAAACTCGGCTTATTAAGCACATTACCTCACTTTTAGTCTTGATATTTTTGCCAGCTATGTACTAGCAGAAATTGGTATGTAAGGATTAAAGTGAGGTGGCGAGTAGCTTGTTGTTTCATTTGCCCAATTTTTTAATTCCTCTTCAGTTACGGTAAAATCGCTTAGTTCTGGTTTGGGGGGAAGAGAAATAATAACTACAAATCTTGGTTCTCTTGTCGGATTTTCCGTTCCGAAGAAGTCATAAAATATACCTTCTTCCCCTAAATATGGGTTTACCTTGGAATAAAAAAGATTAACGTATTCTTGTGTAAAAGCATAGGGAACAGCATTCTTAGTCAATTGTTCATAAACCTTTTTCAATGTTATTGATGGAATCTCAAACTCAAGTTTTTGGCCAATAGAGTTTATATTTTTATCCTGGTTATTTCCTAGTAGCAAGGCTGATATTGCATCGCTTCCCTCCAGAGTGTTAGTAAATGCTTGATATTTAAGTACGGAATTAAAAGCTTTTTTGAGTGTTTGCTCATCTAGCGATGTTCCTATTGATGAAGACCACATCCAAGCTATAAGTTGGGACAACTGTTTGCACGCAGTTTTTAGCTGCGTGGGAAAGTCGCCAAGAAATGAATTTTCCTTAGCAATGCCCCCGAATGCTTCTAGCATTTTATTTACGTTTACGTTAGAATCAGTTAAATCCGATTCTTCCAAATTTAACTTCGCTATTGCTTTTGCCGTCAAGAAGCTTGATTCATTCATGATTTTATTTCTTTGTAAGAAAAAAATTATATAATCGTTATTATACTATTAGATATAATTTTAAATCAATCATACAAGCAAAAATTTTATCAATACTTAATTTTTTTTTGAGTAGGTAATTCTAATAGAACTTTTTGCCCTAATAGCTAGGCTTGCTCCCTAAAACAAATTCTCCGACGGACGATTCAACATAGCTATAGATGTCTGCTGCAATAGCGAATAATTCGGTATTGCCAGTGCCCAAAGCACAAGGGGCTAAATTCATAGCCGTTGCCACCAAATACATCGTTTGATACAAAACGCCAACATTTTTTAGAATTAGGCTATAAGCCATAGATTCGTAGAGCCAGGAAACTCTGGCAAATCGGGCGGTAATAATGATTAAAACTTGAGGAGAGGTCTGTAGTGGAACAGCCAATTTTGCATCTTCTACAAGTTTTTCTAAGTGAGAATTAATCTTTGACATTCTGCCTAATTGATGTTCTTTTGGGTAATAATAATAAAAACCCGGCTCAATTCCTTTACAGCTTGTAATGACTAGATAAAGCTCTAACTCATAACAGCTTCCGCCACTGGGATAAGGGCGATTGCTACATTCTCGATTGTCTTTGGCAAAAATACTTTTAACTCTGGCACAACGATAAAGAAACTCTCCTACTTGCTCGGCTGATAATGGCTTTTCTCCGTAATGTCTGATAGATTCCCGTTCTTCCAAGACTAGAGAAAAAGAATAATCATTTTCTTTAATTATTTCTAGGTCTGGTTTATACAAATCTATCCGCTCGTTTAAAGTTATTTGTTTAATGACAGGAAGAGATTCGAACTTATTACAAAAATGATAGGTTTTTCCGACAGGATTTAAATGTCTTCCTCTTCTACTTTTAAAATGGAACAGAAGATCGTGGAATTCCCATTGATCTAAAACTTCGCTATTTTCTTGTCCGAGAATCGCACCATTTTTGACTTCATAGATCATTTCAGCAGTCAATAAAAAAACTAATAATACTTGCACATTTTCTGCTAAAAGTCCAGGTATTATAGAAGAAAGTTCTTGAACATTTCGAGGTTTAGTCATTTCAGCAATGAGAGCTATTCCTCGCCAGTCAGCTAACAAAATTTGTGCAGAAGACAAGGGAGATTCTAGAATCATTTGCTCGTTTTCTTTATGCAAATAAGCAAAGCGAGAGAGAATATATTCTTTATTTGGTTCTAATTCATTAAACCGAAGCTGGCAAGCTGGCGAACAAGGAATAATTGTTGCTAGAGGCAACCCGTTAATAGATATTGTATGGCAGATGAGTCCAAGATGAATAAATTTTTCAAGATAATAAAAAAATGTTGTCAGTTCAGAAAAACCATCTTTTGCTAGTATAACTTCACTCAGACGATCACGGGTCGCACCTTCAGCAAGCAAGATTTCTAGTGCAGCAATCTCGCCCGATGACAGAGGGGGCAGTTTCAAGCTTATATCTACTGCAAAAAGAACATATTCTGCTTCAAGTTTTTGCTTTAGAGAAACATCTTTTCTAAATGAAAGAAATAAGGAGTAGGACATGATTTTTCTGAAAATTAGAGAGTATAACTAGGAATCGGGACAATGATAATTGCTCCAACGTTGGGCATTGTACTTAAAGAGATAACTAAAGTCAGTATGAATATCAATATTTTTTTCTATGGTTACTTTGGCATTAGAATGGCAAGCTAAACAAGATTGGTCTTCTTCATGAACATAAGTTTCTATTGCTGAGTTGGCTAAATAATTTGGAATTGGTTGATATTGCCATTGAACGCTAATAGCCCCCCTCATTTGGTAATTCTTCCAAACAGTCTCCTTAAGTTCAGGAAGTTCAGGGAATAATGTCGCAAGCTGGAATTTGTCGTCCAAGAAATTAGTCATGCTTAGATTCTCTTCTCGCACGACTTGGGTGGGACGTTGTGGTTTTCCGTCTTGGTCTACAGCAGAAGGCGATTGCTTTACATTGAAATAATAGGGGGTCTTAATAGGTGTATTACAATTTCCTGGAAGGCACCCAATTAACGGGTCGTACAAAGTATATTTTTGATCTTGTGTTAGATTAATATTATCCGGGACTGAGGGGCTATTGCTTATATGTTCAAAAGTAGCCCATACCCATTGGGGTTTCTTGTTTCTTAAACCGTCAATAGGCACTTTATAGGCAATATGAAAGCCAATTAAACCTAACTTTAACTTTACTGGAGTGTCCACAGGCGTGTTTTCTGAAAGAACAGATTTAGGATTATATACTTTATCTTTGGGAATAATAACCGTTCGCTTGACGGTATAATAAGTGCTTTCATCGATTTCTTGGCCTGAATCCGTTGAATTATTGATGTAGCTTAAAATTCGCCAAGCAGTTTTGATTTCTAGTGGATACCCAGATGTATTATCGGCTGCAAACTTTAAAGAATCCTGAATTTTTTCTAAACATTGAATGTTATACCAATGGTTGGTAATAATTTGGTTTGCTTCACTTTTGTTGAGCCGAATATCATATATAATATAATTATGTGTTTGGTCAATTAAGGGGTATCCTATCGGCTCTAAAAATGAATCTGCTAAACCAGGTTCATTTTCTGATAGCCTTTGTCCCTTAGAGAGCAGAAGAAGAATTTCTCCATCTAATTTTAATGGTGAATTCAATGGTTGTTGAGCGGGACTAAATACTTCCTCGGGACGCTGATAAAACTCCCATTGTCTTGGAGCATCTGGATTATCCCACAAGTGTTCAAGTGGTTTGCCTTGTCCATCTGTTGGCCAATTAAGAGCTAAGAATGTTTGCCACGCAAAAGGTATAAGGCACGCCATATCAGAAGTGCTACATCCGTTAACTATCGTGGGTAGAGTAGAATTTAATTCTGGCGTGGATAGATTAGAATTTAATTCTGGCGGTTTTGGATTCGCTACCACTTTCAAATTAATTCCTAACCCTACTACAATCACTATACAAATTGCTATCAAACCTAAAATTAAACGCTTTATTTTATTCATCTCATTACTTATTTAGACTTTCCAAAAGGATAGATATAATAATATTTACAAAACCTTGAGAAACTTTTAGTTAAAATTCTACCTCTAAATTCAATTTAGTAAGGATTGCTTATTAACAGCCTCGACTGAAAAAATACGATCACTCTATTGATATTAAACCATAAAACTTTTTAGAATTATACCATAGAATTTTTTGAAGAACAGGTTTAGATAATTGTCCTTCAAAAGCGACCATATCAATAACAACATCGGGGTTATGATCCATGTGGGGATAATCAGAGCCAAAAATTAAATTATCCGAGCCAATATATTCAATTATTTGAGAAAGATAAGGTTCAGAACGCTCAACGGCAATATAACATTGACGGCGGAAATATTCTGAGGGAAGTATTTTTACACAATCTTTCACTTCCCAATATAAATTTTTGTATTCCTCATCTAATCGCCATAACCAATAGGGAAGCCAACCACAACCCGACTCCAAAAACCCCACTTTAAGCTTAGGATGACGCTCTAAAACCCCTCCTTCAATTAATGTCAACAGAGCCATCATTTGTTCCATCGGGTGAGAACAGGCATGAAGTGCAAAACGGGTATTAAACCTATCTGCCCCCGTAGTCGGTAAGCGGCTATGAGTACCTTCATGAATGCTCACTGCGATGTTTAACTCTTCGCAAGCTGTCCAAAACGGATCATAGGACAAATCGCTCAAAATTCTACCTTTAACGGGATTAGGGCGCAAAAAAACTGCTTTCCAGCCCCAGTTGGCAATGCGGTGTACTTCTTTAACCATCTTCTCTGGGTCATGAAAATTAATCGCGCCGACTCCTTTTAAGCGCTCAGGATCATAGCGACAAAATTCTTCGTATAGCCAAGTATTATAAGCATCGGTGAACGCCCCTACCACTTCTGCTGGCAAAGTATCGATCGCAAAAAGCCACAGACCACAGGTAGGATAGATAAAGGCAATATCTATCCCCATTTGTACCATTGCTTGAACATGGGACTCAGGGTTGTAGCGGTTGAGATAAGCATGAGGATGAGCTTGCATCATCTGCTTATTGCCTTCTTCTTGGACTTGTAAGGAGATTTTTTCGGTAATTAGTTCTCCTTTAACTTTCATGTCTCGGGAGGGGGCAAAGTCTTTAAATTTTGAGTCAAGGTATCTTGCCCAGATTTCGGGAGGTTCAATAACATGGGAATCTGCATCAATAATTTTGTAGCCGTTGATCATAGACATTTTTAAAGGAATATCTGAATTTTTGAAGTTATTGTGCTACAAGCTTGCTTAAATGACCATCGCTGATTTTAAAAATAGAAGGGAATAACGAGAGCGATCGCCTTTTTGAAGTTTTTTAAATTCTCTTTAGTTAAGTAACTTCAATCAGTTTACTTTGCCAAAAAATTTTAAGGGTTAAGATAAGGTTAAAAAAAAGTCGAAGTCCAACTTAGGGACTTGCGTGTAAATACATTACCAGTTAAACTAGAATTGTGAACAGGCAGTGTCGCTGCGCTAGGCTTCGCCTAACTCCGTGCGTGTAAGCGCACCTCCTATCAAAATATTTATAGATGTTAAGCGAAAAAATTAAGTGTACTCTAAAAGATGCGGCATCATTGCTAACAGGCGTTAAGAAAAGAGCTTTCATGGCACAAGTAGCCAAAGATTATTTTCAATCTTCTGCGCGGAAAGCTGAAAGTCAATTAGGATGGTCAAGGCAAGCGATAACTACTGGATTAAAAGAATTAGAAACGGGAATCATTTGTGTTAATAATTACCGAGGAAGAGGAAGAAAAAAAACAGAAAAAATTTTGCTCAACTTAGAAGAAGATATAAAAAGCTTAGTAGAGATATATTCACAAGCCGATCCTAAATTTCAATCAACGTTTGCTTATGCTAAAATCAGTGCTAGAGCCGTCAGAGAAGCTTTAATTGAAAAAAAAGGATACAGAAACGAAGAGTTACCCTGCCGTCAAACTATTGGAGATATTTTAAATCGGATGGGTTATCGTTTAAAAAAACACAAAAAGTCAAACCCCTAAAAAAAATTCCTGAAACGAATGCGATTTTTAATAATGTAGCTCAAGCTAATTCATTGGCTGATAATAACCCTAAAACTCTAAGAATTTCCCTTGATTCTAAAGCTAAGGTAAAAATCGGTAATTTGTCAAGAGAAGGAAAAAGTAGAATGATTGAGCCACTCAAAGCGGATGACCACGATCACCAATGGTCTGAGGTTTTAGTTCCTTTAGGAATTCTCGACGTTAGTGGCGATAAATTTTCTATATATTTTGGGACTTCAGCCGAGACCCCCGATTTTATTGTCGACTGTTTAGCCAGATGGTGGCAGGACAATAAAAGCTTATATTTGGGGATAGAAGAGTTAGTAATCAATCTAGATAATGGCATAGCACAGCGTAGTAATAGAAGCCAATTTATTAAAAGAATAGTTCAATTTTGTTGACAAACACAATTAAGGGTTCGTTTAATTTATTATCCACCTTATCATAGTAAGTATAATCCAGTGGAGCGATGCTGGGCAATTTTAGAGAACTACTGGAATGGAGCAATTTTAGACTCAAGAGAAGCGGCCTTGTCTTGGGCATCTAATATGACTTGGAAAGGAAATCACCCTCAGATACATTTAATAGAAAAAACTTATGAAAAAGGTGTAACAGTGAAATCCCCTGAGTTGAAAATTTTTCAACAATTCTGGCAATCCTCTGAAAGTTTGCCCAAGTGGGATGTGACTATTGTTCCTCCCTAAATTGGGTATGTTATTTTAACGCAAGTCCCTTACATCCACATAGGGATAGGATTTAATTCCTCTTCTTTCAAAGGTTTTTTTAACCATCCCATCTTAACAGGAACATCATACAATCTTCCTGCTCCCAAGCGCTTCCACATATGGCGCATTCCTGGCACAATAACTTTAGCCACTCTTAAGCCAATATCAGGACGAGTTTGGTCTAAAACTAACAATTCCATTCCCTTATTTTCAACAATTTGCTGACAAAGTTTTACATCATTTAATAAATCATCACTCGCTAATGATAAATAATCCTTATTTTCTTTAGCCATCATTTGCAGATCCGGCACTAAATAAGATTGATTAATTAAAGTTGCTGTTTGCCACCATTTAACAACCAATGGGTCAGCAAAAGGCGGATAATTTGTTGTTTCATTTTCTTCAGAAGATAAAACATTAGGTAATGTTTTATTTACCTCAGTTAAGGCGCGACTAATAGCAATTTTGGGGTCAAAATGCGCCCCATATCCTAATAAAATATACTCGACTTCTCTAAATTTTTTAGAACTAATAGCAGCAAAACAAGGAATATTCAAATCACTGGTAGTATCTAATACCCATAAATCTCTATTTAGACTTTTATAATATTGCTTTAACTGTTGAAAATAAGAGTCATCAAAACTATCTAAATCAACTTGAGGTTTTGATAAGCGGTTATACCACCACGAGGCCACAGAATCCCGTTCTACTAATTCCATAAACCCTTGCAAAATCGCTTCTTCTATGGTATTGCCTGCGGCACATCCATTAGAATCAGCCCAACAATCTAAAGGTGCAGATTGAGGATACCCATAATAACAGTATGCAGTCGGTAAATATTTAAACTTTTGTTGAGCTAAAGACCATACAGGAGTCCAATCAATTACTCTTTTTTCATCAAACGGTTCAGGAACTTTTTGAAACCACCCTTGACATTTCTCATTCCATTGTTCTCGGTTTTGATATTGTTGCTCACTAAAATTCATACAAGTATTAGGATGAATTGCCTTTTCTCCCAATTGTTCATAACTATATTTTTCTCGAATTTCATCCCCCTGAAACACTCCAGAATAGCGCTCAATAGCTTCACAAAAGCCACTAGCCCTTCCTTGGCTATCTGTTCTGCCTTTTCCTGCACTTCTACCACCAATATTTTGACGTAAACCTTCTAAATCATCAAAAATATTACGAAAATGATGTTTAGCAATATAAGTATGAATTAATCCATTGCCGAGTATTTTATTTAATTCCCGCACAACTCCAGTAATAGGACTAATGTGATGTTGATGTTTCCTGAGAGTTTCTTCAGGAGAGCAACTCCGATGTCCTCCGTCTGTAGTATAAGTTTTCTTACGATGTCCTAAAACAACTGGTAAAGGTTTCTGATTTAATAGGCTGAAGATTTTGCCACAGCTCGGACATTGAGGACGCTTAACGAGAATGTGATTTTGGGTTTGAAGCGTAAGAGTATCATAAGTGATGATAGTGCCTTCTAATTGCGGATTTCTTTTTTGAATAATCCATTTAAAAACCTCTGTAGCTGCCATTGTAAGGGCAGTTTGCACTGTAGAAGCTAAAAAACCAGGGGTAGGAGTTATAGGCGTTGAAGTATTTTTATGTCTTTCAATAAACCCTTGTACCGGTCTATTATTACGCCATCGCTGTGCAAAACAGTCCCAACAGCCAGTTTTTTCAGGTTCAAATAAAGGCCCTATCCATAACATTGTTCCTAAAGGTTTGACTAACATCCAAGGGGACTGAGACTTTAAAGCTTTTTGATTAAATTCATTTAATTCTGGGTACAGATAGTCGTCGGTTAAAACTACGGTTAAATCTCCTTCATCAGCAACTTTAATATGTAAAGATTTTAAAATAGCAATGAAGTCATATTTTGAAACCGAGCCTAATACTTTTACATTTATTTTTGTTTTTTGTAATTGCTGGTGGGCTTTAATTGGAGAAATATTTAGATGGTGGCAAAAAATAACTAAATGAGAGGGGAGGGAGTCATCTTTTTCCAAAATACAACCCTGTTGTTCCAAGAAATATAGAGCTTTTTGGATATTGATACTAATATTAACAAGATTTTGAAAAAAGTTAGGAGGTTCTGGAGAACCAGGTAAGTTTTGCAGTAGCTCTAATTGAAGAATTTCAATAATTTCCTCAATACTTCGTTGACCATCAATCAAAGAAACTAAGTGATAATAAAGAAGATCCTGAAGACAAAAAGAGTTTCTCTCGGCTACAAAAAATACTATGTTGGGTTCTAAAATTTCAACATAGTATGAAGGATTTAAATAAGGTTTTTTTAGCATTTTTTTAACTTTACTAGTTTTTACTCTTGTTGATTCTTGAAATATTACTGGTATAGCTCAAAACTGTTGTTGCTCAATTTTTTCTAAATGAATCAATGCCGGATGTCCCCCTATCATTTCCATTATTTGTTTTACTTCTTCCTCATTTGTCTAGTTTAACAGATCCGAGCCGAAAATCCCCGCACTCGCAATAGCATTAAATCTCATTTAATTATAAATAACAACAACAATAGCGTTGTACTGTTGCGAGTGTTAGTCATATCTCGTTTTATTCTTAAGTAAAAGTTAAATACTTTAAAATACAGAGAATTAAAGCTGTTAATTTTTCGGTAACAGCCTCAGAAGAAGTAACACAAATTATGGATACTCAGCAGTTAATACTTCACTCTTCTAGTTTCGATAAATTATTATTACTTCAGTTACATTTCTTCAGGGCTATTTCATTCTAGATGGTAGAATATTGAGGTAAAATAGAGATAACGAGAATCAGCTTCTCAAGAAAGCTGAAAAAATTAGAGGATATTGGGGAGTGGAAAATCGTGTTCATTATATCAGAGATGTTACTTTTGGAGAAGATCGTTCTCGAACCCGAATTGGTTTTCTTCTTTCTTTGTGGGCAATTAAGCTGCTACGCAGCTAAATTGCATAAACAGAATTTCCTTTATTTTTAATTTTGCGTCTCCATTTAATAATAAGTTCTCCTTGATTTAATAATTTATCTAATAAAAATTTCAATTGTTCAACTGACTCAAATAATTTATTAGCAATATATTCTTTTGCAGAATGCCACACTAATTCCATTAAATTATAATCTGGACTATAAGGAGGCAAAAATTCTAGCCTTATATTTGGCATTTGTTTTTCGATTTGAGCTAAAATTTCTTTTTTTTTATGAAAAGAAGCGTTATCAAGAATGACAATTATCTTTGGACCTAATTGAACAAATTTATCAGCTTGATTTCCTTCTATAACCCATTCGCTTAATACAAATTCGTTTAAACTAACCATCTGTTCGTAAAAAGTTATAGCATTTCCTTTCTCAATAAAATAAGCTAATCTTTTTTTATCTGTATATCGCAATCCTCCCATTACATTAACCCTTCCTCTTCTTCTTTGTCCTGCTACTTTTCTTCTTGTCCCTTTTTTAGACCATTGTTTTCGTCTAATCACTCGTAAACTAAAGCCCGCTTCATCCCAAAACCATATTTGACATGAATTTGGCTTGAAAATGCTTATTTTTATATACTCTTGTAATTTTTCTTTAAATGCTTCTCTTAACACAGGATTTTGCTTATCTTCTAAGCTATATTTAGCCCAAAGGTAAACGTACTTTTTTTTCTGTAAAATCCTCCTTACTTGTGAGCCGCTTAAACAAATTCCCGTTTCTTTTTCTAAATAGCTTGCTAATCTTGCTGCTGTCCAACGTCCAAATTCATAACCCAACTCTTCGGGATTTTTTTCAATTACAGCTAAAAGTAAATTAATATATTCGTCAGTCACTTTTTTAAAATTTCCTTGATTTCTTTTATCAATAAAACTTTCTAAGTTATCTGGATCACCATGAATAGCCCAATAAGCTACTGTTCGATAAGCTATTCCTAAAAATTGACTAATCTCATGGTAAGTTTTGCCATCATCCATTAATAATATTATCAATACTCGTTCTCTCACATGAGGACATTGGCTTTCTCGTAAAGTTTTTTGTAATTTTTCTTTTTGCTCCAAAGATAAAAAAACTTTTCGCTGGCACTTCCGACTCCTCCAAACTCGTTTGCTATTATGTTACTATCTCTATTTTATGCACATAAGCTGCATAGCAGCTTACCAGAAATTTAGCCATCAATCTCTACCGAGAAGCCGGATTTACTAACATGGCCAAAGCACGGAGATATTGTGGTTATGGACTGAAGCATATTTTGACACTTTTTAGAATGAAATAGCCCTGGATGCCTATCAGAATTGAGTCTTCCAAGTCTTCCAGATAAAAAGAGGTTTTAAAATGTGTAAGGATAAAGCGATTAACTATCTTAGTAGTATTGGATTTAATGCCATTCAATTACCAATGGAAGGAATTAACCCTCTTCTTCTCATGCGTATGCGTGACAGTGATTATTTGGAAGCGTTAGGCTCTATTCTTGATCTGATAGAACCTTTTACCCCAAGGCTGACACCTGATATTAAAACCGATTGTCAAGTTAAAGATCCACATCTTGAAGGACTTGTTACCGATAGTTTTGGGTTTGAGTTTGGCACAGAGATTATCAATGGAATTCTTCAGCAATTCGGCATCAAGAATGACATTCTCAAAGACTTTGGTTTTAGCTATGAAACAGTTCGGAAAGTTAAATTTTCCTTTGACAATATTCTTTGCGATGCAACCACAGTCGGACAACTCGCCAGATATTTGCGAACAGGGCAAACTGTCGACGCACCGGAATTTGGGGAAGAACTAAAGATAAATTCTCAAAAAATTCAAGAAGAGGATAAATTTCTTCCTCCCATACAACGAGGATTAAGGCATCCGCATCTTTTGTTTTCTGTCGTTGTTAAAACACTGAAATCGAATAGCTTTAGTGTTTCGGCATACGATGACAAAGAGGTGAAAGTTAATCTTGATATTCCAATATCAAAAGGAGTTTTGGCAGGAGTGAATTATGAAGCTTCCAGGAAATCTGAAAATGTGGTTACTTTTAAAGGAAACAAACACCTAATTTTTGGGGTGCAAATTGCGCCCCTGTGGATTGAAGAGAAGGGAGGAATGTTAATTTTCAAATATGGTTCTCCCCATAACGCTGATGGTTTTACAGGAGAGCTATTTGATGCACCAGAAAATGCAGGTATTCATCCTCTTTTTCCAGAGGATACGCAAGTCAAGAAAGATGGTAAAGAAGTTAAATTAGTCAATCTAAATCAGGGAAACCCAATCAAGCAGGTGATAATCCCAGGCCAAAAGTGATTAAGCTCAAAAAAAAGTCCTCTCGTCTTCGATTAATTCTAATACTCGTTCTCTCTGGGCTTTAACAATATCATCCGCCTTGACTCTTGCATTCGCCCAAAAGTCATAAGTTGCCGGCATCGCGGCTGGACTTCTACAAGCTTGGGGAATACTTGATTCGATTTGGTGCCGCCAAATCTTCCACTATAGTTACTCATCGATTGTTCAGTCTTCTATCCCCTAAGTTCGCCCATTTCAATTCTTCAGTAGCCCAACTCATGGCTCTCCTCTAATCTTTTCTTCTTCCTCTTACTTTACCTCGGTTAACATTTAATAATAATTTGTATTATTCAAATTTCAGGAGTTAAAAACATGAAAATTGTTACCTGCAAAAACGGTCTTAGTCCGAAGAAGTCTTTCAGACGATATTTGATAGTCCCCTTGCTTTCATTGGCATTTCTCTTTACAGTCGTCACCCACGCTGTTGCGCTGAATGACACCGTAGCTTGTCCCAGTTCTAAAGATGGGATAACCACTATTAACAAAGGAACAATTAAGGCTATCACCACAGACCAATCGAGTTTACAAGTTCAGTGCCAAAATTCTCAATTAATAACCATTTCTGTCAAAAAGCCAGAGCTTCAAGCAATTTTGCGGGGATTTTCTGTTGGCGATTTCGTTAATCTTGATTACGATACGGCTAACGAGCTTAAAAGTGTTTCTGTGGTGATATCATTTGTGAATGGGCCACTACGTTTAGTCACTCTTGTAGTTACTGGATTGTTGCTTTATATCATCACTTTTCTGATGGTAAAAGTAACTGGAAAGAACTTAAATGATATCTTTGTTGGTCAAGACAAACGACTTAGTAATTCCAAGTCTCAAATGGCAATCTGGTTTTTTGTTTTTCTAGTGAGCTATGTCTCATTAAATGCTTTGCGTGCCATAAATGGTGGGCTTGGATTTGTTGGGGGAATTGACATCCCTCAGAACCTTTTGCTTTTATCGGGAGTAAGTGTTTTGACTTACGGGGGAGCAAAAGTTATTACTCAAACTCAAGTTAACAGCAAACCAGGTAGTAAGCCAGATGCTTCTGATAATGCAGGTCTTAAAGATTTTGTCACTGACGATGCTGGTAATACGGACTTTGGCGACCTCCAAATGAGTTTTATCACTCTCCTTGCCGTTGTCGTTTATCTGTTACAGTTATTTAATTTTCTAGGTACCCTCGAACTTCACCGTTTGGTGACATTACCTGATGTAGATACGACGATACTGTCCATTTTTGGTCTTAGTCAAGGGGCATATCTTACGAAAAAAGCTGCTGTAGCTACTGGAGCGAATGCCGATCTCGGAGTTACGGACGATCGCACGACGCAATCGCATCCAGGAGTTACAACGCCAACTCAAACGGTTGATGGAGCAGGGGCAGGCTCAACCGAAGCGGAGGAGTAGGGGAGGTTCGACAGTTAATAGTCCACTAACTACTTCCGATCACGAAGTGGCGCTCCGCGATCGGCTGTTACTGGTTCAGTTGCAGCAACAACTACATGAGTTGATGGACAGGTTTGAGCGACTTGAAAGAGAAGTCAAAGGGGGACAAAATTCTTTGGCGGCAACCGTTTTCTTTCTCTGACCCCCCCAAGTGATCCGTCTAGTTGTGTACAAAGTTTTTCTAGGTTTCTTGATATTTTCAATAAGATATATGTGGCTAAAGGATAGCTCTCCCATAGAAATGCTACGATCCATAAAAACTACCAAGTTGGCGATTACCTTCTTTAAATAAGATTTAACCTCATGGCTAAATTAGATATAGCTCAAGCTAAATCCAATCTTTCAAAACTTCTTGATTTGGCTATTCAAGGAGAAGAAATTGTTATTACTCAAGACGACCAACCCGTAGCCAAAATCTCCCCGGTCAAACGACCATTAAAACGAGGAAGTGCAAAGGGGAAAGTATGGATGAGCGATGATTTTGATGACCCTCTTGAAGATTTTCAGGAATATATGGAATGAATTTATTATTAGACACACATATATTTCTTTGGTTTGTTAACGATGAGCCCAAATTAAGCGATCCCCTCAAAGATTTAATTGAAGATGAAAACAATTTTAGTTATCTCAGTGTCGCAAGTCTTTGGGAAATGTCGATTAAGTATAACCTTGGGAAGTTAACGTTAGCTCCTTCATATCAAGAATTTGTTGAGAGGGAAGTAAACCAAAGTCGTGTGATTTTACTTAATATTAAGTTAGAACATCTTAAAATTAATGCTTCTTTACCGTTTCATCACAGAGATCCTTTTGACCGTATCATTATTTCTCAAGCTATGGCGGAAAATTTTCCGCTCATTACAGTTGATTCAGTTTTTCATCAATATTCTATCATGCTTATTTAAAGTTCATAGCGATCTCATCCCATCACAGATAATAATCAATCGCATGGGTTCAGTTGGACTTTGGACAAAACAAAAATTAATTAGCGTAAAATTTACGCTAATTAAAAAGCAACAATATCCTTTCTATCTCAGACGATAAAAATGGCTGAGTAATCATCAAAAGAACAGCTTACTTGGCGACTTTTAAGAAGTAGTGACTTTACTCAGTTGATTTTTTTGTGTTTTTTTGATAACTTGATGGCGAGTTCGTAGCTCTTGTTTATAACCTTTAATACGTCCACAAGAATAACCCCGACGTTTGGGAGAAGAGGCAAATGTCCCCAAAGTTGAAATTATTCTCCGAAAATCTCTTTGAACTAAACTTGGAGTAATTTTTTCCGATTCATTAGTTTTTAAATACTGTTCCCAAGGACGGGGTAAAATAGTCGTTAAATGTCTAGCAGCCCATAAATTAACATAAGCTAATAGTGTTAATTTAAACCAATTTTCTTCGTGTTCGACATCGGGAGTAGAATAAGCTGTCATCAATAATCTTTGTTTGCCAAATCGGAAGAAATGTTCCATATCATAACGTTGCCGGTAAGACTGATAACAATCAACTAAGCTTAATTGATGACGATTTTGTCCAATAACAATGAGCCACATGGGTTGCCAAATAAGATTCTCAGCTTCATCTTTTACAAGTATTTGTAGTAAAGTAAAAGGATGTTGATTCATTTTATAATTTTTAGTTCCTCTCATTAACATTTGTTGCCAAGCTGAAATTGTAACAGTCAAATGACGATTTTTTTTAGTGGTAAAGAAGCATTGGCTAACCTCATCAGGATTAGTCCAAGTAGTTTCATCTTTTAGGTCAAATTTATCTCCATACCAACGGGGATGGCCAGATGAGGGACTGTCACCTTTTTGAGAAATAAATTGACGATAAAATACTCGGTTACTTCTGACTCGTGTAATAGGAATTAAATTTTCATGTTGAACTTGTTCTCCAATAAAATCTCGTTGACTATAAAGGCTATCCACCACTAAAACTGATAACTGCTTGGCAGGGAATAAAGAATTTTTAATAATTTTCTTGAGTTGTTGATTGGCGACATGAGTAGCTTTTTCTTGGGATTGAAGCCGTTCTCCCGATAAGGGAACTACCCAAGGAACATTGCCCGTTAAATTTCGGTCTGGTAAAGCACATACAACTGAATAAGTATGTCCAATACTAATGGGTTTATTTCCTTTAATAGGATTAGGAGAATGGATAAAGGTTCTGTCTGCTAAAGTAGCTGAATAAGCCCTAGGGTAAGGAGTTGTGTCAATTCCTAATAAGTTATAGTTGCGGGATTTTTCTTGATTAATAGTTAAAAAAGCAGCATCAAATAAACGATTAATTTGTTCTAAATAGCTCTTTTCATTTTGATGGGGCAAAAATTCTTGAATTCCTTTATATAAACTGTTATAATCTCGTCTAAATAAAGGATTAAGAGACAATTCTACCACCGAGGCGGCTTGTTGATTTGATGAGAGGGCATCTATTAACTCTATAAGAGTTTCTTTTCGGGCATTAAGTCCATTATAAAGATTTTCTCTCCACCGGGAAAACTCACTAATTATCTTTTCAATCTCTTGATTTTTCATGGAGGTTACTAATAACGATATTCATTAGCGTAAAATTTGCGCTAATATAATCTTAGGCTAGTCTCATACCCAATGCAAAATGGATCGGCAAAAATTTTTGAAAACCAGTCAAGAAGCGACTCGGAGAGCCAAGCAAATCAAGAGTCTAATCCGCTCTCTTAAGCAGAAAATTCAAAAAATTCAAAAAGAAGGAGAAGTAGCTCCTCCCAAGCCGCTATCATATTAACACGCCCTTCTCTTTTTCCACTTTTTAGAGCATAAAAACGTTTCCCTTTTTCATTGTAGCCATAACCATAATCCTCTCTATTATCCATTCCGGCTTCATCTATATAAACTTTTTCTGAGGGTTTATATACCGCTATTTCTTTTCTAAACTCTTGCCTTTTTACTTCATTTCTTTCTTGATAACCATAAGTTTTTTTTTTCGAGTGAAGCCAATTTTTTTTAAGGCTCTTGATAGAGTGCGAGTGCTAATATCATCTGGCCACAGTTGGGCCATTTCAATTTGAGTTTTATCTCCATTAATTTCGACAAATTTAATAAATTTTTCCCAGTCAGTAATTTTATGACCATTTCCGGGGGGTTGATTAGGTAAAGCTTTGTAATCTCCTGTTTTGGCTTTTCTTTCTAGCGATAAATTAATGGTATTTCGACTAATGCCAAAAGTTTGAGCCGCTTCGCTCTTTTTCATCCCGTCTAACTCTATAGCTTGAATTACCTTTTGACGTAGAGCGCTCCGCGCCACTGCGTGAGCGTAACTGTATGGTTTTGGCATCTTCTTATTGATAATTTTTTTGATTATATCATTAATGTGTCCCAACCGCCCTGGCGGTTGCTATACTTCTGTTTTTGATTAAGGTTTGGTGTTCTTTAATCTTATGTGTAGATATAGATACAAATGTGACTCAAAATGAACGTTGTTAAGAATTTTTGTTAAGTTTCTCATCTTACTAGGCTATAAATACATCATCTTTAAGATGGGAATTCTAAACCATCCCAAAGTATTTTTACCTGCTCACATTGTCGCTTAATCTCAGTAAAATATTGATATCTAGGATTAATTTGTTTGGCTTTTTCTCCTTCATTTTTAGGTTTTTCTAAAATTTTAGAAGCTCCAAAAATTACTACAACTTCATAGTTTTTTAGATGAGTAACTAACACAGGAGATGGACAACCATCATCGCCACATAAATATTTATTTTTTCCAGAAGAATTAAGATCTTTTTTATTTAAGTTTTCGCTGTGCAATAAAGATAAAGCAAAATTTTTCGAGTTATTACTTATTCCTTGACAGACTATAACTCGACAATTTTGATCAAGAGCCTCGTCCCAAGATCTCGGTTTTATTTTTTCAACTTTTAGAGGGCATTGACTGTTAATTATGTAATTCTCATGATTAACTGATGGTTGGAGCTTTTGCCTGAATTGAACGTAGCTATTTTGAATTTTACTTAAATTATTATAAAAACAATTAAGACAAGCATGAAATCGTTTTTCAAATTTTTCAATAGTTTCAGGTATCTTCCAAAATTCATCTTGATTTTCAGCTTTTAAGTCTGCCCCCCGCCAATAAGGAGGAACTCGGTTTCCTTGAGCATTATAACGTTTTCTTTCATATAATGGTCTTCTTGCACCTAATCCAACTCCTCCTAGATGAAACATTAACCAAGTTAATGCTTCAATAAAATCAATTAATAATTGATAGTTATCTTGTGATAATTCATAAGATGCCAAGATAATCAGTTTACCGCTTTGTGTTCCAAACTTTTTCTGAGTTGGTAAATTTCCGTCATCAGAATCATGTATTTGCACTTGTATCAATCCTTGATGTTTAGGTTCAATTCCTCCGAAAATAAAAGCTTCTAGTTCTTTGACTCGTATTTTAGGCAAAACTCCTAATGCAATGACTCGAAACCAATAACGTAACATTGATTTAAAAGCAATTGGTCTGACTTCAGGTTTGGAGCTTTCCACGAGTTTAGGAATATTTTTTTTATTTCTTTCAATTCTATCCCCGTTAATCTTATAAGGTTGTGATAAATTATTATATGATTTATAACTATTAATTAATTGTCCTTTTAAGGTAAAATCTAATTCTAATAAAATTTGTTGGTTGTTCTCGCAAATTTCATAGTTACGACTTTTAGTTAAACATCCATAACCAGAATTTATCTGAGAACCTACACCACTTGCTAATCCTTTTAGCAACCATTCTTCAACTTTATTTAGTTGCTTTTTTTCACAATAATGATTAGGTATTATTCCAATCAAAAAGGTTGGTTGTTTTAAAGATAAGAATAAATTTGGATTTGGTTGATACTCTGGCAAATTATTTTCTCCCCATTTCCAAACATTATTAGCAATATCTAAGCTTAATCCGCCCGATGGCGACTTATCATCAACAGGATAAGCATCTAAAAACGTAACTTTTCCCTCACGTTTACTTTTATCTTTTGTCTCTAAAGAACCAAAATGGTCAATAATAGTTTCATGTTGTTCTGCTTTTTGATATGATAAGTCAGGATTATTTTTCATCACCTCTCGAATTGCTTGAGTTCTAGCAATTCCTCGCAAAGTTGAAGATGGAATAAAAGGGATTCCTAACGCATCAAAGGCGGGTAATAAAATACTTTCGGGTCCTCGATGTCCACCTACTCTAATCCGCCAAGGACAAGTTACTATAATTTTTTGACCTTCTTTAAGAGATACAATATTTTTTATTCTCTGATTAGCTCTTTTTAAATATTTAGAATAATTGACATATTTTTCGTCTTGTGCTAGTTGTAACAAGTGTAATTTAGTAGCATTATTCTCTGCTTTATTCTGTTCTGAATCTTCGATTTTTAATTCTCTCATCCAGCGTAAATATTCTACAAAACTTGCATCAACTGGCAAGTCTGGTAAATTTTGAAAATCTATCAGAAAAGGAAATAAATTTTCGTCTTTTAATATTGGGGAAAAATTCATTTTTTTAGGGATTGAAGATTGGGAAGATTTGGATGATTTTGGATTAGGAGGTCTTTCAAAAGCTTTTGAAGTAGATTTGTGATCATTTTTCATGGCTATTCATCTCCTTTAATATCATAATAAATAGCCGTTGCCCAAAAACTAAATTCTTGAGCTATCGCTAACCCTAATCCCATAATTCCTAAGTATTCATCAACATCCATTTTGGCTAAGTTTCGTAATTCTAATTTATTTTCTGAATCGGGAATTAACTTTTTCAGACACTCAAAAAATTCCCGCACAACTTCTAGTTTTCCATATTGGGAGGTTTCTACTCTTTCTTTAATACATGAATTGCTATTAAGGTTTTTCTTATTTAAAGCGAATTCTTCTGCTTTTAGCCGCATTAAACCCCATGTAGCGAGATAAGTATAAAGTTCAACGGCTTGATTTTTTTGTTCTTTGAGATGGCTATCCCGTTGCTCTTTATTAATAATATTACTAGCTAAAGCTTTATCATATTTTTGTCTAAGTTGTGATAAAGCATCATAAACGGGTTCAGACAATACTTTTGGATCAAATATTTTAACTATCATTATTTTACCTCCGCAGGTTGCGATTGAGTTTGCTCAGAAGGATTTTTAGGATTCCATATCCACTGTTTAACAAATCCTCTGCCTAAGCTTTCTTGTCCTCCTATTTGTAGAATTTGTTGATTTTTCTTTTCTAGATGTTTATTGAAAAGTTTGTTAACAATCTCGATATCTTTTTGAGATTTTATTTGATATTTTTGAGCAAGTTTAATCCGTTTTACGTGTAATTCTTTTTGTTTTTTGCTATTTTCATTTTCAAGTTCTATTTCGTCAGCATCTCGAACTTGTGCTGTTAATCCCCAAGGAAAATACATTAAAGTATCTGAAGGAATCGCTTCCTCGTAACGAAATCCGCCTTCAACTGATTTATGTTCATCTAATTTTATTTTAACTTGTCTCCATAATCCCATTTGTATTAAAGTAGCACAATGCTGATTCGGTAAAAGCAAAACAGAATCAATCTCTGTATTAACGTTATCTTTGGGAATAAACTTGTTACAATCATCCCACTTATTTAAACCATCTTTGACTACAGCATCCCGTAAATAAATCGGATTTTTTGTATTCAAATTTGTATAATAACCAGATTCAGGAATAGAAAGAGATGAGGGATAATAGCGCTTCCAGCGTTGTAATAATCGAGGACAAGTAATCCAAACCACACCATGACTTAAAGAAGCAAGAGGAAACCATAATAGTGAACCATCTCCTATCCAAATATCTCCTTGTTCTAAATTATTACTATTTGATGTTTGGTCAGCTTCAGAATTGTTACTTACTTCTTCGGAAGTATTAGATAAATTTTCGTTAGATGGCGGAGCTATATCTTTTAATTCTGGCCCAAATAATTGAACTCGTAAGTCTTTATCTTCAATACTTGCTCTTAAACGTCCTCTAATAGTGCTAGAGGGAATATAAGGTAAATTAGTATGGGATTCCCGTGCAATTCCCACTAAGTTACCTTCTTGAGTTGTTCCTCCTGTATGAAGGGGAGAATAAAGATATAAGTAAACACAATTTAACTGAGTCATAATCCTCCTTTCTATTGATAAGAAATCCACAGTAATTCGCTGTAACCTAAATCTCGCCAACGTTGAATTTGTTTAGAGGCGTTACTATCTTGATATAAAATAATCTCTGAGTTGGATTCCAAATAATAAACAGTACCCGCAGGTGCGGCATAAACTTGTGGCGCAGGAGTGCTAATATTATCTCCAAAACGCATTCGATTACTAATAACTAACGGTTTATCGGTGGCAAAACTGACTAAGTATCCTTTCTCTTGAGTAGGATTGTTGGGATAAGCAGTCGTCCATTCCCAAGGGGACGGTTTACAATGAGGATGATTATTGCGTTGTCTTCGTTCAAAAACCCCAGGTGTGACTAAGTAAGCAATTTTTTTACCGGCTTTTTTCTGATTTCCTTGCGATATTTTCTCTAGTTCTTGCCATTGTTCTCCTAACTGGGGACAGCTTTCAAGAATCGCACGATGTCCTTCACCACCTAAGCGTATAATTTGAGAATTATCGGTTAATTTTAAATTTTCGTCTTCACTTTTTGCTTTAATTCCTACTGCTAAACTCCATCCATCCTGTAGACGAATAGTATTTTCCACAAAGTAACCATCTTCCTCTAACACTTGACGAGTACCTTGGGTTATGGTGTTATGGGGACGGGTTTCTATTTTCCAAGGTTGAGGGGATTCATTGTCTTTAATTCGATTTTTTTGCCATTTTTCGACTGAAATTTGACTTGTTTTTAAATATTCTAAAATCGTTTCATAATCTAAATAAGCAGAATATTGACCTTCTAACTTGTCATTAAAGGGATGTTTACTCTCAAAAACTAGCGGTTGAGGAAGATTTTGGTCAGTTTCTAGGAGACTATGCAAGGGATGAAGGTTATCCCAATTGAGGGGAACTACAGGAATAGGAACAGCAGTATTATTTTCCCTCTTACAGAGGTGTTCTCGGTCATAACTAAAGGGAAATGGAAAATAAAGCTGATCTTTGTAAGTAAGAAATGGTCCAGTTAGCTTTATAGTAATATTTGATTGAATTAAGTCCCTAATCGCTCCTGCAATGGCGTGACCAGGGGGAGGAAAGATACTACCGGCCCATGCTCTTTCACCAGGGGAAAAGGGTTTTGCATCTCGAAATAAAAGAACATCTAAGGGGGTTATCCGATACCACTTTAAATTATTCATTATTTCCCCCTTGTATTGGTTTAATATTACGATTTCGTAAGACAAAAGCCGCCAGTTTTAACCAGTTTTTTATTTCACTATCGGGAGGTTCAGGAGTGTTATTATAAATTGCTGTTAGGGTATTTTCTAATTGATTTTGAAAACTTTTTTTATCTTCCCCTTGTAACCCTTCTCTACGCTCACAAAAAGCAATTGTCCAAGGTTTGATGGCGTTAACACAAGGCGCTGGATGTTGTTCCCATAGTTGCGCCGCCATTTCAAATAAACTGGGTTCTATCGGTTTAGTTAATTCAAGCTCAATCAGTTGTTTCCAGTGATAAAATACATCAAATTGAGCGAGTGCTTGTAATTTATTCCCATTCCCGAATAAAACTCGCACTTGCACCGCATCTTTTTTCTTATCTTGATGTTGGTAATTTTTCGCTTTTTTCTCAGCATCCCAAAGGTTTTCTAAAGCAATCGCAAGGGGAACAGAATGATGAGCAATAACGACTCCAAAGCTAACGGTGGCATTTTTTCCCATTGTAAAAAGAGGACGAGAATCATCGTTTTTGCGCTTCCAGTAGTTACCCTCATGATTAAATTCGCCTCTAGAGTCTTCTTTTCCCCGAAAGCACTCTCTTATATCCCATAACCAGTTATCCCATTCCCAAAGATTGGTATAAGCAAGAACGTCATCTCCTCCACTGTAGATTAAGCGCCCTGCATAACGTTCTTCTGTAAGATAGGGAACAAGACGATTGGAGAAGTCTAATAACGCACGACTCAAGGCATTATGGGTAGATGGCCCCATACGTTTCTTTATTTCAGAAATTTCTTGAATAGCCGTATTAATAGATTCATTATTTAAAATTGACTGATTTAAGAACATATAATCCGCATAATTGTTAAGTTTATCTCCTTTTAGCCATTTACTCATGCCATCTCCGTCTCCTGTGGCGATAACATACCAATCAGTGGGATTATTCCCTTGATTAAAATATTTGCTGAGGCAGTTTCGTAGTTTTGCGGCTTCATCCTTTTGGATTTGTAAGCTTTCGTCTGTATCTAGGGGAAAATCATCAATTAACCATCCTGCATTGAGTAAGCGAGGATTTGGCCAGGTTTTTCGCCTGCTATCTTCATCTATCCAAGGTATTCCCCAAGGTAATAGGGCCGGAAATTCTAAGGGTTTTCGTTTATCGTTACTATGTCTTTTACGATAAGTCCAATCAAATTTTGCTTTAACTGCCTCACACGCTTTAATAAAGTTAGATTCTCTATCAGGATAAGATTTTAACCAACCTGCAACCCCTGAACTTAAATCAGGATAATAATAAGGAATTTTTTTATTAGGGTCATTAAATAATAATTCTGGTAAAATTCGGTGTAATCCTCGCTTTAATACTTCAGTTGCGTTAAGTTGCTCATTTCCATCGAATAATCCCCCTTGTTCTTGCCAATATTGACGGGTATCTCCTTCCGTTACTCGTTGGCGATAATCTTGCGGTTGAGGATAAACAACAGAACCTAGGCCCGAAATGGTCGAACGGGGATAAAATGAGCTAGGAATACACCAATTACGGCTATTTTTAACGCTTCCTGCGGTTAAGCGTAATTGGTCAAAGAGATAACACCACCATGACCCTATATTAACTCTTAAATCTGGCTTTTCTTGGGCAACAGCTTGGATAAATTGATGTTCTTTCAGATTAAATAGTTTATTTTCCTCATTTAACTGACAAATTCTGTTTAATTCATCCTGCCACTGTTGAAATGCCTCGGAATTTTCTTTAATTTGCCAAGTAAGCGGGTCAACTTTATTATTAATGGGTAAGGCAGTCCAGTAGGTTTGCCATTGATATCTTAACCATTCTTGCCATGTTGGACTGTTTTCGCTTAATTCTCTCGTCCAACGTCTATTTTCTAATTCTTTAAAGACTTTTTTGCCTAATACTAACCATTCTTGAATCACTGTTTCTCGCGCCGTTTGCATGGCACTTGGCACTTTATCGGAGGGCAATAAAATAACAATAACATTGGGAAATCCTGCGGTTAAAATGGCTTTTTCTGTTGGTTTATCAATCCAATGGCTGAAATTTGGCCATTTATTCCTTAACCAATGGTCTATTAAAGGTTGTTGAAATAAACTGGGATAAATTAGGCAGTCTGCACCGTAGATTTGCGCCAATTTCCAGCAAACTTTGGCAGATAAATAGTGTAAAACCCATGAACCAGCCCAAAAATCTCTCATTTTACGGCTGGCTTTGATAATCTCTTGAATAGGGGTAAAGCTAAAGGTTGCAAGATAAGGGGTTTGAAGTTGATTTGAAGTTTTTTCGGGTTGCTGTGAGGGAGAATATCCAACTAATGCACCGGCGATTGCAGAGGTAATACTTGCATAACTCCAAATGGAGGCATCAGGAAGAATTAGAGAAGCCGGAAGAAGAAAGTTGTCTTGATTACCTAATTGTTGACAGATGATTTCTGGTAAACAACGCCATAACCACCAATAGAGTTCTTTTATTTCTTCAAGTTCAATGGTGTTGGTATTTTCCGAAGAAGAGTGAGACAAGGGTTGTTGAGAGGCAGCAGAGGTTAAAAGTTTTTGATAGTTAGAATAAGATAAAGATAAGTTTAGGGAGTCTCCAGAAAGCAAATGAGAAACCTTAAAATCATTATTGTTTTCTAGGGAAATTGATAAAGAATTAAGAACGGTTCGGTCACTAGCATGAGCAATTTCTGCCGCTAAAGTAATTATATTGGGGTCAAGAGTAGATTGAGATAAAACAAGGTTTGATTTTTTCCAATAACCTTGATTCTCATTAGTTTGACCTATTAATTCTTGGATTTTTGTTAGACTGAAAGGGTAAATAATTCCCCTAATTTTTGCTTCCCAATAAGACTTACTCACATTTTAATTTATTTATTCAAGCTCATCATTATTGATTATAATTTGTTTTTTTCGCGGATTGTGTTAAAAAACATCATATTATTTTGAGTATTTGTTTGTTTATTTTAATACTTCTTTACATTTGTCAATCAAAGTTTGCGGAAAACTGGCAAATTTGTAATCTTTAGATTGCAGAGCAACTAATAAAGACTTTTCTTAAGAAATATTCTCAACTAAAATCCGAACATTACGTTATTGTATTTTTATGATGATAAATAAAACAGTTTATTTTGTCTAGTCATCTTTATTTTTCTTTATCTATGCAAACTCTTAAGAACATAAGCGGCATCAACGATAGCTCCCATCAAGTTAACGCGATTATTGGCACTAGAATAATACTCTATTTTTTGAGAATTTATTTATTTACTGCATTCACAAGTATAGAATTATCGTTTCCATTCTATTAGCTTCCTCCTAAGAGGAAAAGAGGTGCAAAAATGAATGAAGAAAAAGACAAGTATTTTATTTAGTTTCCATTCTATTAGCTTCCTCCTAAGAGGAAAAGTTTTATATAGTTATGGAAAAGATCAAAAATTATATAGAGTTTCCATTCTATTAGCTTCCTCCTAAGAGGAAAAGAAATACTACTGATTCTGAAAGAAGAAAACAATTAAGTTTCCATTCTATTAGCTTCCTCCTAAGAGGAAAAGGCCAAAAAATGTAGTGGCCGAATCGCGCCAGTTGACGGGTTTCCATTCTATTAGCTTCCTCCTAAGAGGAAAAGGGATCAAACCAGACGCGAAGAATTCGACCGCAAGCAAGTTTCCATTCTATTAGCTTCCTCCTAAGAGGAAAAGAAACAAATTAATTCTGAATAATCAAGCTTTTCCATGTTCGTTTCCATTCTATTAGCTTCCTCCTAAGAGGAAAAGTTTTGAAGGATAATGAATTATTGCTTTTTCCATTTGAGGGTTTCCATTCTATTAGCTTCCTCCTAAGAGGAAAAGTTTCTATTTATTACCTATTATCCTTTTAATAATCCGTTTCCATTCTATTAGCTTCCTCCTAAGAGGAAAAGATTTATGGCTTAACTCCAAGCTCGGGAACAGTTCTCACGTTTCCATTCTATTAGCTTCCTCCTAAGAGGAAAAGAAATTTACTGATATCTGATAAAAAAGTACCAATTTCCGTGAGTTTCCATTCTATTAGCTTCCTCCTAAGAGGAAAAGAGAAGTCAGTCGAACAGTTCAAGAAGCCTATAAAAGAGTTTCCATTCTATTAGCTTCCTCCTAAGAGGAAAAGTCTAAATACCAAAGCTATAAAAATAACAAAGGGAAGAGTTTCCATTCTATTAGCTTCCTCCTAAGAGGAAAAGGGCTACCTTCTAGAAGGCTCTCCCTACCTACATTCTACCGCCCATTTGCGACGGATAAAAAAAATAACCCGATTCATAGCGAAAAATTGATGCTCAAAAACCTCCAAACCCAGTCCAGGTAAGCCATCGACCGATAGAACGAAAGAATGATAGTTTCAGCGATTTTCAGTATCGTTCGCAAAAACAGCTTTAATGCCGCAAGTTATTCTTATGTAGCTTATGTTACAATGAAAAATGATATTAATTTATAAATAAATTCCTTCCCTGTTTACTCTTATGATAGACAAAATTAAATATATTCCAGATATTTTTCGTTATATCAATACCATAACAGTGATTATTGCTGCCGTGACAGCAGTAATTTTATGGGTTAGAGGAATTTTACCTGTACTGTTGAGACTTGGAAATGGATTAGCAAAGGGTAAAATAGCCATTTTTGCCAAAGGAGATAATTTAACCAGTTTGATAGAACTTTTAAAATCTTCGGGTTTATTCTCTGAGAAAAATTTTATACGTATTATTGACATAGGAGATTTCCCGAAGGCAAAAAAAGCGAATTTATATTTAATATTTTTTCCTAATTGGAATAATATGGATTCTATTAAAGAGATAATGAATCATAAAAACAATGGCATTCCTCTTATTGTTTATGCTCCTCCACAAAACAAGATAATTCAAGATCAACGAGCTATACCTTCAGATATTATGGCTAAATTGAATGAAGATGGCAATACTATCGTGACCAACTTCAAAGGAAGATTACTAAATGATATTATAGGTTCTTTAATAACCGGCAATTATGAAAAATAAATAATATTAACTTGAAAATTAAATCATGAGGGAGAGAAAGCAGATTAATTACTTTCTTTCCCTAATTACTACTTTTTAGTAGCGTTATGTTTCCATTCTATTAGATTCCTAAAGATTAGGAATACTCACACTTTATGCAAATTCATTCCTCAAAAAAATATCAGTGTGATATTGACAAAAATGCTTTAATCTGAATTGCATAATTTTTGCCATAATTCATCAGGAATTGCCTCAAATTCTTGCCAGATAAAATCCATCATGGCTAAATGCCGTAAATCGCTAGAATTAGGAGAGCGATAATTTTCTCCTTGTCGAAACCATCCTCGAACAGTAGACAGGGAACGATGACAAATTTCTGCTATTTGTTCGTAATTTACGTCCCATTTGCCATAAAATGCTTGAGGAGTCATGGATAATTCACAGTGAGCATAAAGCCTCAGTAACTTTCGTTCTCGGTAACGCAAAGGTTTTTGTTTACTCATCCTCAAATCTCTCTAAATCTTGTTCCCAAGCTGTATCTAACACACACCATCGGGCAGAAGGAGCATCAATATCAAGTAAAATTAAGTAACACCACATCCAACGCCCATTTTCTGGAGCATAGCCATAAAAGCGACCCATTACAATGCCCCAATCGGTTAATTCCGGTTCATCGAATGTTCGCCATCTGACTACTGTTCCTACTGCATACATGGGTTTAGCCGCATCTAGGACAAAAGATGGGGTATCCCAAGGTATAGGTAAGTATTGGTTGCCGGAAAGAAGATGAGAAATTATGTGCCCTTGTCCTTTTTCGATAACATTAAGATAAGAATCTATCCAATCATAAGATAGTGTATTGATGAGTTGCTGAATTAAAAGTCTAGCTAATTGCTCAATTTCTGGTCTTTGCCATTGCGTTTTAGTTAATTCCTCTAATTTTTCTATCAAAGATACAACGCCGAAATCTGATAAAGCTTGGCGGTAATCGCTAGAATATAACTCTATGGATGATGTTTGTTGTTGATACATGATCTTTGTCTTTCAATTGGTGATGAAATTCCTCAACCCGTCAGCTTTTTTCTGTTTCCTGTGCTGGTTTTTTCAGACTTAACTATGTCTAACTAATTATTAATGAGAACCCAAAAAAAGAATGAGAATAACAGAAGAGTCTTGATATTCCCAGTAAAAACGAAGGAACATAGAAGCAGAAGATCCCCAAATTGTGCCTTTTTTTTGTTGATAACGGTGAGTTCTTAAACTTCGGTAATGAGTTCCTTGAGTTGAAAGCAGATGAAATGCTTTCTGGTATTGCTGACGGACTTGAGGAGATAAAGATTTGAGTTGTTTTTGGGCTTTATGGGTAAATTGTAGGCTAAATAAGGCGATTGAAGGCGGCGCTCTTTCCTGTTTCATTTGTTTTTTTGTGGAGACTCCCATTATGTTGTTGTTGTTTGGAGGAAAAAATTAAATAATAAAGGCAGTGTCATCAACGTAAAAATCGGGTTGAATGCCTAAAATAAGAGTCTTGCTTCGGGAATGCTCAGGAATAATATAAAAACGTAGTTGATCCTCGTCTAAATTGAGCATTTTTTCGAGCTTTTGTTTTAACTTGTCGTATTGGGATTTAGCGGCTAAAATCTCGAAAACAGATTTTTGGACACGACAACCATAAGCTTCCAGTAACTTAGACACCCGATTCCGGCGGCTATCCTGTACAATGTCGTAACAAACAAGGTAAAGTGTCTTGTTAGTCATCTAACTCTGAGGTATTGCCTTTTAATTACTTGGTCCAAAGCATAGGCCGATATCCGTCTGTATCTCCCATCAAACTGGCGATGTATTCTCGTACTTGTAGTTCCAAGCAACGGCGCATACTGACCTTATATTGGGTGTAAGGATGAGTCATTTCACTGTGTAGCTTTTCTTCCCAATGCTTAAGGAACTTTTTCAAGGAATCTGGATGTAAATAGACTCCGTTACGTCCATCAGGCGGCGTAAAATCTTCTGGGGTAAAAATCTTTTTATTAACCAAATAAACCACCAAAGAATCGACTAATGGGGCGCGAAATTCCTCAATTAAGTCAGAAACTAAGGCAGGATGGTTATTTCGAGGAACATGAAGGTTGCCAAAATGGGTATGCAATCCCATCGCTTCTACAAAGGAGTGCATATTTTGACTCAGAAGGGTGTATCCTAGACTTAGTAAGCTGTTGACAGGGTCAGTAGGAGGGCGCTTGCTGCGTTTTTCAAAGGTAAAGGGAGCTTGGAATAGAGAACCCAAGGCTTGAAAGTATACTGTTGCCGCTTTTCCTTCATAACCCCGTAATTCATCCATTGAGTTTGCTAAGGGTAAATTATCTCTTAATTTCTCTAAGTTGGCAATGGCTTGTTTAACTGAAGAGTTAGAGCGACGACGGTTTAAACGCATCAGTAAAACTCTTGAGTTATTGAGCTTGGCTCGGACAATGTTTTCTGCCTGTAAACGGGTAAATTCAGGATTTTCTGCCCGCTTTACCTGTTGGGAAAGATACTCTACTTTGGCTTGTCCTTCGGTTTCCAAGCGCCCGAAATAGCGCCCCCGTTGGGACAGATATAATAGAGGAATTCGACGAGTAAGCGCTAATCGCACCGCACCATGAGTAATATTGCAGCAACCAAATAGTACAATATGACTGACTTGATTGACGGGAATTTTACAGCGTAACTCACGCTGATAGAAAATATGGAATTGATAGCCTTGTGCTTTGAGATAGGAACCTTGGTCGGTGATATATAAGGTAGTCATGGTGTCAACAAAGTAATGTTTAGGGTTGGTTAAAATCTTGGGTTGAGTTGAGGTTTTGGGTTTGAGGGAACAGATTTTTGGGGGTTGAGAGAGGAATGAATGAATGTAAATTGGCCGAGGTCGTCGCGGCATTCCCGAAGGGTCTAGAGGATAGCCTTTTTTACGGGGTTCTGGCGGAAGGGGCGCATAAACCTGTCCTTTTTTAAATAAATAACCGAGAAAGGTAAATTCTTGGTCTGGGGCGTATATTTCTGTCTTTTTTGGGTGAAGTTGCAGATAAATCCGCTCTAACCATTGGGTGATTAAATTCAGGGTTCGTTCAGCTTCCCCAAGACTCTGACAAGCGGCTACAAAGTCATCTCCGTAACGGACAAGATTAATGCCTTTTTCCAAGCATTTTCGGTCAAACTCACTGAGATATAGGTTGGCTAATGCTCCCGATAACACTGCACCTTGCAGTACCCCTTGGTTTCGTGGAAAATAACGACCTTTGAGAACAATACCGGATTTGAGTTGTTGTTCTACCAGTTGTTGGATAATTGGGTCTAGTTTTAGGTGTTCTAGGATGCTTAGAAGTATTGACCAATTGAGACTATCAAAAAATGAGCGAATATCAGATTTAATAATCCATTTGGGCTGAATTTGGTAGTAGTAATAGAGATGTTTTACTGCCATTTGGATGCCGCGTCCTGGACGGTAAGCATAACTACAGTCTGTAAAGACTTCCTCTAGGGGTAAATACAGATCTTCGAGTAACCACCGTTGCACTACCCGATCTCGAACTGCCGGAATTCCGAGTAAACGTTTATCTCCGTTATTTTTGGGCAGATAAAAACCTCTAGCGGGATAAGGTTGATAGATTTCTTCGATTAGTTCCTGTTGCAGTCGAATTAATTCGTCTTTTTTGACTCCAGCAAATAAGTCGGTTGTTATTCCATCAATTCCAGGGGATGGACTCCCTCGACGTACTTGTTCCCAGGCGTAATAGAGTTCATTTAGAGGAAATTGCATAATATTAAGGAAAATTCAGGGTTAATACTCGAAATCAAGTTTGCACTCCTTTGTTTTACGTTGATTCCATCATCGCAAAGAGATATTTGAGTTCATCCCTGAGTTGAAATTTTTTGACCTGAGTTCATACCTGAGTTCGTAACTGAGTTGAGTGGGCTTATTTTTATCTAGGTTTTAGTAATTATTTTTTCAAGTAAAAAAAGGACAAGTTTTTTTACTTATCCTCTAATTTTTATTTAATTAGTTAGTTTTCTCCTAAGAGAAAAGCATTCAAGTAGAAAAACAGGAACTATGGAAACATTTGTTTCCATTCTGTTAGTTTTCTCCTAAGAGAAAAGCCTTATTATTTGGGGGACGGAAGTAACTTTATGTGTTTCCATTGTGTTAGTTTTCTCCTAAGAGAAAAGCTTATGAACAGCTTGCTCAACGTGCTGGTCTGATTTAAGTTTCCATTCTGTTAGTTTTCTCCTAAGAGAAAAGTGGTGCTGAATTAGCCGCATCGTTTTCGGGCGGGATTGTTTCCATTCTGTTAGTTTTCTCCTAAGAGAAAAGGGATGAAAAAATCGAACGAGCATTTGAATTATACAGTTTCCATTCTGTTAGTTTTCTCCTAAGAGAAAAGCCCCTTCAATATGCAGATGTTGAAGTTCAAGGACAGGCTGTTTCCATTCTGTTAGTTTTCTCCTAAGAGAAAAGAACATGGGAAACCTGGCAAGGTTTTGTAGCAATAAGGCTGTTTCCATTCTGTTAGTTTTCTCCTAAGAGAAAAGCAGCGACGAAAAATGGCAAAAACTAGACGAATAAAATGGTTTCCATTCTGTTAGTTTTCTCCTAAGAGAAAAGCGCAATTCCTAGGGATAGCAGTAGCTGTACTATTGTTTCCCTTCTGTTAGTTTTCTCCTAAGAGAAAAGCTTTAGCGCAGAACTTTGGTTTCAACCAAGGAACAAAGTTTCCATTCTGTTAGTTTTCTCCTAAGAGAAAAGATATAAACCAATTCACGAGGGCCATTAGAAGAGTTTCCATTCTGTTAGTTTTCTCCTAAGAGAAAAGTTTAAAAATTATCTAATAGACTATGTAGGGAAGGTAAAATCGTTTCCATTCTGTTAGTTTTCTCCTAAGAGAAAAGTTCGGTTAAACACTGAACGTGTCAATCGGGATCTAACGTTTCCATTCTGTTAGTTTTCTCCTAAGAGAAAAGACTCCAACTATGAGGAAATAATCTCGCCCTATCTTGAGACAGTTTCCATTCTGTTAGTTTTCTCCTAAGAGAAAAGTCTACTTATTCAACGAGATCTTTGTTGACCCATATCTTCGTTTCCATTCTGTTAGTTTTCTCCTAAGAGAAAAGATCGTTCAGAAATCTTTTACAATATCAACACAAACGTTTCCATTCTGTTAGTTTTCTCCTAAGAGAAAAGTTTTATGTATTTTTTGGGGGGGAGGCTGATCTTTGAAGTTTCCATTCTGTTAGTTTTCTCCTAAGAGAAAAGCGTTACTGGTTTTCTCAAGAATCAGTAGATGATGGTTTCCATTCTGTTAGTTTTCTCCTAAGAGAAAAGCAGTGAAGCAGATAAACAGCTTGTTTATCGTCAAGTTTCCATTCTGTTAGTTTTCTCCTAAGAGAAAAGCATCAAAAAGATAGCCAGTTGCTTGAATGGCACGCTAAAGTTTCCATTCTGTTAGTTTTCTCCTAAGAGAAAAGTATCCTGATGTATTTTCTTGCGGGGTGCATTTTCAATGCAGTTTCCATTCTGTTAGTTTTCTCCTAAGAGAAAAGTGTTATAAATACAAACGGACGGGTTACATTTGAAACAGTTTCCATTCTGTTAGTTTTCTCCTAAGAGAAAAGTCGTGGTACCAGTTATAACCCTGCCCGGGTTCAATAGTTTCCATTCTGTTAGTTTTCTCCTAAGAGAAAAGCGGTGACGACGGTATCGATATTATCGATGCTACGCGTTTCCATTCTGTTAGTTTTCTCCTAAGAGAAAAGGAGTATCGAAACGGAGGGATGGCATCAGTCACACAAGTTTCCATTCTGTTAGTTTTCTCCTAAGAGAAAAGCGTTTAATGCAAATTTCCCAAGCTACTGCACCCAGGTTTCCATTCTGTTAGTTTTCTCCTAAGAGAAAAGACGTACGATAATAGAATCCTCAAATGAGGAGGAAGGTTTCCATTCTGTTAGTTTTCTCCTAAGAGAAAAGTATGCCACTTTACTTCCTGTGGCTGCAAGAAAAACAGTTTCCATTCTGTTAGTTTTCTCCTAAGAGAAAAGATTTTTCCAAAGTTTCCAAAATGATGCGCAGATAGTTTCCATTCTGTTAGTTTTCTCCTAAGAGAAAAGTATAACACTCCCATAAGAGTGTTGAGTAGTGTCGGTAGCTGTTTCCATTCTGTTAGTTTTCTCCTAAGAGAAAAGTAGTCAAGATGGCAAGTTCACTGTAAATTTCAGAGTTTCCATTCTGTTAGTTTTCTCCTAAGAGAAAAGGCCACCTTCTAAAAGGCTTGCCCTGACTTCATTCTACAGCAAAAATTCGTGGGATAGAAAAAAAAGAAAGAATTATCGCTACTTATTCTCAACAAGCCATTAAAGCACACTCCTCAAAACCAGTCAGATATAGCAATACGTGGGATACAACCAAAAAATAAGAGTTTCAGCACTCAACAACTTCCAACGAAAATACAACTAAAAACAAGTATAAATAAGTTCATGCTCAAAAATAACCTAAAAGCGACTTCAAAAGACTAAAATCAAACTTCATCATCTTCCTCTTCAATAAGCTGCCGAGAATAAGCTTCTATCAACTCTTGTAGTTCCTTAAACTCTTCTACCAATTCTAAATCACATTCTTGTGCTACCGTTAAACCCTCTTGACACAATTGCAATGCAGGAGTAATTTGGTCTAAATGTGCCATTAATTCAGCCAAATTATACAAAGTATTAGCCTTTCCTTTTTGATTCCCTTGTTCTTTTTGCAAAGCTAAAGCAGCCATTAGATTTGCTAAAGCCTCATAATAATTATTTAAGCCTAAATGAGCATAACCGAGATAAGCATGAGAATCAGCCACTTTTTCCCAATCTTCTAATTCCGTCAAGATTTTTAACCGTTTTTCCTCATATTTAATGGCTTCAGCTAATCGATTTAATTTATCATAAGCTAAAGCTAATCCCTGAAGATTACTAGCAATATTAGCTTTATCTTCAGTTAATTCTAAAAAATCAAGGCGTTTTTGGTAATAAAAAATAGCTTGCTCTAGATTTCCCAACGTTGCATAAGCATTGCCTAAACCTCGCCAACTTTCTGCTTCTATTGCCTTATCCCCAAACTCCTGAGCTATTTCCAAGCTTTTATGTAACCATTCCAAAGCTTCTAAAGAATTACCAAGCTCTTCGTAACTATCACCGAGCGATCGCATTGCATCGATAATCACAGCTATATCGTCTAATTCTTGAGCTATTTCTAACCCATGATGATACCAGTTTAAAGCCTCTTGTACATTATTTTCATCTCGACTAATATTTCCTAAAATTATTGCCGCTCTAGCTTCAAAGAGCGAGAATTGATGTTGTTGTGCTAAAGTTAAACAATTTTCGGTATACTCTTTTGATTCATCATTATTATTTAAACCCATGTAAATATTTCCTAAACTTCCTAAAGCGATGACTTCTCCTCGAATATCTTTAATTTGTCTAGCAATATCTAACGCCTGATGAAAATAAGTTAAGGAGTCTTGAAAATGCCCTAAAGCTTTCTGTACATTTCCTAAACCAACTAAAGCTATCCATTCCCCTGAATCATCACCTATTTCTTGAGCTAATTCTAGTTGCTTGGTGTGGTACTCTATTGCCAAAGAATAATTACCTTGAGTATCGTATACGTTTCCTAATCCAGTTAAACAAGTAGCATCGCATTGAGGGTTAACTTTATAAAGCAAATCCTGATAAATCATTTTTTGTTGCTCGTGGTAACCCCAGATACCTAAAAGATTGTGTAATTCTTCTTGAATTTTTGCCTCTGGTTCGATTTGTAATACAATTAAACTTCTTTGCCAGTCTTTTATCTGACATAAATGATAAAATGATTCTAAGTATTTTCGCACTTTTTCTAAATTAGATACATAACTAGGTGATGATTCTTCAATAGTAAGGAAATAAGTAATAGCCGTATAATCAGCAAGATACTCAAGAGGCACTTCATCTAAATTAATATTTAGTCTTTGAAATAATTCTTTACTTGTATTTAAGTTTGTTAAACTCATTTTTGATTTAAAATAATTAAATAATTTAGTAATAAAGCCCAAATTTTTAAACTTAATCAACTTAAACATCGGCTTTAAGCTTTCTAGCTCAAGCCGTTTTTGATTGCTGTTTTAACTTAGTTATTAACTGTTGATAATGTTCCAAAGCTACACTCCGAATTAAATGATGCAATCCTAATACTCGTTGATTATTTGGATTAACTGACTCTTCAACTAAAAATCGATAACATAACTCTTCCAATGCCATTTCTTGTCTTTCTTCATTACAAAACTGATTTTCAATTCGCTTAATTAATACTGCCAACTGCATCAACCATCCCTGTACCTGTACAGGAACACGATAAACCGACGCGGCACAAATTAAATAATAAGCATCGGTTGACTGCGCTTCTAACCGATTAAATACAGAAGTTAATCTTTGTTTATTCACTTCTAAACGGACTTTTCTCGTTAACTTATGTAATTTCCAATTATCTTCACTTCCCATTTGTTTCTGTGCTTCATTTTCGGCTTCAGCTAGTGCAGTTTCTACTGTTTCTATTTTACTCTTAACATCTTCCCAATAAGCTTTAACATTTCCTCCAAACGATTCCCAAATTTCGCCGCTAATCACTCGTAAAACTAATGGATGTCCTTGATAAGCTTTTCCTAAACGCATTAGCAACGCTTTTTCTTCTAGATTATCATCAATATTAAAACCTATTATTTCCCATAAATTTTCTTGCTCATTTTCATCTAATCCTGTTAAAAGATGACAATGCCAATATTGATTATAGCGTTGTTCAACTAAAGATAAAGGTAAATCTTGAGATGTGATTATAATCCGAGTTTGACAAGACTGTGCCGACAATAAACTTAAAAAAAACTTTTCCCACCAGTTATCCGCTAAATTTCCCCACCCCTCCTCTTCATTTCCTCCTAACAAATTTTCAAAAGAATCAAAGAGTAAAAGAACGGTATTATGTTGTAAATATTGCGTTAAATGCCAAATAACTTGTTCGGGGTTTCGCTGTGGTGAGGGCACTTGAATTTCCCAGGCTTCTAGCCATTGAATTGCCACTGTCATAAAATCTGTAGCATTCCCTAAAGCCTCAAAATTTACCCGCTTAAAATCATAGCTTTTTGTTAAAGAAGATGTCTTTTGTCTTTCTAAAATAATACGTTCCGCTAGTGCGGTTTTTCCAATACCCGTCAAGCCTAGAATAAATAAAAAACGAAATGCTCCTTGTAATTTTTCCGTCAAAGATGTAATTAAATCTTTTCGCCCTACCCAATAATCATCATAAGCAATAAAAGAAAATAAAGACGTTTTTTCTATCTCTTCTTGACTGGCTAAATTGCTATTAACTTCTTCATTTAAAGGTTTTAACATTGCCTGTTTATCCAAATTTAGAGCATGACAAATTTCTTCAAATTTAGTGATATAAACAGGTTTACTATTAATAAAATTATTAATTGTCGATAAAGCAACCTCTAAATGTGCCGCTAAGTCACCCTGAGTTAAAAATCCGTTACGTTTCAGAGCCTCAATTACTTGGGCTTTGCGTTCTTTATGAAGTCTAGCAGAACGGGGCATAATTTAAAAAAAGCTAACGATACACAGATTGGCTTAAGAGGCTTGAGTTATATCAGTTTTACTAAGATATTTTTTCCTTTATCTAAGGTTTTTTTGATTGTATCATTAAGTTGAGAGTGAAACTTATCAATTTTTGTTAAGTATGTGTCTCGAAGGATGATTTATAAAGTAGGATCATTTGGTTTAATTCCAAGGTTTATATGGCTATATTGAGGATTTTCGTTGAGAATTTCCGCTAAGGCACGAGCCTGGGAAATATCACTGGTGGCAAATTTATCGGTAAGGGTCTTTCCTTTGGCTGCATTAGCTAGTTCAATCATTAAATGGGGATTTTCATAAACCCACTGCTGCCACAACGCTTTATACTCACTCCAGAGTTGGTCTGTTGATTTGTCGAGTAGTGGCGGCTTACCTTTGCCCTTTTGCCAGTCTTTGTCAGATGGGGAAGAACGATAACCCTTAACATCTAATTTAGGAGTTACGCATTGACAGAAAAATAAACTTATGCGGCTAAAGTATTTTTTTCTTCTAAGCGCTTAAGAATAAACTCTCTAGCAACTTTAAGATAAAGCTCTCGTTGAACTTCATACCAAGTAAAGATTGTTTCTTGAATCCTCATTAATTCTAGTTGGCAAAAAGCTCTTAAAGAACAGAAAATATGAGTAGCTATAGATTGGGAAGTTCTGACTAAAAATTTATTTAAGCCGCATAATTGTTTTAAAGCTCTATGATAACATTCAATTCCCCAATGAATTGAACATAAATAGCGCAATTGATTTCTTGTTAAAAGTTTATTATCTGACTCTGACTCTTCAGTTTGATAGATTAAGTAATACCGAGGCTTTTCGTTTTTGAAAACCCTTTGAAATACTTTTACCCAACCAAATTCTTTTAAATAAACTTTAAGTCCATCTTCTGGAATCTCTAACTGCTCTACTTTACAGAATTTGCCACCCAAAACTTTTACTTGTCTATTTTTAGCTATTCCTACTAAAAAATCTAGTTTCTTGTCTTTAAAAAACTTTAAATTATTTTTAGAAGAATACCAACTATCTGTCGTGATTGTTTTAGGCACAATTCCCCACTCAAGCACTTCTTCTATCATTTCTTTTAAATATTCATTTTTCGTTTTTCCCTCCTCTTTATCATAAAGACGATAATTAATTGGAACTGAATTTCCATTTAAATCCGTATAATATACAGTAATTAAATTAATACCTTTAATTACTTTTTTATGTTTGCCTGACCAATAATAGCCTATTAATTTACATGACGATGGATTACTGTACAGCTTTTCAATAATTGTATCATCAGCACTTAATGTTCCTCCTGTTAAATTAATAAATTTTTTGACTTCATCAAATAAATCTTTGGGTTCATAATTTTCTCTAAGTAAAAAACGATTAGCACTGTCATGAGATATATCCATAATTTGCCCTAAACGAGAACAACCGCTCCATTTAGGCTCGGCAATTAAATAATTCGTGTAAATATCTAGGTCACATTTGGCCGTGCTTGGCTTAGTTTGCTGTCTTATGGGGTTTCTCCAGTGAGCGCTAGGGGAAAAGTAATATTACCCATAACTGTGTCATTCTGTCAATGCGTATCTCCTATAATTGATAAGCGCACTCAATGGTTCGCTCGTCATCAAGCCGCGCAACCAGGGCACTAATCGTTTATCTCCTTGAGTAGAAACTTCATAGGCGGCTTGTCCGGGTTGTGGATAGCGTGACCAATTATAATTAGTATTATTATTGTCAATATTCTTGCCTTGGAGTGCTTTAAAAAAGCTTTCCGTATCCATTGGCTGCCCAAATTTACCAACAAGCTTGGAAAAGGTTATATCTGGGATAAGCTCAATTTGAACCTTATAGATCGCATATTTAGTTGAACTAAATTTCTGGCTTTCCTCGAAATCGAGGGTTAGGGGAACCTCCTGCTTTGAGAACCATCCCTCAGTTTGCTCGGTTTTGCAGCTATCCACCGCCAACACCAATGTATCTTTATTAAGCATCTTCCCGTTAATCTCCCATTGATAAGCTTCTCTTGCTAGAAGCGTGGGCAAAGATTCAGACCGGGTAACAAGTGCCTTATTGGGCGTAATCACCTGCGGATACTTAATTGTGGTTGCATCAATTTCAATACGAGCTATCGACGGCGGATCTCGGTCTAAAATCGCTGTTAGTTGAGTTCCTTTCTTCAGCAATCCCTTACGCATTAAAGTTTGCTGTGCCTGTTTATCGGTTATGCGCCCCAGGATTTTTCCATCTAGCTTAACTGCCGGTTCAACTTCTCCTTTAGGATTTTTCACAAAGTCAATTCCTAATGTTCTTGAGTCGTGCTGGAAACTGCTCATAGAATAATTGTAATTTTTTAGAACCCCTATCCGAAAAGAAGTCCCATCCGCTAGGGTGGCCGTTACTCCCGCCCCAGGAGGAGTAGTGATCCACCCCTGCGCTTTCGTGCCCACTGGGAGTTGGGGGGATTCTCCAGCGAAGCGTCCTAACTTTTTCCCCTCCACTATTACTACTCGCTGGTTATGGTTAGGGTCATCGGGATTAGCTTCAAAGCCAATTTCTAGCGGCAGTTTTTCTTGATTAAAAATGCGTCCCTGATGCTCGTTTGACGGTGATTTTATCCCAGAAACTTCTAAAGACTTAAATTGAAGACTGCTTAGTCTCGATTGAATTTCAGGGGCAAATATAGCAAAAGCGGCACTCGCCTTCTTAAATGAATTTTCTTTATTAGTTCGTGCATTACATAAGTCCCACATCGCCGCCGCGTAAGATAACCTTTCGGAGTCGGGAATTCGATCACGAATTTGCTCGGCGTACTGTTTGAGTTCCTTAAAGGCGGCGCGGACTTGCTCAAGAGTTACGCCGGGTATAATCTCTACCGGTAAAGTGCCCAAGTCTGCATAAGAACCTTTATTTTTTTTGATCAAATCTTCGATGAACTGACCATATTGCCGCTCTGAGTTAATCGATAAATACCCAATCCGTTTATATGAAGGTTTACCATAGTCATTTAATTGCCCTGGTACTTGGCCTAAAATTATATATTTTTCGGGTCGTTTTTTATTATTGTTTTCCCGAACCCGAATGGTCATCTTATCTAAACTGTATGTTTGGGGATGATTAGAACCGTTGAGCAGATCGACAACTTCGATCATATTACCTTTGCGCGTGCGAAGGTTCATTGTTGGACCGAGTGATTTGGATAGCTCGGCTTTCAATTGATGAGCCTGACTTTGGCGTTTATTATATTCGACTCGAACTTGATCGATAAATTCTTTTTGCGTTTCGCTGTAAGATATATCTTCAAATAAATTACGGAACTGATGGGCTGGCCGAGCTTCTAGGCTATTTTTACAGAATTGTTCATTAACCGGGCGGACCAATAGGTCTATTGGAGAATAGGTGTTGCTATTCATGGGACGCTCACGGTAAACCTCTTCCGATTTGCGGTCTTCGAGCCACCCTACACTTCTGTAATCCGTTAATTCTTTAATGGTCTTTAAAATTCCCTGATCCGGGCGTAGGGCTGATTTGGGTCCGTCGACTGCTACTTGTAATTCATTGCCTAAAAGCCCAACTAATTCATGAAGAAATTTTTTGAGGGTCGTTAATTTTACCTCAACCGATTGGGAATTTGAGTTAGACGATGCGAGCGCGGAGCTCCACTTCGTGATCTCCTCTATTTGTGGCTTCAGCGTTTCTAGCTCTGAAGGTAGGGAATAATCCTCTGCGAGCAATTCGTTAAAGTGGGCACTAACGGTTTTTAGGTATTTTTCTTGGTCGTTTAGGGGGAGCATCGTTGTCTCTATTTCTAGAGCGACAACCTTCATCACTTGATTGGCAATTAGTCCTATCTGATTATCCTTGGCCGATAGAGCGATCTCCTCAAAGCTTCCTTGATAGGGAACTTTAGCTTTTTTGACCACATCGGCATAACGGTTGGAAGGAAGCTGTTTTTCTTTTACTTCTTCTGCTAAGATACCTATCTGCGGATCTTGATTACTGAGGGCATAAGCTATGCGATCTCCATCAAAGTCCCCCTGGAGATAATTAGCCGCCGTCACCGGATTCATCCAAGCAACGCCCTTGTAGGGCATCAATTCGGGGATATGGCGATTGGTGAGTGCTATAAAATTATTGGAGTTAACAAAGGGAGAACGAGTGGCAATAACCTCTGCCCCGTCGGGTAAATTGGGGTCGCAGAACTCATTGTCCTTAAGTTCCAGGCTCGGCTGTAGAAGTGCGCCCTTGAATTTAATAAACCTACCGGTTGCAATTTCTTTATATTGATTTTGAAGATGTTTATTGAGCGCATCCACTATTTTAGGATGGTCGAGTAGTTGATAGTGTCCCTCAACATCGGCTTTGAGCAGGTTATAAACAATCTCGTCATTTTCTTCGGCTGCGGCTTTATCTAACATCGTATCGATTTCATCACTTGATAATTCCTCACCGTCAAATTCTTCGGTAAAATTCGTCTGGTTTTCAATTTGATAGCGATATCTGCGCTCAGTTACTTCTAAATAGTCATGTGCTAATTTTATGGGGTCGGAGGCGATTAGAGTTAATTCTTCAAGTCTTTTTTGAGCTTGTTCGACAAAGGCGGCACAAGAAGAGGGATAGCCAACCAGAACCTGCGGTCCTAGGCTGTGTTCGCCGTAATAGGCGTGTGTCTTCAATCCCAGTCCTAGGGTAAGTTCGTATTCCCCCGGTTTGATGGCTTGGTTGTCCTCCCCCTTTCGTCCCTTGAATGCACTCGTCGGCATAATTAGATCATAGCCCGAACCAACTTTCTTTAAATTAGCTGGCGCAAGCGTTCCCTTGGCAATGCGGGCAAAGGGATCTTTGTCTTGAGTGCGTGAACCTAGCCTAAATTGAAATGGTGTGTAGTATTTTCCGCCTATTGCGGCATGAACTTTGTAATCGATTTTCCCGAAACAATCTCCTACCAACTTTTTAGCAGTCTCCTTATCTAGTCCGATAGTGTTGTCTCCAGTTTGGTCATCTATTATTAAAATCTTTGCCGCTTTAACCTCATGAAAAGTTTGGCAACCTGTAAAAGGAATTGAACCGTAAGCTGCCCCATCGGAGTCAACGGGATAAATTTCGTTTCTCACCTGCCTATCAGCAAAGTAAAATTTATCTCCATTGGCGAATTCGAGGGTTTTACCCTCAAAAGAGCGCAATTGCTCTGGCTTCGTTTTATTATAAATCCTGCCAAGGCTAAAGTTGACCCCTTCAAACAGATAGGCGGCTACTGAATTTTTAATGGTGATGGGCTTCGAGTCTAAATCTTGTTGGGTTAAAGTGTCGAAAAAAGGAACTTCTAATTCGGTTTGGAACTTTTGTACTTGCGCTACCATAGTTTTATCGTGGTGATAAGGTAAAAAACATGAAGCAAAATTTGCCTGAAGATGTGTTGGAATTTATGCGAGACGGACTCTCCGACGAAGAAGCGATTTCAGAAGGGTTAATCGATCCGATCAACCTCTATCAACCGAAGCGTGAGCGTGAACCCGACCCAGTGATTACCAGACCCGAATGGGGTGGGCTTGAGCAAGATGAATGGGAGGTCACGATGGCGACAGAGGATCAAATTGTTTATATTGATTTGGATGAAGTAATAGAGTTATATCAAGCAGAGCAGGCCAAGAAGGCTAAGAAATAAACAGCCCTCTGCTAGAGGTTAATTAGTTTGTGGAGATTATCCAATGTTAGCAATCCCGTTTCTGCTTGGCAACTGTTGAATAATCTTTACAAAATTGGTTTGCCCCTTTGCTCAACAATATTAGTAGAGAAGATAACTTAACTAATTTTTGCTTTTAATGCTGCGTCCGCTTCTTCTACTTTTTTCGACTTTTTTCTCTTTATATTTTGTATCGATTCCATTGACATGATTAAAGCGTAGGACTGATTGACAGATTAAATTTTCCCAATCTATTTGAGCGATTAATAAATTTGCAGCAAATATATTAGCTTCTTTTTCTTGCTCGGTTTCTTCGTACTTATCTAAATCTATAAAAACATCTCGTTTTCTATTAAACTATTCCTCCATTTCATCAATTTTTTTAAAAGCTAAAATGATTCGTTTAGCTAAAGTTAAAGCTTCTTGGCAAGTTTCATCTCTAACAGTAATAGTAGAATCATAATCGGCTTGATTCCGATATGTTCTCAAAACAAGTAAACGATTTCCGATTTTTTGCCTACGACGATCAGGAGAATTTTGAAACTGATTGATCACATATTTATGAATATTAACTCGTGGGATTAAAATTTTATCTGTATTCTCTAAAAAAGTTTTAGCTTGATTGAATGCCGCATAGTAGGCTCTGCTAATTGCGGAGCGAAATTGAGCTTCTTGAATCGCTGACGTTAAAGTTTCTTCAGATAGTTTATTAGCCAGAGTTAAATAATCTTCCCAATTAAAAGTCATCAGTAATTATACCTAACCAAGATTTGACTCCGAATTTCTGCATTATATTTTCCCAACCATTCATCATACAGTTTTTCGATTCTATCAAGGGCGACTTCCACCTCTTTTTCCTGGCGGTTAATATAAATAGCTAATTGAGACTCTTCTGTTTCCGGATCGGTTACTACTTCTAAATAAGCTGTTGAGTTAGCAAAGTTATCAACAATAATCTTTTTTCCTTCTTCTAAAATAAATAGTAAATGTTGATGATGTTCTAAATAGTCAATCACCTCTTCTTCTTGGCGAATTTGGTAAAAAGCTAAAAGAGAATTTAGCTCGCTATCGAAACTTTTAGCCCTTTGTCCAAAAGATTTAAACATAATTTAATGCGCTGATGTTTTTTTGTCTAGAATTTTAACCTAATAATTTTATTTTAGTCTAAATAATCCTGAGCTTGTTGATGAGTTTCAAAAGCCGGCGGGGTAAAAGAATCTGCAAAGCATCCATTGCGATAAAATGGCGTTGCCAACCAGCAGTCATCATCAAAGGAACGGCAGAATGTCCCCAAACACTGGCGACCATACCAGACGTGATAGAGTCCGTAGTCATTTTCGGACTTGTCGAGTTGAATCTCTCTGTCGCAGTAAGCCGTGTTTTGGGCGTTGTAAGCTTTTTCAATCGAGTTTTCCAGTTCAAGAATATCAAAGTCTTCGTATTGGGTTAGTCTAGTCATGCCGCTACCTCCACAGAAACGTACTTAACTAACTCAAAACGCCACTGAGGATGAAAACTAACGGTTTGAGTTTCAATGGTGTTGACCGATAGGTCATAAACTTTGAACGTCATACCAGCACGAGTATATATAGGCTCGGTGGCAACTTGCCATAAATCGCCTGTAAAATGACGTATTACGTCGCCAACGGTTAACTCGTCAGCATGAAGAGTAGTGACAGCCTCGGTGTTTTGTGTCATTATGGTAATTAATTAGATATTTGTAGTTGGAAAGGCGGTTAGCTTTAATAAGCAATCGTCTTTCCTTGTCCCTTAATTTAACAGCTTTACAGGTAGCTGTCAATATGTATAGACAAATACCTGTAAATAGTGCTATATTGATATTGTTCTAGGCAAGTAGTTAAATAAGGAGTGTTGTAGAGTGCTACTGCCAATAATGACAAAAGATTTACGTTTTATCTGTAATTTAAAACAAATATTGGAGGAAAAAAACTTAAATCAATCCGAGTTACATAGAAAAAGTGGTGTTTCCATGACTACAATCCGTAATTTAACAAGTGGTGCTATTTTAGAGCGAATTGATAGGGGAAGTACCGCCAAATTGCTTGAAGCTTTAGATTGTAGCTTTGACCAATTGTATAAAATTGAATGGCTTGAAATTGAAGATTAATTTTTAATTAATTAATCTCTATCAATTTTGGTGACTAGATTTAAGCATTTGTTAAGCTTTTTCAAAAAATCGAACTATTTCAGTTGCGATATAAATAATTTACTTGTTCTGCGAGACTGTACAAAATAGTGATTAAATAACCGAACTTTAATTACTTTATATCTCGCAGTTTCTGCCCCAAAAATGACTTCTTAGCCAACTAACAAAAAATGGCTGCTACCCCAGGGCTAAGAAATTTTAAGCATGATCCTTGAGATACAACCCGAGCTACATATATACCCTGCTCTTCATTTTCGCTCAAGATTTTATCTATAGGGGGAATCTTAAGTTTTGCACCTAAAAAAATATGAGGCTAGTTTACGCACAAATTGAGGTTGTCACCAAAGTGTAACGTGAGTACCTTCACCTTTAATAAGATAGGAGCATAACACTTACTATGGAATTTTCTCAACAGTTAGCTATAACTTTAATCGAATCAAAGGACGAATTTCCCGTTGATTTTGAGGAAGCTTGGAACTGGATCGGTTACAGCACTAAGCAAAAAGCAAAAAACAAGTTACTCAATAATTTTGAACCAGAAATTGACTACCAAGTTTTGCTTAACCAAACGGTTAAGCAATCAGGGCGAGGTGGCTATAACCGAGAACAGATAAGACTTACAGTCGATTGCTTAAAATCCTTGGGGATGATGGCAGGAACCCAAAAAGGTAAAGAAATCCGTCGTTATTTCCTTGAGTGTGAACGGATTGCCAAACAGGCCATCGAAATTATTCCCGCCCAAGCACAAGAAATAGAAAAGCTTAAACTAGAGGTCGAACTGGCTAAAACACAAGAGCGACTACTCATAACCACTCAGGCTATTGCTACTTTACACGGAACTGAAATGGTCGCTTTAATCCTGGGCAAACCCGAAGCGATCGTTACTAAGACAGAGAAGGCCGAAACGTTAGTTACTGTAGATCAGTTTGGCCGGGCAATTGAGAAGTACGATGGCATCGGCATCAGCTACTTAGCCCGTCGATACGGCTTTGCTAAGAACACAAAAGCTTGTCATCACTGGCTTTCAACCATTGGCGTTAGCGAGGAGCAATGGTTAACCGAGCCAGCTTTAGTTAAAGCCAAGAAACTACCTCGTGACCTTCTCCCCTGGCTCGATAAACAATATGCCAATAAGAAAGGAACGAGACAAACGCTTTTAGGAGAATGAAATCACAAAACCCAAACTTTTTTAGAAAATAGAGGGATTGACGCTAAAATACAATGTTTTGAGAAAGTTTCCTTAACCCAACCCTAAATATAAACCGTTTAAAATACAGCAAGACAAAAAATTTCTCATTCTCAACGGTTGTGCCTTTATCTAGCATCGCGGCCAGTGAATTTTTAATAGTGAGCGGTTTCCTGTCTAGATTTTTTTAGGTTAAGGTATCGAAAAAAGGAACTCTTAATTCAGTTTGGCTCTTTTGTACTTACGCTATCATGGTTTTATCGTGCCAGTAAAGGAAAAAAAGATGAAGCAGAATTAATTTAATTAGCTAAAACATTAACCCGTCTGAAAGGGGTAATTGTATTTACCAGCAATATACATTTTGAGACAACATTTGGCTGATTAATCCCTGATATTGATTTAATCTGTCTTCTACAGCCAACAATAAAGCGAGGCTTTTGTAATCATAAATACAGTCAGTGATGATAAAAATTATGTAATTCTCCTTTTCCGCTTTATCAAAAATTGTTATTGAAAAATCTTTTCGGTTTTGAATAACTCGCCCGGCTTTAAAAATTTCGTCTAGAATTACATAAATACTGACTAAAAAATTCATCCGATCATAAATTTTAAACCCAGTTAAAGAAACTTGGATTTTCAGTATTGATTTTAAATCTAGCTGATAACACTCATAAAAAACTGAAGCTGAATTACTAATCAATCGTTCTAATAATTCAGCGATAGAAAGAGAATACTGCCCTAGCTCTAAAAAATCATTTTGAAGTAACCCTTCCAAATGGGGAATCGACATTCCTAAATTAAATCTAATTTTATCTAATTGTTCTTTTTGTTGTTGAGTTATGAACAATAACTTAGCTGACTGGCTAATGGCTTTTTGTTTTAATTCTGGATCAGGTAGCCTAAAAAAGATTTTGCTTATATTTTCTTCAAGATTTTTGAGGCTACTAAACGAATTTTGCAAATAACAAAAAGGAGTAACTAAATTTTGAGCTAAATCATTTCCCAATATAGCCAATATTCGGTAAGCTCTCTGTTTATCTAATTGGTTTTCCAATCTTTGATTCAACGCAATAATTTGCCAGTAACTGTCTAGCGCCAAGGTACTTGCTCCGCTTAAAAGAATTGCCAAGACCGCAGGAACTACTGAAATCCAATGACCTTGTAAAAAGGTGGCAAAACCAACTATAAACAGCAAAATAGTAGCTCCTAAAAGATAACTTGATATTTGAATTAATTTCTCTGCACCAAAGCGAAGAACACAAATTACTCCTGCCAATCCCCATAGACAAATCCAAGCTGAAATCCAAGGTTCTGTCCATACTGTTATTGAAGGATTATTATCAAAAACGGTACTGAGAATTTGGCTGGATACCTGTGCCTGGATCTCAATAAGCTGCTACGCAGCTAAATTGAATAAACAGCATTGCCTTTATTTTTCAGCTTGCGTTCCCACTTAATAATTAGTTCTCCCTCATTTAATAATTTATTTAGTAAATTTTCTAACTCCTCAACTGATTCAAAAGTTTTGTGAGCAATATATTCTTTGGCTGAATGCCAGACCAATTCAATTAAATTATAATCTGGGCTATAAGCAGGAAGAAATTCTAGCCTAATATTAGGTGATTCTGATTCTATTTTACCTAAAATATCTTTTCTTTTATGAAAAGAAGCATTATCTAATATAATTAATATTTTCTGGCCTTTTTTCTCGAATTCTTCAAGTTTATTTCCTTGCTCTACCCATTCTTTTTTGACAATCTCATTTAAGAGTTTTAGCGATTCATAAAAAGTATCAGCATTGCCTTTTTTGATAAAGTAATTAACTCTTTTTTTATCTGTATAACGTAATCCTCCCATTACATTTACTCGTCCCCTACTTCTTTGCCCTGTTACTTTTTTGCGGCTGCCTTTCTTTCCCCATGCTTTTCTTCTTATTACCCGCAAACTAAAACCACTTTCGTCCCAAAACCATAGCTGTAGCTTTTCTGGCGCAAATTTTGCTATTTTTATATATTCCGCTAATTTCTCTTTAAATATTTTTCTTTTTTCAGGATTTTGTTTATTCTCTAGGCTGTATTTTGCCCAAATATAAACGTAATTTTTTTTTTGAAAAATTCGACTCACTTGTGAGCCACTCAGTTTTATCCCTGTCTCTTTCTCAAGATGTTCTGCTAATCGACGCGCTGTCCATCGACCAAATTCGTAGCCATATTCCCAAGGCTCTTTTTCAACTACTTTTAATAATAATTCTTCATATATCTTAGTAGCTTTCCGAAAATTCCCTTCGGCTCTTCCATCTTTTAAACTGTCTAAATTATCTGGATCTCCATGAACAGCCCAATAAGCTACTGTTGGATATGCTATTCCTAAAAATCCACTAACTTCTTGATAAGTTTTTCCATCATTCATTAGTAATAGTATCAAAATTCTTTCTCTTATATAAGGATTTTCACTTTCTTTTAAAGTTTTAAGTAGTTTTTCTTTTTGTTCTGGAGAAAGGTGATTTTTAGCCGGCATATCTTGAGGGCGAGTATTTATTGGTCTTATCTAAATATTATACAATCTAGCTGCGTAGCAGCTTACCATGCAGTCGTCGAGGGGAACCGCCTTCGCTTGTTCGACTTAGAGGTGTTAAAAACTGATCTTTCAAACTAGGAGCGTAAGCACCCACGAAAACAAGGCGATCACGGAAATTATGTTCTGCAACTTTTCCCTCCATCACATCAGTTATAGAAACGACTTTAAACTTGGCTTTACGCCAGTTGACTAAAATTTGGTAGCCAGAATCGTCAGCTTTAGTATAAGGACCTGAATAATTATTAAAAACATAAAAAGTTTGATCCTGAATTCTTAAATTTTCTCCTTGCTCATCTAATTTTATTAGTATTCCTTTTTGCTTCAAATAAAATTCTGCCAAAGCCCAGGCTAATGAGAAACGGAGGGGATATTTTTCTTAAATCTGACGTTTTAATTTTGTCGCCTAATAGCAGCCTAGAAGCTAATGCTTTTGCGGGAAAAGGAGGAAATATTCAAATTGAAACCAAAGGATTTTTTCCATCTTTAAATAGTCAAATTACAGCAAGCTCTAAACTCGGAATTCAAGGAGCGGTTACAATTAATAATTTTCCTTTTCAAATACAAGGGGAACAAGCGCAGCTTCCTACACAACTATCTTTAGCAGAAATCGCAGCACAAAGCTGTGTAGCTTATAAATCTCATACTTATAAAGTAACCATTCACGGTCAAGGAACAAATCAAGAGGACTTAAGTTCACCGAGAGGCTATAATTTTTTTGATTTAATTCCAGAAGGTCAGGTAGTTGCCGCTCTTAAAACGCCCGATGGGGTCAAACTACTCAATTGTGAGCAATATTGGGAGAAGTTACAGCAACAAGGGCAAGTTCCCGCAGGACTTCAAAATTTAAATCCATGGTAAACTTGTTTAAATCGAAGCGCGGTAAGTTCTGCCCTTGAAAATAATATATCGTCCAATACAAAACTACGACTTTCCCGTTGCTCAATATTTAAGCCCAGTTCAGAGGCTATTTATAAAGTCAATCTTAAGAAACGAGGCGACGCAACATTATCCTTGTCATAACTGCATAAATAGCGGCTTCACTCATTTCTGATAATTTTTCATAATCTTTACTCAAACGACGATACCAGTTAAACCAGCCGAACGTTCGTTCCACAATCCATCTTTTCGGTAAAACTTTAAATTTTTTGTCTGAACGCTTTATTACTTCTACTCTTGCTTGAATCATCAACCAAATAGCCAGAGCAAATTTATCACCACTATAACCAGCATCTACCCACATTAAAGCCACTTTTTCAAGCAGTTTGGGATTTTCTTCTAATAGTTCCATTACCGCCGTCGCCGCTAAGACTCTTTCTTGACCATGAGCTTCAGCTACAATTACTTTCAAGATTAATCCTAAACTATCAACTAATAATTGCCTTTTTCGGCCTTTGACTTTTTTTCCACCGTCAAAGCCATACACATCCCCCTTTTTTCGGTTGTTTCCACCGATTGGCTGTCTGCTATGATTACACTACTTTGCGGAGATTTCCCTACCTGTTGACGAACCATCTGCCGGAGGGTGTGATTGATTTTTTCCCAAACCCCCTTTTTGACCCATTTGCGATAATAACTATAGACTGTGGAGGGAGGAGGAAAATTTTTGGGTAAATATCTCCATTGGCATCCGGTCTTCAAATGATAATATATCGCATTACAGACTTGTCTAATATCTGTAGTACGCGGATGTCCCCCGGATTTAGCGGCTGGAATAAGTGGGGCAAGCAATTCCCATTCGGCATCAGATAAATCACTTGGATACAAGCAGATCGCTCCTCACTTTTGATTGCGAACAATTACCCAGATTAGATTAATCGTTTTTGGCCTATTTTTTTCTTGTCTTTAGATTTACTTTATAAACACCCTCTTAGTGTAGTTGTATCGGTTATTTTCCCGTCCAAATATGCACAATTGTGCATATTTACCAAGATAAGGGAAGTAACTCCACAGCGCGACGTTTTACTTCATCTCCTCTGCGATCATATTTAGCGGTAGTTAATGTCGAAGAATGCCCGGCCAATTGAGAGACGGTTACTATATCTACACCCGCCTCTAATAGATTAGAAATGTAGGTACGCCGGCAATCATGAGGAGAACAAGACGAAATTTCTGCCTGTTGTGCCCGTTTTTGAAGAATATACAGTACAGACTGCGACGAAAGGGATCTCCATAGTAACTCTTTTCCTTTACTAATGGCCATCAATAGCGGTCCAGGTGACATTGAACGTACAGCCAACCAAGCTTTGACGAGTAATTGACATTTTTGGGGTAGTGGCACGATTCGGGATTTCCCCCCCTTAGCACCCCGAATGTGTAAATCCCCACTCGTAAGGTCAAAATCTCCCAACCTCAGTGCTACTACTTCGCCTCTACGTAATCCAGCACCAATCACAATAGCAAGCAAAGCACTATCACGAAACCCAAATACACTTTCATCGGATGTCGCTACCTGCATTAAAGCGGTTACTTCATGGGGATGTAAATAACGCCCTTTGAGTTCAGTTTGGTAACTCACACGGGGTAGTTCAATTGCGTCCACATAATCCTCTGAAGAAATTAACTTAAGCTTTCTAGCCTCAGATAGAACGCGGCGTAAGGCTGTGAGCATCTGGTTAACTGTGGAAGGGGCGTACAATTCCAATAAAACGGTTCGGAGGGCGATCGTATGCTGGTAACGAAGCTGTGCCCAATCCAAGGATTTTGCATCACAGCGACGATTGGTTAGGAGTCCGGCCATTAAATCGAGGTTACGCCGCATGGTTTGACGGGATTGGGGTCTAAGTTGGGCCAAATACACAAAGGCTGGATTTAACGACTGTGTTTTGGGAAGGATTTGTCCTTGACCATTAGTCAATAAAAATTGTTCCCCGTCTGGGGAGATGTTAGAATTCATGGGAGCGGGGATAGAAACAAGGAATCGGTGTATTTAAAATAATTATCCCCTTTTTTTCGGGCTGGTCATTCCTAATTAAGATTACTTATCGAAAAAACATTTATCATTAGCACTACATCTACTACTACACTAATATTACTTCTGAGGTTTAATCAGTACAAATAAACCGATCAAGCGCAGCGAAGCTGTTCGCAGTTATTAAGACCTAAAATTTTAGACGCGATCGTTTACCTAGCTCTTTTGGGTGCTAGGAATTTTTTTTTCTAATGAATGAGCATTTATCAACTTATGGGGAAACTGACCTCAAAAAATCTCAATTTGTGCCCCGTAGATAAAATCTATAGAGTCGATCATCCAGTTTTATTGGTAAAGAACAAATGTTCATCTGCGCTCTAGTAAGTCGCTGTCATCATCGGATCACAGTACACCAGATTTAATCTCCCGATCGGGTGCGGGTATAAAAACCCGGATAAAAGAAGGCAATCAGGTCATGATATCGCCTATTTGCCCATCATTCCCCAATAAACCCTCGACAAACAGCGACAACTGTTCTAACAAACCCGGTTGCTCGGTAGAAATAGTTTTTTCATTATTATGTTCAGGGGACGGGTTAGCTACGGATTGTGAGTCAATTCTTTTCAATTTAATTTCTGGTAGAGGTTGCCCATCCAATCTCTGCCACTTAGAAGAATCTAAAACAGGAATTTCCAAGCTTTGTCCGTCGTATTTTAGCCAAATTATTTGATTGCCCTCGGCATCGGAGCGGATACTGACTATAGTCCCCAGTTGACCGGTTATCGTTGAACGCACCCGTACACCAGTTAACTCAGGATATTTGGCATCGGGCGCTCCCTTTAAAAACTCAAGTAATTCCTGTTGTTGTTGCTCAGATAACAGTTCTACAGATTGAACATTATAAGTTTTTTCTAGGTGTATCCGTAGCTGACAATTACTATAGCCGGTGCGAGTCATTTGATGTTCTATGCCTTCGGCAAGTTGTACCTCACTCGAGAGAGAAGGAACTGCAACGGCGGCTATAACTTCGGTTGCCCAGTGCCGTATTCCTAGCCATCGGGCAATAACTATAAATCGTTGCCGCCCTACTTTCGACTTGGTTTGCTCTAGGAGGGCTAAAGCCTGATCAATTAGTGCAAACCAACGTTGGAAATAATTCGGACAAATTCGTTCAACCGCGACTGAACAAGTATTATATTTCTGCTCACTCAATCGTATTAGTTGCAAAAAGTCGTCACCGAGAAATTCTAAACAATTACCAGCAACAGCCATCTCCAAGTCATCTAAAAATTTAAGCAACCATTCAACATCAGCCGCCACACAACTGTCATCAGGTGGCAAAGCAACAGAAGGCGCGTCCTTATTGGACTGTGGGGAATTTTGACCACAAGTGGCATCGAGCGGGATCGAGGGGGAATCAGCCTCGATCCCGTACGGTGATTGGCTTTGCCCATCATACCTGTCACGATGAGACTCTCTATCAATAGTAGAGTCTTGAGGAAACTCGATAGCAATATTAAGATCTTCACTTAATTCATTAGAAACAATCTTAGATGACTCAAGGATCGACTCAACATTTAAATTCGTGACAGTTAAGTCATTTAATTCCTTATCTGGGGGGGGTTTTATCTCATCATTAAGTGTTGACACTTTGTTGTCAGTCCTGACCTCAAAATCTTCTGTCCCATTAATTTTACTACCATTTTCCGATCCATTAGCGATCGTGCCGCTTGTGCCGCTTGTATCCACTTGACAAATTTTTAGGGTTTTAGAAGGAACATATTGAGCTAAACCCGCTTCAACGAGCGATCGCATGACGGACTTAAGCTGAGGGTCGTTTAATTCCCTCAACCGGCGGCTACCCCGTCTAGCATCGCGCAGGGTAAGTTCACCTTTCTTTTTCAACAGGTCAAGAAGGGTGATCGCATTGCCCTCAAGGGTTAGGGAGGAAGAATTCTTCGCCAAGACGAATCTTAATTGCCCGATGAACCAGTTAGTCACATAAATGGCTCTCTGCATGGTAAGGCCACTGACAGCAGGGTCTAAATAACCACTGTCCCACGCCCAAATTAAATGCAGCAGCAGAGCGAGTCTTACACAATAAGTCTCAAACTTGGGATAAGCTATCTCCAGAGCGGCAATGGTTTCGCGTTTCATCTTCCTCACAAGCTGATGCTGCCATTTTTGAAACACGGCCTTAGCTTGCTTGGAGAGAATAAAATCACGCTCAGGAAGTAAGCGCAACCATTCAAGCAAGTCCCGGCTGATGCGGGTTAAGCCAAAATCGACCTCCCCATCTGAGAATAAATCTAAGAAAGGTTCCGGCAGTTCGGTGGCACAGATGAGCCATCGCGCTAAAGCACCGGTGTAGTCGGTATCGGAATATTTTGACTGAAGTTCGGCTAGAGCTTCCCATTGTATGGTTCCGGTTACACTAACTGCTGTGCGTTTTAAATAGGTAGATTCCCCTTTGCGGTCTTTAGAGTAAGTCTTGCCGCCAAACAGGGTTAAATCGATCGTATCATCATCCCCGTGGCCATTGCGGAACTTATTCATCCGCTTGAAGTAACCAGCAAGCTCATCAACCTTATTGAGTAAGCCTTGGGGGTTTTCAGAGTGAAGCTTAATCGTGCCCTCATAATTAACATCACGAGTGACAAAACGCCTACAAACGGGTTCAACGGGTTTGGGTCCACGTTCATCTTTTTTGCGTTGATGCCAAGCCTCAAGTTCCTCTTCATAATGTTGGCATTCCCTTTCGTGTTGAGAAATCGCTTCTTCTTCCATCTGTTCGAGCGCTTCGGTAGCATTATCCAGGGCGGGGGACTTGCGATCGCCACTATTGGCGACGACCATCGTGCGAAGGATACAGGGCTGAACGTATTTCGAGGAAGCCTTGACGACGAGGCGGGAGGAAACCCCCACCCCGGTAGCCCACACCGGCAGGATGTGAGTAAATATGGCCTCGACGGCGGTGGGCATAGCTCTTGCTGTTTGTTCAAGGGGGATGGACAAAGAAGGGGGAAGGACTTTTCTAATATCTAAACTGTGTTTGTGTAGAGATAACAAGTGTGGCAGGGTTGTGGCTAATTCTAGCTCATCGAGAGTAAATTCCTGTTCTAGAGATCGTTCGTTGTACAGCTTGCGGAGGTCGTAGAGTTGATAACCGCTCAAAGAGGCTAGAGAGCGCAGTTGGACTTCTACCTCGGAATCTTTTAGATGTTGGGCGCGGATTTCGTCTAACTTCACCAATATATCTAAAGACGGGGTAGGGTAGAAGGCAATTACCTTGTTAGCCGCCAATTCCCGTTTGGCCGGTAAAACATAATCATTATGCCAGAGGGCAGGTGAAATCTTTAGCTCTTGGCGTATCTCCTCTAGCTTGATCTTTTGCTCTAACTCATGGCCTTCGGTCTTGGTGAGAACTTGTTGAATACGGGCGATCGCTACCTTAACCGGCGACCTTTGCCGGACCGTTGCTTTTAGGGCTGTCGCCTTCTCAATTAACTTCTCCTGCAATTCGGAGGGCGAGTAATTGCGATCGTTGATCAATTCGTTGATGGTTAGGAGGAGCGATCGCAGTTCCCGCCGCTCACCGTGACCGACGACGATGGCGGCATAGCGATCTATATTAGCCGCCGAGACGGTGCGCTCGATGAGGGTGGCCAGATAGGATACTCCTCCGACTTGCTCTAATAGCCCCTCGTCTTCGAGACGGGCCCCTACCAACATCAGATCGACCGGCTGACCGCTACGATGCAGTGAGAGGGCAACCCGGTAAATTTTCTGGTGTGCCGGTGCATAGAAGTTGTCGGGCGTTAAAATGTCGGCCACTTTGGCTATAGCCCTGGGGTCGAATAAAATGCCGCCGAGGATGAGGGTTTCGGCTTCAACGTTGGCTAAATTGTAATTTGTTTCGTCTAAAACTGTGGCAACCATTGTCAATGTTTCCTTGCGTAAGCGAATGTCTAGTAAGTGGTTGCTGGAAATTCCCTGTTATTGGTAGAGTAGTCACCTTATGATGAAAATAAATTGTTGTATTTTGACTGGGGGTAATCTTGGGGTAAGGCAACAGACTTCACCGCTAGGGAATCTCCAGTTTTTTCTGGGAAATTTGCACAAAAAAGCTGTACAAGGCTCAGACTAGAGGCGTAGTCTTATCGATGTCAAACTATCATGCCGTAGAGACAAGCCGAAAATTTTGACAAAAGAGATGTATCGGTCACTTGAAAAGGAATCAAGTAACTGCTACAATCGAGTAAATTGAAAATTTTTCCAGTTGTTTTATTTCATACAACACCTCCTTTGGCTAATTCCAAGCCGCTTAATGATAAGGAGAATCCCAAAAACCCCCGTGTCGAAAATGTATTTACGATCGCCGTTGGTCTGGACAACTAAACGGCGTTCAACATTTTTAGGGGAGTTCTCAGCAGTTCTCATAGAATTTAACTCAATGATACTTGCAATCATACTATGAAATCGCTGAGGAAGGGAAATTTTTTTCTCCCTCGGTGAGCTTCGAGCGAGAACAACTCTAAGATAGGCATTTTCTTCATTTCCTTGAAAATGTAAGTTGTTTAAAAAGACTAGCTGCCCCACTTGAAACCAATCAAGAAAACTCCTACCACTCCAACCCCAAATAAGAGGAAAAAATCAGTAGAGTTTTGGGGCTGGTAACTTCTCCAGTTAAAATCAAGGTAATTAGTCCTTAAACCGATTACAGCACCAAAAAATATGAGGCTAAAAATAGCAGGATTTAATAGTCGCTCTAAAGCTAGTAGCGGAAAATTATGGGATAGCCAGCTATCCAGATTTTGCAAGTTATCGATCCTGAATTTTTTCCAAAACTTTACTTTCTACTTCGCCAAGAATCTCTTGGACGAGTTAATTACTGCGAAAAACTCCAACCCTAGCCCAACCGCGATCGCCGTTAATAACCCTTTTTTTTAAGTCGAGTTTTTTCTCTAGCTGCGAAAGAAGGTTGGTTCTTTTGAGCTTCATCAGTTAAAGACGGAAATTCTTTCGTTATTTGAGAAAAAAAATATGTTTGTTAGGCGTTACTTGAATTTTATTATTAGAGATTTTCTTTTTGTGTCCGTGAACCAGGTCATCTAAATCTGGACTCAAAGGAGACACAATCTCTTCCATTTTTGGGGACATGAATTGGCTCCCAGAAAGTTCATTTAAGTTAGTCTCATACAAGCTCTCTAACTTTTTTAGTTTTTCTTGAAATTGTTCGCTGTTCATGAATCTATTTTTGAGCAACTTGCCCGAAAATATTGATGAGTTAAAAGGGGTCTTTAGACCAAGCCAAAATCGCCAATTTGACTGCCATCGACCCTAATTCTCCAAAGGGCTTTTGACTGTTCATTGCATAAATATCAGAAGCTTTTCTAGCCAAAGAACGCACGACAATGTAGCGATTCTTACCACGCAGGATAGATTCACCCGCAAGGATTAATAATTCAGATTGACGATTATTGAATTGTTCGTTCATAGTGATTTGATTAGCTTTAGCTATGATAATTTTCTTTAAATCATTAACTTGTCCAAAGCATTTTGCCTTAAAATTGTTAAGGACCGCAGACAGATTTTGCGGACACGCTCTCTCGACAAATGAAAAGACTGTCCAATCTCAGAGAGGGTTTTTCCTTCCAATATTCTCAATCTAACTATTTCTTGATTACGAGGGGATAAAGTCTGGAGAAGTTGCTCGATTTCGTCAGGCTTTAAAGTTTCGTCTAGAGAGGGTTCATCAGAAGAGGGGATTAAATCTTGAAGGGTTTCTCGTCCTTGTTCGTCAACCCAAACCGACAGAGAAATGGTTTTTTTATCGAGTTGAGCCAAGGAATGCAACTGAAGGACGGAGATTCCTAAAGCTTGTGCCAATTCAGAACTTGAGGGACTCCTACCCAGGAGTTGAGCTAAATTATGCCGGGTTTTCTTAATTTTATTGAGCTTATCATTGACCTGACTTGGAAGACGAATGGTTCGACTTTGATTGGCGAGGGCGCGTGTCATGAAGGCTCGAACCCACCAATTAGCATAAGTCGAGAATTGGTAGCCTAAAGATGGGTCAAAGCGTTCGGCGGCGCGAATTAAACCTAAACTCCCCTCTTGTATGAGATCGCTTAATTCTAGACCTCGCCCAACGTATCTGTTGGCGATAAAGATGACGAATTTCAAGTTAGCCCGGACTAAGGTATCGGCAGCTTTTTTCCCTTGGTACAAAATGCGATCGTATTCAGCTTTTGAGAGGCGATAATGTTGGCAAAATTGTTCAGGAGAAATCGAACTACCGTATTGTTGGCCGAGTTCATGGAACAGTTTTAACAGTTTTTGCCATTTTTGGATTAGATGGCCTAACTCAATAGGTTGGGAATTATCAAGAAGAGTAATCGAGTTGAAGCTTTGGAAATAACTATCTAAGCGGGAGGCTTTTGGATGAGGAGCCATTGTTTTTCTCTCTTCTAAAAGTGGATTTTCAAGAAATAGTTATATTAGCTAGGAAATGAGGTGTAATAAGGTGTTGTAATTATTTGTTTAAAAAAAGCGCTCTCACCCGTGAGAATGTCTTGCCACCTGCGATGCGTTCGCCAGTTACAGAGACGCGAAGTGTGGCAAAAAATGGTTTTCGCGCACCCGGAGCGGCTTAGGCAAATCCCTTATAAGTTTGAGGCATTTCTAGGATGCACAAATCATTGAGATTAAAATGTCCAGTTTTGCCATCAAAAAAGTGTACCAAAACCTGTTGGCCGGTTGTGGAAATCATTTTCCCGCGCTTAACAAATTCAAGCCGGGTTTTGTCGAGAAGACCCACAATGGCTCCCTTGACGAAACGTTGGGCCTGTTGGAGTTCACAGGAGGCTGTGGCTGTTGAGTTGCCACCTTTTTGAAACACAGAAGCCATCCCACTCTCGGCAAGGGTTTCTGGGTGTGCATCTATGGGATCATGAGAAAACTCTCCACTAGCCGCGTCGTCAATTGGTGAGGTTGTTACCTCCTCTAAGTTGGGAATATTTATAGATGCGTTTGCTTGAACAGGTTCGGAGGCGACACTCAATGATATAGTCTCATCCTCTGTAGGGCGAAGTAGGATGTTCCCTACATCTGGGAGTTCTTCATGAGATAACTGTATTCCCAACTTAGCCTCTAAATTAGAGAGGAGGCCCGAAGAATGCGCTTTAATCTTGGCAATTTGGCTTTCTGCGATAGCCGCAATTTGTTGGGTGGCGGCAGTGAGCGCATCCTCAAAAGAGCCAAAATTTTGTGGATTGATTTGAGCTTGGGTACCGGCTACACTGAATTTCAGTATATTGTTGTTTGAGGCAGTACCAGCAAAAGATAAAACATTTTTTAGGGGTGTTGCTGTTTTGGATTTAGCCAGTTCGAGTTCTAAATGTTTCTTTTCGGCTTGCAGTGCTTCAAGTCGTGCAATTGCTTCTGCACTTTTTGACTTCTCCTCTTCCAACTGTAGGCTCAATTGCTTGCTGGTGGCAATAGCGTGTTTAGCGATTTTCTGGGCTTGCTCCGCTTGGGCTTTGGCTTGGGCTAAGTTAGACTTCTTATAAGGAGGCGGGAGGATAGCGGCAGTATCATAACCTGCTTCGGTTAACGCACTAATAACATCATCCGTTTGTAAGGTTGGGTCTTCTCTGTGTGCGGCATTCTCCTGGGCTTTCTCTACGATAGTAGTAAGGATGTCTTGGCTTAGTTTAAGCTTAGATTGAATCAACTCCCGATCAATATCTTTAAAAGGTTGACCTCCTTTGAGATATTTCGGAGGAATGAAGGATTCTATTAAATTTTTCAGACTGCTGTAGCCCAATTTGGCCCGTCTTTTCAGCTTGGCGAGAGAACACGAAAATTCTTCCCATTTTTGCTCAGACAGTTGGCAGAGCTTGTTGAGAAGGCTTAAATTCCAGATTGGCTTATCAATAGAGGCTAACTGTCTGCGCCTAGGATCGGGAAGTGCCTTGATCGTTCGATAAAGTTTCAGTGCTGTATTCTGCTCATTCTCACTAATTCCAATATCTTCACGGAGGATGAGGCGGATTTTGTCGAACTGGTCATCAGAGCTTTTTTTCTTAACACCATCGATAAAGCACCCTAGCTTGTAAATCTCTTTGAACAGGAGGTAGCGGCTCCTCTTAATTCGTTCAACCCCCCTGATCACAAAGCTTTTTAAGGCGCGATCATCGGCACAAATTTCTTCTAAATCGGGAATTTCGTCCGCTTCGACGGCTTCGCAAGGAGCTTCAAAAGATAAACGCGCATCAAAGTTAGATTCAGGTAGAAGGGTAACATGAAAGCGATTTCTGCAATGGGAGTGGTTTAAATCTGTTATCATTGTACTATTCAATAATTTATCAAGAGAGGTAGCTACCCTACCCGTAGGGTAAGCTAACCTTTAATCCTTTCTAAAAAATATACTGTAATTCTACCAACCCGGTAACAAAATTGATATGTAAATTTTTAATAAGCAAACAAATGCTTTTTTTGTGTTCGCAATTAAATAAGCCATCTCAATTTTATTCTAAACCTGAAAATAAGACATTTTAGTTAAAAAAATAAACCAAATGCTTATTTTAATGATACAAAAATCTATTTTGGCCTAATAAATCAAAAAAATAAGGTTTTTAGCTTAGTCTTCGGGATTGGCAATGAGAGATTCTTCCAATTCTACTTCTCCCTTTTGCAAAGAAATAATTGTACTTCCGTCAGGCTTACGTTCTTCTAAAAGAGCAGGAAGAGATATACCAGCTAACTTATTGAAGCGGTTATAATATCTAAGAATGCGCTGAATTTGAGTTTGATTGGAAAAAGCGGTGGTTTTAGAACGAGGTTCTATAAAAAAAGTGGTGCTACCATTAACAAGATTTGAAAATTTTTGTAAATATTCTTCAAGCTGTTCTAGGGTAAAAGGTTTTCGTAGAAAGCCTCTCACTCCGTACCAAGTCAGTTCGTCTTTTAAAGTTTCGGGAAAACAAGGAGATTGTGCCAATAAACCTTTCAATTTAAGCCTCTGAATGCCTAATTGATGAATTTCTTGCAAAAAATCTAAATAAGAAAACTTTTCTTTTCGTCCTCTGGTATTATCCCTAATCTCAAAAAGAATAGTATCAATGCAAGGTAAATTTCGCTCCTGAGCGTAGGGATCGGCATTATGTGCAATCAGTGTTTGTAGTGCTTTTTTGAAGGTTCGGCAGTAAATAAAGACAAATTGATATGGCTTTGTTTTATTACCGGGTTGATTTTTACTGGTAATAAGATCTGAAGCATAAAACATAGGAGGGTTGAAATACTCAACAATCTGTCCAGCCAAGGCTGGATCATTGTCGATCAGAAGAATATAAAATAGCTCCATTTTAGAAAAAAGCTTATCAATTTCTTAGATAATAACATTTATGCTTAAATATATAGCTTGAAAGCAAGAACAAAAGTCAAATACAAGCCCTAAGTGTCTAAATTTACAGACAGAGAAGACGAAATCACAGACTGGCTTAGTGTAGTGTCTCTACTAAGTCTTGAGGAATTTTGCCGTTGTTGGATACCGGTAATTTATGGTATAAATGAAGATGATAAAAAGTATCGAGCAGCTTGTATTGATTTATTAGAAAGAATTTTCAATAAACAAAAGAAAACGATTGAAAATTGGTTCTGGAACCCAGAAATGGTTCCAGAATATGCCCAACAGCAATTAGGCTTGCTCGATCGCTTGTGGCATATCCGTCAGCAGGTTATCTCTCCAAACCCCTAGCTATTTGTCTGTAAATTAAGAAAATTTGTCGAGAATTCAACACATGAAGCTTTGTATACAATTGATCATGGTACTGCTGGTACTTATCCCAAAAGATGTATTAGCTCAACAATCGGAGCGCAATAGTTTATCTGTACCTAAAAGACAAGAAGAAGTGCCCCCTTCAAATTTTCCACTTTTTGTACTTAAAGAAGTAGATTTGCAGAATTCTTCGGTATTTACCTCAAAAGAAGTTAATGAAATGGCTAAAGACTATTTGGGACAAGCTGTAGATCTCAGCGATCTTTTAAAAATACAAGAGAAGAACTCGCTTATCAGCAAGCTAACTCTTCCTTAATTCACGGATTTTTTAAACCTTTTGATATTCGTTACGGAAGTTCAATTGCATCAATAGGATTTTCTCAGCCGCTAATAAACACGCAAAATTTAACGTTTGAGAGGGTGTTTATAAAGTAAATCTAAAGACAAGAAAAAAATAGGCCAAAAACGATTAATCTAATCTGGGTAATTGTTCGCAATCAAAAGTGAGGAGCGATCTGCTTGTATCCAAGTGATTTATCTGATGCCGAATGGGAATTGCTTGCCCCACTTATTCCAGCCGCTAAATCCGGGGGACATCCGCGTACTACAGATATTAGACAAGTCTGTAATGCGATATATTATCATTTGAAGACCGGATGCCAATGGAGATATTTACCCAAAAATTTTCCTCCTCCCTCCACAGTCTATAGTTATTATCGCAAATGGGTCAAAAAGGGGGTTTGGGAAAAAATCAATCACACCCTCCGGCAGATGGTTCGTCAACAGGTAGGGAAATCTCCGCAAAGTAGTGTAATCATAGCAGACAGCCAATCGGTGGAAACAACCGAAAAAAGGGGGATGTGTATGGCTTTGACGGTGGAAAAAAAGTCAAAGGCCGAAAAAGGCAATTATTAGTTGATAGTTTAGGATTAATCTTGAAAGTAATTGTAGCTGAAGCTCATGGTCAAGAAAGAGTCTTAGCGGCGACGGCGGTAATGGAACTATTAGAAGAAAATCCCAAACTGCTTGAAAAAGTGGCTTTAATGTGGGTAGATGCTGGTTATAGTGGTGATAAATTTGCTCTGGCTATTTGGTTGATGATTCAAGCAAGAGTAGAAGTAATAAAGCGTTCAGACAAAAAATTTAAAGTTTTACCGAAAAGATGGATTGTGGAACGAACGTTCGGCTGGTTTAACTGGTATCGTCGTTTGAGTAAAGATTATGAAAAATTATCAGAAATGAGTGAAGCCGCTATTTATGCAGTTATGACAAGGATAATGTTGCGTCGCCTCGTTTCTTAAGATTGACTTTATAAATAGCCTCTTATAATTATTTTAACTATGAAGATAAACAATCATAACTTTAATGCAATTCAATTTAACATAATCCAACTCATAAAGTCAACAAATCTTACTTTTTTAGATTAGCTTTAACATTAAACTTTTGCCCAGTTCTCTGTCCTTAGTTCGCTGATTTGCCCAAAATCTGATTCATTACAGGTGAGTAAGATGGCATCGTTGATCAAAGCAATCGCAGCAATTTTGAGATCCATATTTCCTAAACGGGGATAAGCTTTTCGTAAACGTTGATGTTCGAGTGCAGCAGTGCGGTTAAATGGGAGAATTTCTATCTCTTGATAATCTTTGGCTAGTTTTTGTAACCCCTGATAAGCAAGAACTTGTTGATCGAGAGTTTTGGCTTTAGATAGAAGACTAAGCCTCCCTCTAATCTGTTCTTCATAAGTGATCACAGTTACAGCCACTTCAACCCCTGGAGACGAAATTAATTTTGAGAGAATTCGTTTTCCCTCAATTCCATTTCGTTGAATGAGGCTAAGATGATCTGTATCAAAAATGTACATCTGTGTCCATCACCTACTGAGCGGATTTACGCCATTCTCGCCCTAAAGCAGCAGCTTCATCAAAAGTAGAATCATTTTCAAAACTACCTGCAATTTTTAACCACCAGGGTTCTTTTTTTTGGATCGATTCGGCTAAAATCAGCTTCATCTGTGCCAATTCTTTTTCTAAGGTGGCTACTCGCGTTTCCAGTTGTTGGGAGTTATCTTCAAGCGACTGGGAAGTCATCTATGTTATACACTAATTACAATCATACATCATAATGATAACATTGCTCCCTAAGCATTGCAATCCAATCAATTTAATTAATGTCAATTTAGATGAATTATTATACCGAAATCCTTAAAGGAAGGACAATTAAATCAGGAGGAATGGACAAATTATCAGCCTTTAAACTTTCAATATATAATTCAATAGCTTCTGTAATATTAAGGATAGCTTCTTCAAAAGAATTCCCTTGAGAATGGCAGCCTTTTAAAGCAGGACAAAAGGCATGATAACTCCCATCAGCTTCTCTTTCTAGAATAACCGTGTAATTATAAATTTGTTTACTGTTGCTGTTCATCAATGATAGAACTACAGAAATTGACCGGTTTTCAACTAATACTAATTCTAGGATAATCCCCTATCTTTTAGTCACATGTATCTTAACAATTAATGGAAATCTAAAAGCTAAGATTGATAAGGCTTTGAGCTATTTTGAGCTTGTCACAAATTGCCTTTTTGAGTCAATAAGATGAAGAAATAAAAAGATAATTAAACTACGGTAAAACAATTTTAAATTAAGTAAAACAATTTGAATAAATAATAACTGTTACCGAAAAGAAGCTTAAAAATCGGTGAAAACTCCAAAAAGCTTATAGAGTATAAAGTATCCAAAATCTCTAGCAAAATTTTGTTACTCTTCTTAAAAAAGATCATAGTAACTACTCAGTTCCTAAAAAGCGGCATAAAAGAAATATTGAATCCAATTTAAA